>NZ_RAWB01000069.1 GCF_003612055.1 Corallococcus llansteffanensis
GCGTGGAGGGGGCCGTGGCGATGCGGGCCGCGTCCGAGTCCAGGCAGATGAGCTGCTCACCCCGGGACGGGAGCTGATCCGCGATGGCGTCGCGGGTGACCAGGAGCATCAGGCCCGCGGACTCCATCATGAAGGCCAGGCGCTCCTGGGGCAGGGTGGGATCCAACGGGACGTAGGCGCCGCCGGCCTTGAGGATGCCGAGCATGCCCACCACGAGGTCCAGGGAGCGCTCCACGCTCAGGCCCACGAGCACGTCCGCGCCCACGCCGCGCTCGCGCAGGTGCCACGCGAGCTGGTTGGCGCGGCGGTCCAGCTCCGCGTACGTGAGGTGCTGGCCCTCGAAGGAGAGCGCGGTGGCATCGGGGGTCCGCGCCACGCGGGCCTCGAAGAGCGCGGTCACCACGGCCTCCGCGTCCCAGTCCGTGCGCGTGTCGTTCCAGGCGCGCAGCAGGCGGTGGCGATCTTCGTTGGACAGGAGCGACACGTCCGCGAGCCTTCGCGCGGTGCCGGACGTGAGGGAGCGCAGCGCGAGGCGCAGCTGCTCCACGAGGCGCTCGACGGTGCCCGCGTCGTAGCGGGCGCGCATGTAGGAAAGCCGCAGGGCCAGCCGTGTGCCGGGGAACACCCCCAGCGTGAGCGGGTAGTGGGTGTGGTCGAAGCTTTCGACGGCGCGCACGTCGAGCGGCCCGCCGGCGCGCTGGAGGGCGGCGTCGAGCGGATAGTTCTCGAAGACGAGCAGGCTGTCGAAGAGCGGCGTGCCCCGGGGCACCTCGCTCCAGCCCTGGATGCGCACCAGCGGGACGTGCTCGTGCGCCAGCGTGCGCTGCTGGGCGTCCTGCAACTGCTTCAGCCAGGGCACCACGGCGGCGTCGGCGGGGAGGCGGATCCGCGCGGGCACGGAGTTGATGAACAGGCCCATCATCCGGTCCGCCCCGGGCAGCTCCGGAGGTCTGCCGGCGACCGTCACGCCGAAGAGGACGTCGTCTCCTCCGCCGTGACGATCCAACAGCAGCGCCCAGGCGGCCCGCACCAGCGTGTTGAGCGTGAGCTGGTGCTGGCGCGTGAAGGCCTGGAGCGCGGCGGTGTCCTCCGTCGACAGCAGGAGGCGGTGCTCGTCCATGCCCACACGGTTCGCGGACGGGGGCGCTCCCACCGGCAGCGGGGTGGGCGTGGAGAAGCCCTGGAGGGCCTCGCGCCAGAAGGACTCGGCCTGGGCGAGGGGCTGCTCGCGAAGCCAGGCGATGTAGTCGCGGAAGGGCGGCCGGGCGGTGGGGGCCGGAGGCTCCTTCCGGCGCAGGGACTCATAGGTGCCGAGCAGCTCCTGGAACACGAAGCCCAGGCTCCAGCCATCCAGCAGCAGGTGGTGCTGCGTCCAGATGAGCCGGTGCGCGGAGTCGCCCAGCCGCACCAGGAACAGGCGCATCAGCGGGGCCTCGGACAGGACGAAGCCCCGGGCGCGGTCCGCTTCCAGCAGCGCTTGAAGCTCCTGCTCCCGGGCCTCGGGTGTCAGGTGTCGCCAGTCGTGCTCCACCCAGGGCAGCGGCGTGGAGCGCCACACGACCTGCAGCGGCTCCTCCAGCCCTTCCCAGAGGAAGCTGGTGCGCAGGATGGGGTGGCGATCCATCAACGCCTGCCACGCTCCGCGCAGCGCCGCCACGTCGAGCGCGGATGCGACGTCGATGGAGGACTGGACGAGATAGGCGGTGGCGGAGGGCTCCAGCAGGGCGTGGAACAGGATGCCCTGCTGCATGGGGGACAGGGGATAGACGTCCTCGAGCTCCGGGATGCGCGCGTGCAGCGCCGCGAGCCGGTCCGGGGTCAGGCGGGCCAGAGGGAAGTCGCCCGGGGTGACGCGCGAGGCATCGTCGGAGGCGCGGCCCGCGATGAGCGCGTGCAGCGTCCCCACCACTCCGTGCGCCAGGGCCTCCACCGTCTCCGGACGATGCAGGGCCCGGCTGTACGTGAAGGACACGCGCAGCGTTCCTTCCAGCACCAGGGCGCCCACCTCGAGCACGTGGGAGCGCAGGGCCCCCGGGGCGTGGAGGGGGCCTGTCCCCTCGGGGGCGCGCGCGAAGTGCTTCGAACCCTGCGCGGTCGCGTCCCACTGGCCCAGGTAGTTGAAGGCCACCTGCGGGCGGGGAAGCGCGCCCAGGCTCGCGGACAGCTCCGCGGAGCCCAGGTATCGCAGCAGGCCGTAGCCGAGCCCCCGGCCCGGCATCTGTCGCACGGTGTCCCGCACCGCACGCAGCAGCTCTCCGGGACTGGCGTTGGCGGACACGGTGATCGCCACCGGATGGGTGGACGTGAACCAGCCCACGGTGCGCGACACGTCCAGATCCGCGAGCACGTCCTCGCGGCCGTGGCCCTCCAGCTCCACCGCCACGAAGGGCTGCCCCGCGTGGCGTGCCAGGGACGCGGCCAGCGCCGCCAGCAGCACCTCGTCCGGACGGGCCCGGTAGGCGCCGGGGACCTCTTGGAACAGCAGGCGCGTCTGTTCAGCGTCCAGCTCGACGGAGACCTCCGCCGCGGACTCCACGGTGTTGATCCCCGACGGCAGGTCCACCCGCAGGGGTGGATACGGCGTGGCCCCGAGCGACCGCCAGTGGGGGGCTTCAGCCCGCACCGCGTCGGAGCCCGCGTACTCCCCCAGTCGGCGCGCCCACGTCTGGAAGGAGGTGGACTTCGGCGGCAACGTCACGGGCTGGCCCTGGCCGAGCTGGACACAGGCCGTCTCCAGGTCCTCCAGGAGGATGCGCCAGGAGACGGCGTCCACGGCCAGGTGGTGGATGGCCAGCAGCAGCCGCGCCTGGCGGTCGGGGCCGCAGTCGAAGAGGGCCGCGCGCAGGAGCAGGCCCTCGGACAGATCCAGGCTGCCCTGGACCCGCGCGCACGCGGCCTCCAGCGCCGCCGGCAGGCCAGGCTCCGACACCTGGGACAGATCCACGCGCTCCAGCCGGAGCGCGGGCCCCGGCCCTGCGTGGTGGGCCTGGGTCCAGACGCCATCGACCTGGGTGAAGCGCAGGCGCAGGGCATCGTGATGCGCCGTGAGCGCCTGGAGCGCCTGCTCCAGGTGCGCGGGCTCCACCGGCTCCTTCAGCACCAGGAGCAACGACTGGTTGAAGTGGTGCGGCTGTTCACGGGCCTCCTCGAAGAACGCCCTCTGCACTGGCGTCAGCGTCACCGGCCCTTCCACCACCGCGTCGGTGTCCCGAGCGCCACCGTCCGCGTCCACCACCTGGGCCAGCAGCGCCACCGTCTGGTGTTGGAAGAGCTGCTTGGGCGTGACGCGCAGCCCCGCCTGTCGCGCCCGCGCCACCACCTGGAGGCTGCTGATGGAGTCGCCCCCCAGGGCGAAGAAGTTGTCCTCCACGCCCACCGACGTCAGGCCCAGCACCTTCGCCCAGACGTCCGCGAGCCGTGCTTCCAGCGGCGTGCGCGGCGCCACGTAGCGCTGGGGCAGCTCCGGCCGGCTCTCCGGCGCGGGCAGGGCTCGACGGTCCACCTTGCCGTTCGACGTGAGGGGCAGGGCCTCCAGCGCCATCAGCGCCGCGGGCACCATGTATTCGGGCAGGCGCTCCTGCAGGGAGGTGCGCAGCGCGGGCAACGCGTCCGCCGCCGGGCCTACCACGTAGCCCACGAGGCGCTTCACGCCGGGCACGTCCTCACGCGCCACCACCACGGCCTCGCGCACGTCCGGATGGGAGCGCAGCGCGGACTCCACTTCACCTGGCTCCACGCGGAAGCCGCGCACCTTCACCTGCGTGTCGCGCCGGCCCACGAACTCCAGCACCCCGTCCTCGCGCCAGCGCACCAGGTCGCCGGTGCGGTACAGGCGCGCTCCGGGCGTGGCGCTGAAGGGGTCGGGGATGAAGCGCTCGGCGGTGAGCCCCGGCTGCTCCAGGTAGCCGCGCGCCAGGCCGTCTCCGGCGACGTACAGCTCGCCCTGGAGGCCCACGGGCTCCGGCTCCAGGTCAGCGCCCAGCACATAGACGCGCGTGTTGCCCAGGGGCCGGCCGATGGGCACCGGCGCGCCGGCCTGCGCCACGGTCTCCATGCGCCAGCAGCTCGTGAAGAGCGTGCCCTCCGTGGGGCCGTAGCAGGCCGTCACGGGGATGCGCAGCGACTCCAGCACCTTCTGGACGTGCGGGGGCGACACCACGTCTCCGCCCGTCAGCAACTGCCGCACGCCCGCGAGGCCCTCCAGGTGCGCATCCACCATCTGCGAGAAGAGGCCCGCGGTGAGGTGCAGCAGCGTCACCCCGTGCCGCGTCAGCACCTCGGCCAGCTCCCGGGGATCGCCCGGCGGTCGCGGCGGGTACACCACCAGCCGACCCCCGTTGAGCAGCGGTCCCCAGACCTCCAGGGTGGATGCGTCGAAGGTGATGGGCGCGATCAGCAGGTACGTCTCACCCGACAGGTGCGCGTAGTCCACGCCGCGCACCGTGCGCAGCACCGAGCCGTGCGTGATGCACACGCCCTTGGGCCCGCCCGTGGTTCCCGAGGTGAAGTCGATATATGCGAGGTGTTCCCCCGCGACGCCGCTGTCGGGCGCGTGCGTCGGCTTGCGCGCGAGCACGTCCGCGTGCGCGTCCAGCAGCACCTCCGGCACCGCCAGGTCGCCCAGGCGCGCGGACACGTCGCGCGTCGTCACCAGCACGCGGGCACGGGCCTGGGACACCATGTGCACCAGGCGCTCGCGCGGATAGCCCGCGTCCAGCGGCACGTAGACACCGCCAGCCTTGAGGATGCCCAGGAGCGCCACCACCAGCTCCAGCGAGCGCTCCACGCAGAGTGCCACGCGCTCCTCGGCCACCACGCCCCGCTCGCGCAGATGCCAGGCGAGCTGGTTGGCGCGCTCGTCCAGCGCTCCGTACGTCAGCGTCTGGTCCCCGAACTCCAGGGCCACCGCATCCCGGTGCTTCGCGACCTGCTCGGCGAAGACGTCCACGATGGAGGCGTCCCTCGGGTAGTCCGACCGGGTGTCATTCCAGTCCACCAGCAGGCGCTGGCGCTCCGGTGCCGTCAGCAGTGGCAGCCGCGACAGGCGCTGCTCCGGCCGTGCTACCGCCTCTTCCAGCAGTACCTGGAAGTGCGCGGCCATCCGCTCCACGGTCGCGGCCTTGAACAGCTCCGTGCCGTAGTCGAAGGTGCCCTGGAAGCCGTCTTCCGTCTCGGTGAGGTTGAGGGTCAGCTCGAAGCGCGTCGTCCGGCCCTCCACCTCCAGCAACTCCAGGCGTGCGCCGCCCACCGCGAGCGTCGGCATGGGCGCGTTCTGGAGAATGAGCAGCGTCTGGATGAGCGGCGCCCGGTCCAGGCTGCGCTGCGGCCGCAGCTCCTCCACCAGCTTCTCGAAGGGGACGTCCTGGTGCGCGTAGGCGCCGAGCGTCGTCTCGCGCACCTGGGCGAGCAGGGCCCGGAAGGACGGGGCCTCCGAGAGCCGGGTGCGCAGCACCAGCGTGTTGACGAAGAAGCCGATGAGCCCTTCCAGCTCCTGCCTGCCCCGGCCGGCGATGGGGCAGCCGATGGACACGTCGTCCTGGCCGGCGTAGCGGCCCAGCAACACCGCGTAGGCGGACAGCAGCACCATGTACGGCGTGGCGTGCTCGCGCCAGGCGAGCGCCTTCACCGCGTCCGAGAGCGCACGCGGCAGCCGCACGGGCACGCTCGCGCCCTGGAAGCCCTGCACCTCCGGACGCGCGTGGTCCGTGGGCAGCTCCAGCGCATGGGGCGCTCCCGTCAGCTCCTGCCGCCACCACGCCAGTTGCTTCTCCAGCACCTCGCCCTGCATCCACCCGCGCTGCCACACCGCGTAGTCCGCGTACTGCAACGGCAGCTCCGGCAGCGGCGAGGCACGGCCCTCCAGGAAGGCCTCGTAGAGCGCCACCACCTCACGGACGAGCACGCCCATGGACCAGCCGTCCGACACGATGTGGTGCATCGTCAGCAGCAGCACGTGGTGCCGGTCGGAGTGCTGGAAGAGGTGGGTGCGCAGCAGCGGGCCGAGCACGAGGTCGAACGGCTTCAGAGACTCCGCGTCGAGCCGCTTCCGGCCCTCCGCTTCGCGCTCTGCTTCCGGCAGGCCCGTGAGGTCCACGCGCGTCAGGGGGACGGACACCTCCGGCGCGATGCACTGGACCCCGCCCGCAGCGTCCTCGCGGAACGTGGTGCGCAGGGCTTCGTGGCGCTGCGTGAGGAACTGGAACGCGCGCTCCAGGGCGCGCGGATCCAGCGCGCCCTCGATGCGCAGCGCGGCCAGGGTGTTGTAGGCGGCGCTCCCGGGCTCGAGCTGGTCGAGGAACCAGAGGCGCTGCTGGGCGAAGGACAGCGGCAGGGCTTCCTTCCGACTGGATCGATCCAGGGCGGGCGCCTGCGCTTCGGTGCCCGAGCGCTGCGCCGCATCCACGGCGCGCGCCAGCGTCACCACGGTGGGCGACTCGAACAGCTCCCGCAGGGGCAGCTCCACGCCCAGGCGGGACCGCAGCCGGGTCATGACCTGCGTGGCGAGCAGCGAGTGTCCGCCCTGCTCGAAGAAGCTTCGGTGCGGATCCACCGCAGGCTGGCGCAGCACCTCCGCCCAGATGCCCGCGACCAGCGCCTCCGTGGGCGTGGCGGGGGCGGCCGTGGGGGCCACGACGACGGCTTCCGGTGAGGGCAGGGCTGAGGCGTCCACCTTGCCGCTGGCCGACAGGGGCAGCACGTCCAGGACGACGAACGCCGACGGCACCAGGTACTCCGGCAGCCTCGCGGCGAGGAAGGCCCGCATCTCCGGGACCGGGGTGGGCGCCCGCTGCGTCACGTACGCCACGAGGCGCGGCTCGGCGGGCGCGTCCTCGCGCACCAGGACCACGGCCTCGCGCACGTCCGGATGGGAGCGCAGCACGGCCTCCACTTCACCCGGCTCGACTCGGAAGCCGCGCAGCTTCACCTGGGCGTCCATGCGGCCCAGGTATTCGAGCTGCCCGTCGGCGCTCCACCGCACCCGGTCGCCGGTGCGGTACATGCGGCCGCCCGGCTCCGGGTGGAACGGATCCGGAACGAAGCGCTCGGCGGTGAGCCCCGGCTGGCCCAGGTAGCCGCGCGCCACCCCGGGACCCGCCACGAACAGCTCGCCGCCCACGCCTTCGGGGACGGGCCGCAGGAAGACATCCAGCACGTACACCCGCACGTTCGCCCACGGCTGGCCGAGCGTCACGCGCTCCGGCGTCACCGGCTGGCGCGTGATGGTGGCGCACACCGTGACCTCGGTGGGGCCGTAGGCATTGAGAAGCGTGCGGCCCTGGCTCCAACGCCGCGCCACCTCGCCGGGCAACGCCTCGCCCGCGGAGATGACGGTCTCCAGGCGCGGCAGTCCCTGGGGTGACAGGAGCGCGAGCACGGACGGGGTCAGCGTCACCGCGCTGATGCGCTGCGCCTCCAGCAGCGTGCGCAGGGGCGCGTCCGGCAACAGCCGCTCCCGAGGGGCGAGGACGAGCGTGGCGCCCGCGAGCAGCGTCGCGAAGACCTCGCACACCGACGCGTCGAAGCCCGCGGAGGCGAACTGCAACACCCGGCTGTCCGGCCGGAAGCCGTGGGCCTTCACCGCGGCGAGCGCCGTGTTGCCCAGGCCGCGGTGCACGAGCAGCGTCCCCTTGGGACGGCCCGTGCTGCCCGACGTGTAGATGACGTAGGCCAGGTGCTCCGGGTGGACCGCCACGTCGGGGGCCCGGGTGGACCGTTGCGCAAGTCCGGCGGCCTCCGTGTCCAGGCACACCACACGCACGCCGTGGGCGGTGAACCGGTCGCTCAGGCTCCGCGACGTGAGCACGAGCGACGCGGCGCTATCTTCCAGCAGGAAGTCCAGGCGCTGAAGGGGAAGCGCAGGATCGAGCGGCACGAAGGCGCCACCGGCCTTGAGGATGCCGAGCATTCCCACCACCCACTCCGGCGAACGCTCCACGCACAGCGCGACCCGGACCTCCGGACCCACGCCCTGCTCACGGAGGAAGTCGGCCAGTTGGTTGGAGCGGGCCCCCAGCTCGCCGTACGTGACGATCTGCCCCTCGAAGTCGAGCGCGAGGGCATCGGGCGTGCGCGCGGCCTGGGCGGCGAACTGCGCGTGCACGGGGCTCGCGGGCAGTGCGGCCCCCGTGTCGTTCCAGTCCACGAGCAGCCGGTGGAGCGCGTCGGGCCGGAGCATGGGCAGGTCGGCCACGGGCTGTCCGGGAGCCGCCACGAGCCCCTCCAGCAGGGTGTGCAGGTGCTCCGCCAGGCGGGCCGCGGTCCCCGCCGTGAAGAGCGCGGTGTCGTACTCCAGGTACCCGGTGAGCCCGGTCGCGTCCTCGGCCAGGGAGAGGGTGAGGTCGTACTTCGCGGTGTCGAGGGCCTGCTCGGTGAGCGTCAGCGTCAGGCCCTGCGTCTCCAGCGACGCCCGGGGCGTGTTCTCCAGCGCGAACATCACCTGGAAGAGCGGCGACCGGGAGGGATCGCGCGGGACGCGCAGGACGTCCACGAGCTTCTCGAAGGGCAGGTCCTGGTGGGCGTAGGCCCCCAGGGTCGCCTCACGCGTCTGGCGCAGCAGTTCGCGGAAGGACGCGCGCGGATCCACGCGCGAGCGCAGCACCAGCGTGTTGATGAAGAGGCCGATGAGCCCCTCCAGCTCCGAGTGCTGCCGTCCCGCCACGGGGGCGCCGACGCAGAAGTCCGTCTGGCCACTGGAGCGGTGCAGCAGCACCTGCCACGCGGCCAGCACACCCATGAACAGGCTGGCGCCTTCCGTCTGGCCCACGGCCTTCAATCGCTCCACCAGCGTCAGGGGCAGGTGGACCGGCTGCCGGGCGCCGTGGAACGCCTGGGCGGAGGGACGGGGGAAATCGGTGGGCAGGTGCAGGGCCGTGGTGCCCGCGAGCTCCTGGCGCCAGTACGCGACGCGCGACTCCAGCACGTCGCCCTGGAGCTGTTCGTGCTGCCACAGGGTGTAGTCCCCGTATTGCAGCGGCAGCTCCGGGAGCGGGGACGGCAGGCCCTGGGAGAAGGCGTCGTGGAGCGCCGCCAGCTCCCGCACGAGCACGCCGATGGACCACCCATCCGCCGCGATGTGGTGCAGGGCGACGAGGAGCACGTGCTCGGTCGCGCTCAGCCTCAGCAGCACCGTGCGCAGCACCGGACCGTGCGCGAGGTCGAAGGGGCGCGCGGCCTCCTCGGCGGAGCGGCGGGCCACTTCGGCCTCGCGCGCGGCGGCGTCCAGGCTCTCCAGGTCATGAAGGGGCAGCCGCACGGGAGACGGCGGTGCGATGTGCTGGACCGGGCCGTCCGCGCCCTCCGGGAACGACGTGCGCAGCGCTTCGTGTCGGCGCACCACCTCGGTGAGGCACCGCTCCAACACCGCCACGTCCAGCGGCCCGTGAAGCCGGAGGGCTCCGGGCAGCGTGTAGAGGGCGCTGCCCGGCGCGAGCCGGTCCTGGAACCACAGGCGCTGCTGCGCGGAGGACAGCGGGAGCGGGCCCGTCCGGTGCCGGGGACCCGGGGGCGCGGCGGTGCTGCGCTCGCCCCGCTGGAGCCCGGCCTCGATGCACGCCGACACGCCCGCGACCGTGGGCTGCTCGAAGAGGCGCCGCAGCGGCACGTCGACCTGGAAGAGATCCCGCACGCGGGAGACGAGCCTCGTGGCGAGCAGCGAGTGGCCGCCCAGCTCGAAGAAGTCGTCGTGGAGGCCGACCCGCTCGACGCCCAGCAGCTCGGCCCAGGCGGCGGCGAGCCGCGCTTCGACGTCCGAGCGCGGGGCCACGAAGTCGCGTCCCCTCGGGCGCTCCTGGAGGGGAGCGGGCAGGGCCTGACGGTCCACCTTCCCGTTGGGCGTCAGGGGCAGCGCGTCGAGCGTCATGAAGACGGACGGCACCAGGAACTCCGGGAGCCGATCCCGGAGGAAGTCGCGCAGCACGCCCGTGTCCACGGCGTGTCCCGGCCGGGCGGTGACGTAGGCCACCAGCGAGGGCTCACCCGCGAGGGTCCGCACCGTCGCCACGACCGCCGCGAGCGCGGGGTGACGCGAGAGCGCCGCCTCCACCTCTCCCAGCTCGATGCGGTGGCCCCGCACCTTCACCTGGAAGTCGACGCGGCCGAGGAAGTCCACCGTGCCGTCCCCGTGCCACCGGGCCAGGTCGCCGGTGCGGTACATCCGCGCGCCGGGGTCGCTCCCGAAGGGCTCGGGCAGGAAGCGCTCGGCGGTCAGCGCGGGCCGCCCCAGGTAACCCCGGACGACGCCGCTGCCCGCGATGTACAGCTCTCCTGCGACCCCTACCGGCACGGGCTGGAGGTTCGCGTCGAGGATGTAGAAGCGCGTGTTCGCGATGGGCGTGCCGATGGACACCGTCGCGTCCTCGGCGTCGCGCACGCGGTGCGTGGATGACCACACGGTGGTCTCCGTGGGGCCATACATGTTCAGCACGTCGGGCACGAGTCGCCGCAGGCCCTCCGCCAGCGGCGCAGGCAGGGCCTCACCGCCCACCAGGAACGTCCGCAACCCAGGGAGCGCGGCGGTGGCCTCCGGAGACTGGAGCAGGGCCCGCGCGAAGGACGGCGTGCATTGCAGGTGCGTGACGCCGTGCTCGCGCATGCGCGCCGCGAGCTGCGAAGGGTCCCACCCGTCCTCGCGGAGCACCACGGAGAAGCCGCGCGTGAGCGTCCAGAGCAACTCCAGGACGGAGATGTCGAAGGACAGGCTCGTCACCGCCAGCCACACGCCGGGCGTCGTGCCCAGCCGCTCATCCATGGCGGCGAAGAAGTCGAGCACGTTGCGCTGCTGCACCAGGACGCCCTTGGGCGTCCCCGTGCTGCCCGAGGTGTAGATGGCGTAGGCGAGGTGCCCGGACTCCAGCGCGGGGGTGCCCAGGTCCTGCTCCGTGTCCGCCTCGTCCTCCAGCCAGAGCGTGGCCTGATCCTCCAGGGGCAGCACACCGGCCAGCGTCCGCTGGCTCACGACCACGCGGGCGCCCGAGTCCCGCAGCACGGCGCCCAGCCGCTTGCGGGGGTAGGACGGATCCAACGGCAGCCAGGCGCCTCCGGCGCGCAGGATTCCCAGCAGCCCGACGACCAGCTCCACGGACCGCTCGGTGCAGAGGCCCACGAGCTGCTCCGGGCCCACGCCCTCCGCCGCCAACCGTCGCGCGAGCCGCGCCGCGCGCCGCGACAGCTCCCCGTACGTCAGCCGCGTGCCGCCCGCCACCACCGCGACGGCGTCGGGCGTGCGCGCGGCCTGGGCTTCGAAGCGCTGGAACAGGCCGGCCTCGGGAGGCAGGGCCTGGTGCGTGGCGTTCCACGTCACCAGCACCTGCTCGCGCTCAGCCGGGGTCAGCAGGGGCAGCGTGGAGAGGCGCCGCGTGGGCTCCGCCACGGCGGTGGTGAGCAGGACGCGCAGGTGCTCGGCGAAGCGGGCCGCGCCGGTCGGGTCGAAGCACGCGGTGTCGAACTCCAGCGAGCCGACGTAGCCATCCGCCGTGTCGGTGAGGGAGAGCGTGAGTTCGTACTTCGCCGTCCCGGTGTCCACGTCGAGGGTCCGCACGGTGAGGCCCGGCATCCCCGGTTCTGGCAGCGGATCCGGTTGGAGCACGAGCATCACCTGGAAGAGCGGCGCGCGGTCGGTGTCGCGCTCCGGGCGCACCGCCTCCACGACCTCCTCGAAGGGCACGCCCTGGTGCGCGAAGGCCCCCAACGTCGTTGCGCGCACGCGCTCCAGCAGCTCGCGGAAGGTCGGGTCGCCGGACAGCCCGGTGCGCAGCACCAGCGTGTTGATGAAGAGGCCGACCAGCCCCTCCAGCCCCGCGCGCTCACGCCCGAGGACGGGCGTGCCCACGCTCACGTCCTCCTGTCCCGACCAGCGGGAGAGGACGGCCTGGAAGCCCGCGAGCAAGACCATGAAGGGGGTGACGGCCTCGGCGCGCGCCACCTGCCGGATGCCTTCGGACAGCGTCTGGGGAAGCCGCACGGGAAGCAAGGCGCCGTGCTGGCCCCGCCTCCCGGGACGCACCGCGCTTGTCGGCAGCGCCAGCGCGCGCGGCGCTCCCGACAGCCGCTGCCGCCACCACGCCAGGTGCTCCGCTCGAGCGGCGTCGTGCCGCGCTTCACGCTGCCACCGCGCATGGTCCACGTACTGGATCGACGGCGCGGGGAGCGCGGGGGACTGTCCCGTCACCGCCGAGGCATAGCCCGCCGCCAGCTCCCGCCCGAGGAGCGCCAGCGAAGCGCCGTCCGCCACGAGGTGGTGCACCACGAGGAGCAGCACGTGCGATTGCGCCTCCAGACGGAACAGCGTGGCGCGCAGGAGCGGCCCTCGCGCGAGGTCGAACGGCCGTCGCGCCTCATCGCGCAGTCGCCGCCGCAGCTCGGCCTCGCGGGCTTCGGAGTCCAGGCCTTCCAGCGCGACGTGGGGCAGGGGGAGGGGAGCGAAGGGCAGCACGCGCTGCTCGGGCCCGGAGGCCCTCACCTCGATGATCGTGCGCAGGGCCGCATGGCGTCGCACCAGCGCCTGGAGTCCCTGCTCCAGCGCCACCGCGTCGAGCGGCCCCTCCAGCCGGAGCGCGGCGGGGAGGTGGTAGCGCGGCGTGCCCGGATCCAACTGCTCCAGGAACCACAGCCGCTGCTGCGCGAAGGACAGCGGCGCCGCCTCTCCCGGACTCCCCACCTGGGGCGAGGAGGGGGCTTCGGCCGGAGCGCTCGCGCGCAGGCGGGACAGCTCGCTCGCGAGCCAGGTGACGCTGGGGGCTTCGAGCAGGAGTGACAGCGGGAGCGCCACGCCCAGCTCGCGCTCGACGTCATGCGCCAGCTCCGCGGAGGCGAGCGAGTCCAGGCCCAGGCGGGTGAGCGGCGCCTGGACATCCAGCGACGCGGACGACACCCGCAGCCGCGTGGCGAGCCGCTCGCGCAGCCAGCCCTGCACGTCGCTGCCCGCGTCGGACGGGGACGGCACCGTCGCGGTGTCCTCGGCCGCGCTCGCCTGCTCCGTCCAGGTCCGCACCGCGCGCAGCGAGCCGTCCCGGAAGCCATCGCGGCAGGCGTGGCGTTGGATCTTCCCGCTGGACGTCTTCGGCAGGCTCCCGGGCTCCAGCAGCACCACGGCATGGGGCGCGAGCGCGTGGGCGTCCGTGATGGCGTGGCGGATGGCCTCCACCACCTCGTCCGGGGAGGCGGGCAGCTTGCGCGGATCCACCTCCTGGACGACGACGAGCCGCTCCTCGCCATCCACGTCCAGGGCGAACGCCGCGGTGCACCCGGGCCGGAGCGCCGGGTGGCTGCGCTCCACCGTCAGCTCCACGTCCTGGGGGTAGTGGTTGCGTCCCCGGATGATGATGAGGTCCTTGCGTCGGCCGGTGACGAACAGCTCTCCGTCGGCCAGGAAGCCCAGGTCGCCGGTGCGCAGGAAGGCGCCCTCCGGCCCTCCTTCCACTTGGGCACCGAAGGCCGCCGCCGTCTCCTCCGGACGCTGCCAGTAACCGCGCGCCACGCTCGGTCCCTGGACCCAGATCTCCCCGACCGTGCCCGGCGGGCACTCCACACGGGTGTGCGGATCGACGACGAGCATCCGCTGATCCGGCAGGTCCTGACCGCAGCCCACGAGGTGCCGCACGTCACCTGCGTCCGGTGTCGCCGGCTCCGCGCGCCCCTGCTCCAGCGCGTCGCTCCGCACCGTCCGCAGGCGGGGCTCCGTGCCCTGCACGCCGCCGGAGACGATGAGCGTCGCCTCCGCGAGGCCGTAGCAGGGATAGAGGAACCGGCGCTGGAAGCCGCACGGCCCGAAGGCCGCCTGGAAGCGCTCCAGCGTCTCCGGGCGGATGGGCTCCGCGCCGCAGAAGGCCATCTCCCAGGTGCTCAGGTCCAACCCCTCGCGCTCCGCGGGGGTGATGCGCCGGGCGCACAGGTCGAAGGCGAAGTTGGGGCCACCGCTGATGGTGCCCCCGAAGCGGGAGATGGCCTGGAGCCAGTGGAGCGGGCGCCGCAGGAAGTCCAGCGGCGACATCAGCGCCGTGTGGATGCTCGCGTACAGCGGCGTGAGGATGCCGCCGATGAGCCCCATGTCGTGGTACGGCGGCAGCCAGATGACGCCCACGCTGTCGCGCCGGATGTTGAACGCGTGCGAGATGAGCTTCAGGTTGTGCAGCAGGTTCGCGTGGCTGAGCATCACGCCCTTGGGCGTGCCGGTGGACCCGGAGGTGTACTGGAGGAACGCGAGCGAGCCCGCCGTGACCTCCGGACGGCGCCACGCCTGTTCGACCCCCTCGGGTGTCGCGTCGGTGGCGATCCACTTGAGCGCGGCCAGGTCCGGGGCCTGCTCGAAGAGCGACTCACCCATCGACTGCAGGAAGGACGTCGTGAGCACCACCGACGCGCGCGCGTCCTGGATGATGGCGCGCAGGCGGGGCAGGGTGCGCTCCAGGCGCGTGGGGTCGGGCGGGTAGGCCGGCACGGCGACGAGCCCCGCGTAGAGGCACCCGAAGAAGCCCGCGACGTACTCCAGCCCCGGCGGGTAGAGCAGCAGCACGCGCTCTCCCGGAGCGGCGACCTGCTGGAGCGCGGCGCCAATCCGGCGCGCGCGCAGGTCCAGCTCCGCGTACCCCAGCGGTGACTCCTCCGAAGCGCCGTCCTCCAGGAACGTGAACAGTCGCCGGTCGCCATGGGTGGCGGCCCGCTCCTGCAACAGATCAATCAAATCCACGGGCGGAGTGACGGGACGCACAGAGGACATGGGCACACGGGAGGCCTGCCCGTGAAGGGCGTCAGGCCGTGAAGGCAGAAAAAAGGGAGGGGGGCGCGGTCAGCTGCCGGTGGCCGCGACGGGGCGCGGCCGGGAGTCTCGGATCGGGCTCAGGCGGACTTGCAGCCCGCCCCGGGGACGCAGCGTCGAGGTGGCCTCGGGGATGGCCGGGGCGTCGCTGACCAGCTCCACCCGGAAGCGCTGCACCGTCAGGGTGAGCGCCACCAGGATCTGCAGCAGCGCCAGCCGGTCGCCGATGCACTGTCGCTGCCCGCCGCCAAACGGCATGTAGCAGTAGCGCGGACGCCCGGCCGAGCGCTCCGGCGTGAAGCGGTCCGGGTCGAAGACGTCGGGCTGCTCCCAGTACGCCGGGTGCCGGTGGAGGATGTACGGCACGGAGGTGACCAGCGACTTCGCCGGGATGTCGTAGCCGCCAATCTGATCCGGCTGCACGTTCTCCCGGGCGAGCGTCCAGGCCGCGGGATAGAGCCGGAGCACCTCGTCCAGCACCCGGCTGGTGTACTTGAGCCGGAAGAGCTCCTGCGCGGTGGGGACGCGGTCGCCCACCACCTGCGCCACCTCGTCGCGCACGCGCGCCTCGACCTCCGGCGCCCGACCCAGCGCGTACCAGGTCCAGGCCAGCGTCGTGGCCGTCGCTTCGTGGCCGGCGACGAAGAGGTTCACGGCCTCGTCGCGCAGCTGCTCGTCGCTCATGCCCTCGCCGGTCTCCGGATCGCGCGTCGCCATCATCATCGCCAGGACGTCGTCCTCCCCGGCGGGCTGCTGGCGCCTGCGGGCGATGAGCGCGTGGATGGAGGTGTCCAGCTCCGCGATGGCGCCGTGGAACTGGCGCTTCCACCGGACGACGGCCGGCAGCGGCACCTTCAGGCGCGCGAACACCGCGGCGGCCCGGTGCGTGTGCAGGTGCATGATCCGCGCGAGCGTGTCGCGGATGGAGCCCGGCTGGGAGACGAGGTCCTCGGTGAAGACGAGCCGGCTCATCATCGCCCGGGTCAGCTCCGACATGTCCTGGGCCACGTTGAAGCTCGCGCCGTCACGCGCCCGCGCCTCCCACCGCTCCAGCATCTCCTGGGTGGACTCCACCGCCGTCGTCACGCCCCAGCCCGCGAGCCGGTCGCGCGAGAAGGCCGGCTGCACCATCCGCCGCTGACGCCGCCAATACTCTCCGTCGCTGCGGAACAAGCCCTGACCCAGCAGCGCGCTGCGCGCTCCATGGCCCGGCTTGGGGAAGTTCTGCACCCGGTCCGCGAGTACGTATTTCACGTAGTCCGGATGTGACAGCAGGAACACCCGCACCGTCCCCATCCGGAACAACACGATGTCTCCGTAGCGCTGCTGCCCCCGGACGTTGATGCCCAGCGGATCGCGCATCTGCTCCCGCACGTTCGCGAGGGAAGACCAGAGCCCATGAGGACCGGGGGGCAGCTTCGGACGGGAGGAGGACATGGCGTGGAGTCGTCTTGTGTCGTCAACGAAATGCTGTTTCACGCGCACTTCGAGGCTCGACAAGAAATCTCATTATACTGGTACACATCCGGCCCTCACAAGGCACTGGCCTCCACGGCCGCGCCGGCCCCCTCCATGGACGACTTCCAGAAGCGCCTCGCTGCCCTTCCCCCCGAGAAGCAGGAGCTGCTGCTGCGCAAGCTGCGCAAGACGGCTCCGCCCGCGGCTTCCATCCCCCGTCGGGCTTCGGGCCTGTCGACGGTGGGCCTGTCGTTCGCGCAGCAGCGGCTGTGGTTCCTGGAGGCGCTGGAGCCGGGCAGTGCACGCTACAACCTCCCCGCGGCGGTGCGGCTGGAGGGCGTGCTCGACGTGGGCGTGCTGGAGGGGTGTTTCCAGACGCTGGTGCGGCGCCATGAAGCGCTGCGCACCGTGTTCCGCTCCGGGGCGGATGGGCCGGAGCAGGTGATTGCTCCCGCGGGCACGATGGCCCTGCCCGTGAGCGACCTGACCGGCGTCCCCGCCGAAGCGCGCGAGGCCGAGGTGCGCCGCTGCATCCAGGAGGAGGCAGGCCGCGCGTTCGACCTGCTCCAGGGCCCGCTGCTCCGTGGCCGCCTGCTCAAGCTGGGAGCAGGGGAGCACGTGCTGGTGCTGACGATGCACCACATCGTGTCGGACGGCTGGTCCATGGGCGTGCTCATCCGCGAGGTGGCGCTGCTCTATGCCGCCGGTGTCTCCGGGCAGCCGTCCCCGCTGCCGGAGCTGCCGTTGCAGTACGCGGACTACGCGGTGTGGCAGCGCGAGTGGATGCGGGGCGAGGTGCTGGAGAAGCAACTGGCGTGGTGGCGCCTGGAGCTGACGGGGGCGCCGCAGGCCTTGGAGCTGCCCACGGACCACGCACGTCCGGAGGTGCAGGGCTTCCGGGGCGCGAGCGTGCCCGTGCGACTGCCGCGCGCACTCTCGGACGCGGTGAAGGCGCTCGCCCAGCGTGAGCACGCCACGCCGTACATGGTGCTCCTGTCCGCGTACGCGGTGCTGCTGGGCCGCTACGCCGGCCAGGACGACGTGTCCATCGGCTGCCCCATCGCCGGCCGTGGCAGGCAGGAGCTGGAAGGGCTCATCGGCTTCTTCGTCAACACGCTGGTGCTGCGCGCCAGGCTCTCGCTGGCCCCGTCCTTCCGGGCCCTGCTCGCCCAGGTGCGTGAGACGACCCACGGTGCGTATGCGCACCAGGATGTCCCCTTCGAGAAGCTGGTGGAGGAGCTGCGGCCCCAGCGGAGCCTGGACCGGGCGCCGCTCGTCCAGGTGGTGCTGTCGCTCCAGAACGCGCCCACGTCCGCCGTGTCGCTGCCCGGGCTGCGCCTGGAGCCGCTCGTGCCCGACACCGAGGCCGTGAAGTTCGAGCTGGGCCTGTCGCTGGCGGAGACGGACGACGGGTTCTCCGGGGCCTTCGAATACAGCACGGAGCTGTTCGACGCGGCGACGGTGGAGCGGATGGCCGCGCGCTTCCAGGCGTTGCTGACGCGGGCGGTGGCGCGGCCGGAGCTGCCCCTCTCACGGCTGTCATTGCTGACGGAGGACGAGCGCCACCAGGTCCGCGTGGCGTGGAACCCGGAGCGCACCGACTACCCCCGCGACCAGACGCTGGCGGAGGTGTTCGCGGACGTGGTGGCCCGGCGGCGGGACGCGGTGGCCCTGGAGTTCGGGGACCAGACGCTGACGTACGGGGCGCTGGACGCACGGGCCCGGAGGCTCGCCTGGCTCCTTCGCGAGAAGGGCGTGGGCACCGACTCCCGCGTCGCGCTCTGCGTGGAGCGGTCGCTGGAGCTGGTGGTGGCGCTGGTGGCCATCCTCCAGGCGGGCGGGGCGTACGTACCGCTGGATCCGGACTATCCCCGCGAGCGGCTGGTGGCCATGCTGGAGGACGCGCGGCCCACGGTCCTCATCACCACGCGTGCGCAGCAGGGCCGGCTGCCGGCGGAGGGACTGACGACGATCCTCCTCGACGAGCTCGTCCTCGAAGGGGACGCACCGGAGGGGATGCTGCCGCGGGCCCATCCCCAGAGCCTCGCGTATATCGACTTCACGTCGGGGAGCACCGGCCGCCCCAAGGGCGTGGGCACGCCGCAGGCCGGGGTGCTGCGCACGGTGTTCGGCGTGGACTACGCGCACCTGGGGCCGGAGGAGACGTTCCTGCTCATCGCGCCCATCTCCTTCGATGCGTCCACCCTGGAGGTCTGGGGCGCGCTGCTGCACGGCGCCCGGCTCGTCGTCTTCCCTCCGCACGCGCCGTCGGATGTGCGGGAGCTGGAGGCCGTGCTGGTGCGCCACGGCGTCACCACGCTGCACCTCACCGCGGGGCTCTTCACCCAGATGGTGGAGCACCACCCGGAAGGCCTGCGCACGGTGCGGCAGCTGCTCACCGGCGGCGACGTGGTGTCCGCCCCGCACGTGCGCCGCGTGCTGGAGACGCTGCGCATCCCCGTCACGGCCTGCTACGGCCCCACGGAGAGCACGCTCTTCGCCACCTGCCACCGGATGACGCGGGCCGAGCAGGTGGGTACGTCGGTGCCCATTGGCCGCCCCATTGGCAACACGCGGGTCTACGTCGTGGATGCGCACGGGGAGCTGGTGGCTCCGGGGCTGAGCGGCGAGCTGTTCATCGGAGGTGATGGCCTGGCCCGGGGCTACGTGGATCAGCCGGCCCTGACGGCGGAGCGCTTCGTGCCGGATCCGTTCGGCGACGAGCCCGGCGCGCGGCTGTATCGCACCGGGGACCTGGCGCGCTGGCGCAAGGACGGCGTGCTGGAGTTCCTGGGCCGCATGGACTCGCAGGTCAAGGTGCGCGGCTACCGGGTGGAGCTGGCGGAAGTGGAGTCCGCGCTCCTCGCGGCGCCGGGTGTGACGCAGGCGCTCGTGGTGGCGGCGGGAGAGGGGGCCGGTGACAAGCGGCTGGTGGCGTATGTCGTCTGCCCGGAGCCGGTGACGGCGGGGCTGCGCGCGTTCGTCCAGGCGCGCCTGCCGGACTTCATGGTGCCCTCGGTCTTCGTGCGGGTGGAGGCCATGCCCCTCACCGCCAACGGCAAGGTGGACCGCAAGGCCCTGCCGCCGCCCGAGGCCGAGAGGGCTTCCGCGCTCGCGACGGACTACGCACCGCCGCGCGACGCCGCCGAACAGCAGTTGACGGAGCTGTGGGCCCGGGTGCTGCGGGTGGCGCGCGTCGGCATCCACGACAACTTCTTCGCGCTCGGGGGCGACTCCATCCTGAGCCTCCAGGTGGTGGCGCAGGCGCGGCAGGCCGGGCTGGCCTTCACCCCGAAGCAGCTCTTCCAGCACCAGACCGTGGCCGCGCTGGCCGCGGTGGCGCGGCGGGCGGAAGAAGGGGCGGGGACGCAGGGCCTGGCGCAGGGCCCGGTGCCCCTCACGCCCGTGCAGCGCGCCTTCCTGGAGGACGCGCCGCCCCACGCGCACCACTTCAACCAGGCCCTGCTCCTGACGCTCCAGCAGCCGTTGCCGCCCGCGCTGCTGACGCGGGCGCTCGAAGCCCTCGTCCTGCACCACGATGCCCTGCGCCTGCGCTTCACGCGGCGGGAGGACGGGACGTGGGCGCAGGACAACGCGGGCCCTGAAGTCGCGCCGCGCCTGGAGGTCCTCGACTTCACCTCGGTGCCCCCGGAGGCCCTGGACGCCCGCGTCGCCGAAGCCGCGGAGGCCGTGCAGCGCGGGGTGCGCCTGGAGGCGGGGCTGTTGCTGAACGCCGCCTTCTTCGACACCGGCCCGGGGCGGCCCGCGCGGCTGTTGCTGGTGGTCCACCACCTGGCCGTGGACGCGGTCTCCTGGCGCATCCTCCTGGAGGACCTGGAGACCGCGTGCCGTCAGCTCCGCGACGCGCAGGAGCCCCGGCTTCCCGCGAAGAGCACCTCCTTCCAGGCCTGGGCCCACGCGCTTGCGCGCCATGCCCGGTCCGACTCCGTGCGCGCGCAACTGGGCTTCTGGTCATCCGGTCCCCGCGCGGAGGCCTGGACGCTGCCGGTGGAGCGCACGGGCGGCGCCAACGACTTCGCCTCCGCGCGCACGGTGTCGCTCGCGCTGGACGCGGAGGAGACGCGGCTGCTCGTCCAGGAGGTGCCCGGCGCGTGGCGGGTGCGGCTGGAGGAGGTGCTGCTCGCGGCGCTCGCGCACGCGCTCTGCCAGTGGAGCGATCAACCCCGGGTGCTGGTGGAGCTGGAGGCCCACGGCCGCGAGGAGCTGACCGAGGGCATGGACCTGTCGCGCACCGTCGGCTGGTTCACCGCGAGCTGGCCGGTGCCGCTGCCGGGCCTGACGCCCGGGACGCCCGGGGACGTGCTGCGCGCCGTGCGGGACGAGCTGCGCCAACTGCCGGGCCCGGGCCTGGGATACGGGCTGCTGCGCGAGCTGGGCACGGAAGCGGACGCCGCACGGCTCCGGGCACTGCCCCGTCCCCGCGTGTCGTTCAACTACCTGGGGCAGCTCGATGCCTCCGCCGCGGCCTCGGCGTTCTTCGCGCTCTCCGAGGGCGCCTCCGGAACGCCAATGGATCCCCGGGGGGAGCGCCGGTGCTGGCTGGACGCCAGCGGCTTCGTGCTGGGCGGCAGGCTCCAGCTCTCGCTGACGTACAGCGAGGCCCTGCACACCCGCGCGACGGTGGAAGGACTCGTCGGAGCGATGCGGGACTTCGTGCGGGCCGTGGTGGCCGGTCGCGCCTCCGGGGACACCCATCGCTTCACGCCCACGGACTTCCCCCTGGCGGGGCTGACCCGGCCCGCGCTCGACCGCGTCGTCGGGGAAGAGGGCGCTGGCCTCGAGGACCTCTACCCGCTGTCGCCCATGCAGCAGGGGATGCTCTTCCACGCGCTGCTGACGCCAGACGCGCCCGCCTACTTCGTGCAGACCTCCTGGCGCCTCCACGCCGCGCTCGACCCGGCGGCGTTCCGGCGTGCCTGGGACGCGGTGGTCGCGCACCATCCCATCCTGCGCACCGGCTTCCGGTGGGAGGGGCTGGACGCACCGCTCCAGGTCGTTCACGCCCAGGCGCACCTGCCCTGGGAGGAGCGCGACTGGAGGGGCCTGTCCGACGCGGAGCAGCGCGGCCGCCTGGAGGTCTTCCTCACCGAGGACCGCGTCCGCGGCTTTGAGCTGCAGCGTCCGCCGCTGATGCGCGTGACGCTCGTGCGCCTGGGGGACTCGGCCTGGCAGCTCGTCTGGAGCCAGCACCACCTGCTGCTGGATGGCTGGAGCCTGGGGCTGCTGCTCCAGGATCTCTTCGCCGTCTACGACTCGCTGCTTCGGGGGGCGCCGGCCCGCCTGCCGCCGCGCCCTGCGTTCCGCGACTACATCGCCTGGCTGACGCGGCAGCCGTCCACGGAGCTGGAGCGCTTCTGGCGCGAGTCCCTCCGGGGCTTCACCGCGCCCACGCCCCTGCCGGGAGACCAGGGTCCCGTGCCGACCGGCGACGCGCGCCGGGAGATGGACGAGCGGGTCCGCAAGCTGTCGGAGCCCGCGACAGCCGCCGTGCAGGGCTTCGCCCGGCGACACCAGCTCACGCTCAACACGCTCGCGCGAGCGGCCTGGGCGTTGGTGCTGGGCCGCTGGAGCGGCGAGGACGACGTCGTCTTCGGGGCCACGGTCGCCGGACGCCCGACGGAGCTTCCCGGGGCGGAGGCGATGGTGGGCCTGTTCATCAACGCGCTGCCCGTGCGGGTGCGGCTGCCGCGCGACGCGGACGTGCTCGGCTGGCTCCAGCAGCTCCAGGCGCAGCAGGCCGAACAGGGCCCGTACGAGCACGGCCCGCTGGCGGAGGTGCAGCGCTTCAGCGAGGTGCCGCGCGGCACGCCGCTCTTCGACAGCCTCCTCGTCTTCGAGAACTACCCGGTGGATGCGGCGCTCCAGCAGCGGGCCCAGGGGCTCGACGTGCGTGAGGTCCAGGACTTCAGCCACACGAACTACCCGCTCACCGCGAGCGTGGCGCCGGGCGCGCAGCTCGCGCTCAGCCTGACGCATGAAGTGGCGCGCTTCGGGTCGGTCCTCATCGAGCGGCTGCTGGGGCAGTGGGCCCTGGCCCTGGAACAGCTCGCAGCCAGCGCCGGACAGCGGCTTGGGGACGTGTCGCTGTTGACGCGTGAGGAGCGTCAACAGGTCTTGGTGGCCTGGAACGACACGGCGGCGCCCCGGGAGGACGCGCTGCTGCACGACCTCATCGCGGCCCAGGCGAAGCGCACGCCCCACGAGCCCGCGGTGCGATGCGGGGACGCGTTGCTGACGTTCGAGGCGCTCGACACGGGCGCGAACCGGCTCGCACACCACCTGCGCGCGTTGGGGGTGGGGCCGGAGGTTCGGGTGGGGCTGTTGCTGGAGCGGTCGGTGGAGGCCGTGCTGGGCGTGCTCGCCATCCTCAAGGCCGGCGGCGCGTATGTGCCGCTCGACCCGGGCGCGCCCGACGAGCGGCTGCGCCACATGTTCGAGGATGCCTCCGCGGGCGTGCTCCTCACCCACGCCGCGCTGGCCGCCCGCCTGCGGCCTCCGGGTGCGGCGGTGGTCCTCCTGGATGAAGACGCGCCCCGCATCGCGCGCCAGCCCGGGACGCCGCCGGACGTGAGGATGTCCGCCGAGCAGCTCGCCTATGTCCTCTACACGTCGGGCAGCACGGGGCGGCCCAAGGGCGTGATGATCCCGCACGCGTCGGTGGCGAACCTGCTGCGCGCGCTGGAGGACGCCGTCTACCGGGACGCGAAGGCGCCGCTGCGGGTGAGCATCAACGCGCCGCTCACGTTCGATGCCTCCGTGAAGCAGCTCATCCAACTGGCCTCGGGACACACGCTGTGCATCCTGCCGGAAGAGGCGCGGGCGGACGTGCGACTGATGCGCGAGTGGGTGGAGCGCTACCGGCTGGATGTCCTGGACTGCTCGCCCGCGCACCTGCGGCTGCTGCTGGAGGAAGGGCTCGCGGACGCGGCCCACGTGCCGGGCCGGGTGCTGGTGGGCGGCGAGGCGCTGGTGGCCTCCACCTGGCGGACGCTCGCGGCGGATCCGCGCATCCGCTTCTTCAACGTGTATGGCCCCACCGAGTGCACCGTGGACGCGACGGCGTGCGACGTCCGCGGCCGTCCGGAGGCCCCGACGCTGGGCCGGCCCCTGCGCAACGTGCGGCTGTACGTGCTGGACGCGGCGCTGCGGCCGGTGTCCCCTGGCATGGTGGGCGAGCTGTTCATCGGCGGCGCGGGCGTGGGCCGGGGCTACCTGGGCCAGCCGGGGCTCACCGCCGAGCGCTTCGTTCCGGATCCCTTCGGCGCGGAAGCGGGCGCGCGCCTGTACCGCACGGGGGACCGCGTGCGTCACCAGGACGACGGCGGCCTCGAGTACCTGGGGCGCACCGACTTCCAGGTGAAGGTGCGCGGCTACCGCATCGAGCTGAGCGAGATTGAAGCAGTGGCGAGGACGCACCCCGCCGTGCGGGACGCGGTCGTGGTGGTGCGGGACGACGGGCCCACCGGGCCCCGGCTGGTGGCCTTCGTGCTGCCGACCGCGGACGGGGCGCTGGACGTGGAGGCCCTGCGCGCCCACCTGCGGACCCGCCTGCCGGAGTACATGCTGCCCTCGGCCTGGGTCACCGTGCAGGCGCTGCCGCTGACGCCGCACGGCAAGGTGGACCGTCGCGCGCTGCTCGCGCCGACGTGGGCCCCGCCCGAGGCGCGCGACACGGTGGTACCGCCCCGCGACGCGCTGGAGCTGCGGCTCGTCACGCTCTGGCAGGAGGTGCTGGGCGTCCCGTCCCTGGGCATCCGCGACGACTTCTTCGAACTGGGAGGGCACTCGCTCCTGGCCGTCAGCCTCATGGGCCGCATCGCGCTCGTGACGGGACGGCGCCTGCCGGTGGCCGCGCTCTTCGAAGGCGCGACGGTGGAGCACCTGGCGAAGCTCCTGCGCGCCGAACCCCACCTGAAGCCCTGGGCGTCCCGGGTGCCGCTGCAACCGAAGGGCGGACAGCGTCCCGTGTTCCTCGTGCACCCGGGTGGGGGCAACGTCCTGTGCTACGTGGAGCTGGCCCGGAGGTTGGGGCCGGAGCAGCCGGTGCATGCGTTCCAGGCGCGGGGGCTCGACGGGCTGGAGGCGCCCCACACCCGCGTCGAAGCCATGGCCGCGCACTACGTGGAGGAGCTGCGCAAGGTGCAGCCGCACGGCCCCTACCGGCTCGGAGGCTGGTCGCTGGGAGGCCTCATCGCCTTCGAGATGGCCCGCCAGCTCGTCCAGTCAGGAGAGCAGGTGGCCCGGCTCCTCCTCATCGACACACGGGCGCCTGACGCCGAGCCGCCGCCGCTGGCCGATGCTGAAGCGGCCGTGTTGTCCGGGCTGTTCCTGCGGGAAGTCGCGCAGCAGACCGGCGGGCCCCTGGCCCCGGATGACGAAGGCCTGACGGCACGGGATCCGGAGGCGCTGCTCCAGGCCCTCGCGCAAGGCAGTGGGCCCGGCGAGGTCGACGCGCGCGTGGCCGAGCTGCGGACGTTGCGGCGCGTCTTCGAGAGCACCCTCCAGGCGACGTGGCGCTATGTCCCGGACGCGTATCCGGGCGCCGTCACCTTGCTGCGGGCCACCCGGACGGACGGGCGCGCGCGGGAGGCTTCGCTCGGGTGGGAGCGCTTCGCCCTGGGCGGCGTGGAGGTCCACGCCGTGGAGGGCGACCACTTCAGCGTGATGCGCTCACCGGACGTGGACGGCCTGGCGGAGCGGGTGAGGGCGTGCCTGGGGTGAGGCGCGGTCAGAACTTCGGCATCGGGTTGCGGCCGTTGTAGTAGCCGCGCTCGGCCCGGTAGCCGCAGGACTCGTCCACCATGCGGGCCTCGGGC
>NZ_RAWB01000006.1 GCF_003612055.1 Corallococcus llansteffanensis
CTCCATCCCCGCGCCCGCCTGCCCCGGGGCCTGCCAGCCAGGGTGGAAGCCCGGGCTGGCAGCGGTTAGGAAGGACGCCATGGCGCATCCCGTGAGCTACGAGGCAACGGTCGAGACCTTCGACGCGCTCGTCCTGGAACCCCGAGACGAGCTGGTGGTGGTGGACTTCTGGGGCCCCGGCTGCCCGAACTGCGACATCTACGCGGCGGCCGAACCCGACCTCCTGGCGGAGCTGGAGGGCGCGCCCCTGCGCGTCGTCAAGGTCAACGCCTACGAGCACGAGTCCCTGGCCACGCGCTTCGGCCTGCACGGCATCCCCACGTTCCTGCTGTTCCTCAACGGGCAGCGGCTGGGGAAGATGAGCCAGTACTACGGCAAGCCGTACTGGCTGGGCGTCATCCGCGACCACCTGCCGAAGCAGGCCCCGGTCGCGGCCCTGGCGCCCTGAGCCGCCCCCCGCCTCACTGGTAGCCGCGCGCCTGGAGCCGGAACAGGTGCGCGTACCGCCCGTCGAGGGCCATCAGCTCGTCGTGGCTGCCCAGCTCCTGCACCGTCCCGTTGTGCAGCACGGCGATCTGATCCGCCATGCGCACCGTGGAGAAGCGGTGGGAGATGACGATGGCGATGCGGTCCGCGGCCAGCGCCTGGAAGCGCTCGAACAGGGCGTGCTCGGCCTCCGCGTCGATGCTCGCGGTGGGCTCGTCCAGGATGAGCACCTCCGCGTCGTCGCGCATGAAGGCCCGGGACACCGCCAGCTTCTGCCACTGGCCGCTGGACAGCTCCTGGCCCTTCTCGAACCAGCCGCCGAGCATCGTGTCGTACTGGCCGGGCAGCGTCTCGATGACGGTGTTCGCCCCGCCCTGCTCCGCCGCGCGGTGGATGCGCGGCCGGTCCTCCAGCGCGGCCACGTGCCCCAGCCCGATGTTCTCCGCCACGTTGAACTGGTAGCGCACGAAGTCCTGGAACACCGCGCCGAAGCGGCCGCGCAGGTCGCCCACGTCCATGGCCGCCGTGTCGACGCCGCCGTAGAGGACCTTCCCCTCCGTCGGCTCGTACATGCGCAGGAGCAGCTTCACGAGCGTGCTCTTCCCCGCGCCGTTCTCCCCCACCAGCGCCAGCTTCTGGCCGGGCTTGAGCGTCAGCGACACGTTGCGCAGCGCCCACGCGTCCTTGCCCGCGTAGCGGAAGGACACGTCGCGCAGCTCGATGGCGTTGCCAGGCCCCCGGGGCGGGCTGAGCGCGGGCAGCACGCGCGGCGTCTCCCCCACCGTGGGGATGTCCAGGTAGGCGAAGAGGTTGCTCATGAAGAGCGCGTCCTCGTACATGGAGCCCACGCTGGTGAGGATGCCCTGGAACGCGGCCTGCCCCTGCCGGAACACGGACAGGTACAGCACCATGTCGCCCACGGAGATGTTCCCTGCCGCAGCGCGGCTCGCCACGAAGAGGTAGCAGCCGTAGAAGGCCGCCAGCGACAGCAGGCCCAGGCCCAGGCCCCACGCCATGCGCTTGCGCGCGAGCGCCCGGTCCTCCGCGAAGAATTTCTGGAACAGCGTGCGGTAGCGCCCCAGCACCAGCGGCCCCAACCCGAAGAGCTTCACCTCCTTCACGGTGCTGTCGCGCGTGAGGATCCACTCCAGGTAGTTGAGCTTGCGGCCCTCGGGTGCCCGCCACGAATAGAGCCGGAAGCCCTCCGCCGCCAGCCGCGCCTCCGCGATGAACGCGGGGATGGACGCGGCCAGCAGCACGAGCACGCTCCACGGCGACAGCGACACGAGCAGCACCGCGTAGGTGGACAGGGTGATGACGTTGCGCACGATGCTGAACGCCTGCATCACCAGCGACAGCGGCCGCGCGTTCGCCTCGCGCCGCGCGTTCTGCATCTTGTCGTAGGTGTCCGAGTCCTCGAAGTGCTTGAGCTCCAGCTCCAGCGCTTTCTGGAGGATGCGCTCGTTGAGCAGGTTGCCCAGGTGCGCGCGCAGCAGGTCCCGCGTGAGCGTGAGGCCGCGGTCCACCACCGCGGAGCCCACCATCAGCGCGAACTCCGTGGCGACCAGCCCCAGCACCCGCGTGTGCGCCGTGGTGTCGCCCTGGGCCGCCGCCACCACCGTGTCCACGATGAGCTTGCCCACCCACGCGATGCCCGCGGGCAGCACGGCGGCCACCAGCGTCAGCAGGCCCAGCACCACCGCGCCCCGGGGGCTCGCCTGCCAGAAGAGGCGGAAGGTGCCGGGGAGCTGCTTGAAGAGGATGCCCGCGTTCTTCAGGCGGGCACGGAGCGACGGCGGCGGTGGCGTGACGGGGGGTGACAAGGTGCCGCCCCTCATAACGCGCTGCCGGTCGCCGCGCTGGCCTCTCAGTCGTGGGCCACGGGGCGGGGTGGGGCCTCACCGTCCGCAAGGACGGCGGACGGGGCGACGTGGCGTGAGATGAGCACGTCGCAGCCCGAGCGCCCCAGCACCCCCTGGATGAGCGCCGGGTGCGGCGGCACCGACGACATGCCCAGGGTCAGGAGGTCCGAGTCGCGCTCGAGGGACTCCGCCAGGATGCCCTCCTGGGGGTCGCCGGTGCGCACGCGGATGCCCAGCTCGCGGCCTGTCTCCCGGTACGGCGCCAGGAAGCGCCCGAGGGCCTTCCTCGCCGCGTCCTCGCGCTCCTGTCGCAGCCGGAGCCACTGCTCCAGCGGCGCGTCCTCCCGCTGGAAGGCCGCCTCCTCCTCGCGCGTGTCCACGACGTGCAACACCTCCACGGGCGTCGAGGGCGGGCACAAGCGCAGGGTCAGCTCCAGCGCCCGCCGCGACTCGCGCGAGAAGCTCACCGCGACGAGGGGCCGGTGGTACACGCGGCCCGGGTGTGGCACCACCACCAGCACGGACGTGTCCACCTCGCGCACCAGCCGCATCACCATGCACGCGTCGGGCAGCGGCTCCGGGGGGTACTTCAGGGGGGGGCGGCCCACCACCAGCACCTCCGCGCCCTGCTCCTTCACCAGCGCCCCCGCCACGCCCGGCGCGTCGCCGGTGCGCAGCTCCTCGCGCACGTCCACGTCCGGCCGGTGTCGCAACCGCCGACAGGTCGACGTCACCGCGCGGCGCAGACAGCGCTCCCCGGCCACCGTGCCGTCAGGCCCCTTGTGGCCGTCCAGCGGCGGGCTCACGTGCAGCACGCTGAAGGCCGCCCCGTGCGCCAGGGGAAGCCGCAGCGCCCGGGCCAGCGCGAACTCCGAGTGCAGGGAGAAGTTCAGCGCCACCGCCACCCGCTTGAGCCCGCGCTGGGCGCGGAGCAGGCCTTCGGGCAACAAGGGCGGACCGCTCCTGGAAGACACGTTCGGTCTCATCACGACTCCCTCCTTCCTCGACCTCGCGGCGCGGACGTCCAGGGGCCCGGCGGGAACTCCACTCACGCACGGGCGGGACGGCCGCTGCACGGCGTCACGGGCTTTCGCGTCGCGCGAAGCCTCCATGCACATACGATTCAGGTCGGGCGCTGGATGTGCCACGCGCCTCGCAGGGACGCTGCTTCCACGACCGGGCGACGGGGCCCCCACTGCCCGCCCGTCCCGGGCATCGGGACAGGGCCGCCGTTACGCGTGAAACGAAGCCGTCTGTAACGTTTTCAGGGCACGGCACGATGTCGTGCACCGTGACGCGGGCAGGCGTGCGGCCGAGGTCGACGTTTCAAGGAGTTGTGACGTCCAGCCCAGGACGTTGGTTCAGGGAAGCAGGTCCCGAAGAACGGCCAGCCCTTTGCAATGACCTTCGACCGGCAAGACACCTTGCCATGGGCGGCGGGTCGGACGGCAGGAAGCAAGGGAGCGGGTCATGCGCGGGGTCATCACCGGACGTGAGGTGGTTGCCAACCTGGGACTTATCTACCGGGAGTTCGGAACAGCCTGTGTGCTGCGCTGTCTCTGGGTGATGGTGAGTGGCAAATCCACCACCTTCCTCGAAGTGGCGTGTCCCTGCGAGAAGATGCGGAACTGAGAGCAGCGACACCCTTCGAAGAAGAAGAAACAGCTCGGGCCGCGGGAAGCACAGGCTTCCGCGGCCCGAATGTTTGAAGGACGGGTGCGCTGCCTACCGCTGATACGGATCAGCGTCGCGGCGCGGCTCCTTGTCGCCGTCCACCGCGTCCTTGATGACGCGCTTGGCGTCCTCGACCTTGCCCTTGATGTTGCCCTTGAGCGTGTCGGCCTTGCCCTCGGCCTCCAGGGAGCGGTCACCCGTCGCCACGCCCACGGTCTCCT
This sequence comes from Corallococcus llansteffanensis, assembly GCF_003612055.1. Lineage (GTDB taxonomy): Bacteria > Myxococcota > Myxococcia > Myxococcales > Myxococcaceae > Corallococcus > Corallococcus llansteffanensis. The sequence continues at coordinate 4,244 of NZ_RAWB01000006.1, forward strand.
TCACCTTGCCCTTGGCCTTGTCCGTCCACTCACCCATGGCGTCCTCCTGACGTCGTTGCGTGAAGCGTTGATGGAGAGAAGGTGGGCATGTCGCGCGCGCTTGGCAGGGGCGATGGCATGCCCGCCCGGCTGCCCCCTTGCCGGAGGGATGTCGCGCACCGGACAGCTTGCAGGCCCTGGACCGACCTGCTACCCGCCCGCCCTACCCATTGCGTGCGTGCTATCCAGGGAGACCCTGGAGTTACCGTCACAGAATGAAGTTGTGACATTGACGCACCCTTTCTTCACGCACAGGCTGTGGGTTCCCCCGGACCCGTCCTCGCGATGAATCCACCTCCGACCCTGTCCCCAGCACGCGCGCTGCTCCTCAAGCTGCTGATGCTGCGCACGCTCGTCGTCACGGTGGCGGTGGCGCCCGCCATCTACGTCGACATGCAGTTGCTGGACGTGGACTCGAGCGCGATGGGCTTCGTGCTGGGGGTCGTCACCCCCATCGTCATTGGCGGGCTGGCGCTGGTGGTGCCCATTGGCGCGGTGGGCGCGCTGCTGCGGCACGCGCTGCACGAGGAGCCCGGCAACGCGCCGGAGCGGCTGCGGCGGCTGTTGCGGCTGCCGGGCGTGCTGACGTTCGTGGAGGCGCAGGCGGGCTGGTTCCTGGGCGGCATCTGCTTCAACGGCGCCATCGGCCTGGCGCTGGACCGTCCGCCGCGGGTCATCCTGGTGGGCGTGGCGGTGGCGATGAGCGCGGGGCTCTTCAGCGCGCCCCTCATGTACATGCTCTACGAGCGGACGCTGGCGGCGGTGACGCTGGAGGCCTTCCGCCGCGCGCCGCACGAGCGGCCCGCCGGGGAGGGGCTGTTCCTGCCCCGGCAGAGCTGGTTCCTGCCGGCCATCGTCGTGTCCGCGCTGCTCATCACGTGCATCACCAGCATCGCGACGTTGCAGCTGCGGCTGGAGAAGAACCTCTCGTCGCTGGCGGACGACCTGGAGGTGGCGGGCGACTACCGGGGCGCGACGCGGGTGCGCTCGAGCATCGGGCCCCTGCAGAGCGACCTGACGACGCCGGTGGCGTTGCTGGGCGGGTTCGCGGCGCTGGGTGCCATCTTCACCGCGGCCTGGGCGGCGCGCCGGCTGTCCCAGGGGGCGAAGGCGATTGGCGCGTCGCTGGACGCGCTGGTGGAGGGCCGCTCGCAGCCGCCGCAGTGGGTGTCCACGGACGAGCTGGGCGACCTGTCCGCGCGCACGTGGCTGCTCTATGAGCAACTGCAGGAGCTGCCCCGGTCGCTGCGCTCGTCGGCGGGGCACCTGGCGCAGGCGGGCACGCGGCTCACCGAGGCGAGCGACCAGCAGAACCGCACGATGTCCCGGCAGGCGGCGGCCATCCACCAGGCGCGCACCACGGCGCAGGAGATCCAGCAGACGTCGAAGCTCGCGGCCAGCCGCGCGGGGAACATCCTCCAGGTGGCGGAGCGCGCGGCCCGGATGGGCAAGCTGGGCGAGGAGTCACTGGCGGGCACGGAGCAGGGGCTCGCGGACATCCGCACCCTCACGAACGGGCTGAACCAGCAGGTGAGCGACCTGGGCACGCGCGCGCGGGAGGTGGGCCGGGTGTCGGAGGTGGTGAAGTCGCTGGCGGACCAGTCGCACATGCTGGCCATCAACGCCGCCATCGAGGCGAGCCGCGCGGGCGAGCAGGGCCGGGGCTTCGCGGTGGTGGCGCGGCAGATGCGCGACCTGGCGGACCAGTCCATCCGGGCGACGGGCCAGGTGCGCGGGCTGCTGGAGGGCATGGAGGCGGCCACGGGCGAGGCGGTGGTGACGGCGGACAAGAGCGCCCTGGGGGTGGAGGCCGCGCTCGTGCCGCTGCGCAAGAGCGGCGAGCGGCTGCGCGAGCTCATCTCGCTGGCGCAGGAGTCCGCGCACGCGGTGCGGCAGATCGCCGAGGCCGTAGCGCAGCAGCACTCGGGTGTGGATCAGCTCTTCCGCGCGGTGAGCGAGATGGACGAGCTGATGGCCGCCACGCTGCGCCAGCTGGACACCACGCAGGCGGCGGCGACCGCGGTGGCGCAGGCGACGGGGCAGGTGTCGCAGCTGGCACAGCGGTACGTGTCCTGAGTCACGGTGCGGGCAGGCCCTTGCGCCGCCCCCGGAGCGCCCCCTAGATTTCGCGTCGGTCGAAAAACGGCGGACCGGTTCGGTGAGCCCCGGTCACTTCCATGGTGGAAGCACTTGTTCGACCTCCCTCGGGAGGAAGAACCCTCGGCCCTTCGTAGGCACCCGTGTGCCTTTTCGAGGCTCGCCATGCATTTGAATCACCTCGACCTGCAGGTCCCCGACGTCCAGGCCACCGCCCGCTTCTTCACGCGCTACTGCGGCTTCACGTCGCACGCGAAGAACCACGACTCGCCCGCCATCGCCATCCTCGGCGGGCAGGAGGGCTTCGTGCTCGTCCTCCAGCGCCGCAAGCGCGACTCGGACACCTTCCCCGAGGACTTCCACCTGGGCTTCCTCCAGGACTCCGAAGCCCCCGTGCTCGCCTTCCAGGAGCGCGTGAAGGCCGACGGCCTGGAGGTCTCCGACGTCATCCGCAACAACCGGGGCACCCTCGTCTACTGCCGCGCCCCGGGCGGAATCCTCGTGGAAGTGAGCTGCCGCCCCGGCGCCGTGTAGCGCCGGGCCTCAATGACAGACACCCGGCGCCTCAGCCCGCGAGGGCCTGGGGCGCCGGCGGCTTCGCGGCGGCCTGGGGAACGTCCTCCAGCGGCGGCACGTACGGCCAGCCCGGCAGGCCGCCCTTGCCCGCCTCGCGCGTGAGGTAGTCCGCCGCGATGTTCGCGCTCTCCATGATGGTGAGCAGCCCGCTGCCCGGGTGCGTGCCGCCGCCCACGAAGTACAGCCCGTCCACCTGCGCGTTCTTCACCCGGGGCCGCAGCGGGCCCAATTGCAGCCACGTGTGCGACAGGTTGAACACCGCGCCCCGGAACACGTTGAAGTCGTCCCGCCACGTCTCCGCCGTGAAGTAGCGCTCCGCCCTCACGTGCTCGCGCACGTTCCGGATGCCCACCTTCTCCAGCATCTTCGGGATGCGCTCGCGCAGCGTCGCCTCCGTCTTCGCCCAGTCCACCGGCCGCGCCGTGTTGGGCGTGGGGACGAGCACATACAGCGTCGAGTGCCCCTTCGGCGCCGCGGAAGAATCCGACACACCCGGGTTGCACACGTAGAAGGGCGGGTCGTCCACGTCCACCGTCCGGTCCTCCAGCGCGTCGCGGTCCGTCCTGCGCGCGCTCTCCGACAGGTAGATGAGGTGGTGCGGCAGGTCGCCGTACGTCCGGTCCAGCCCGTAGTACGCCATGAACGTGCTGCACGAATACTTCGCCCGCTCCAGCGACTGGTCCGTCAGCCGGCTGCCCTCGCGCACCTCCGGGGCCAGCAGGTTCTTCGCCGCGTAGGCCAGGTCCGCGTTCACCACCACCGCGTCCGCGTCCAGCACCTCGCCGCCCTGGAGCTTCACGCCCACCGCCCGGCCCGTCTCCACCCGCACGCGCTCCACCGGCGTGCCCATGCGGAAGGTGACGCCCAGGTCCTGGGCGCACTTCATCATCCCGCGCGCCAGCGCCCGGAAGCCGCCCTGCACGTGCCACACGCCGAAGGCCAGCTCGATGAAGGGAATCACGCTGAACACCGACGAGCACGTCGTCGGGTGCAGCCCCAGGTACTTCGACGGGTACGCCAGCGCGTACGTCATCCGGTCGTCGTGGAAGAACGAGTCCAGCTGCTTGTAGAGCGTCTGCCACGGCTTGAAGCGCAGCGTGGGCGCGAGCCGCCAGGGCGCGTAGTAGCCCAGGCTCCCCGCATTCGTGCAGATGAACTTCTCGTAGGCGAGCGCGTACTTCTGGCGCCCGTCCTCCATCCAGTCCTTCAGCGCGCGCGCCTTGCCCGCGCCGAACTTCTCCAGCTCCTGCCCCATCCGCTCCACGTCGCGCCGCGTGTCCAGGTGCGTGCCGTCCCAGAAGTGCACGCGCGTGTTCGGGTCCACCGGCGTCAGCGTGACGTAGTCCGCCAGGCGCTTGCCGGAGCGGTGGAAGATCTGCTCCAGCACGCCGGGCAACTGGAGGATGGACGGGCCGGTGTCCATGGCGTACTCGCCGTCCGCGCCCATCCTGAGCCCCTTCATCCGGCCGCCCGGCACCGCGTCCTTCTCCACCACGGTGACCCGGAAGCCCTGCCCGGCCAGGTTGATGGCGACCGACAGCCCTCCTGGCCCTGCGCCCACGACGATGACGTGCCGAACCATGTACCCCACCATGCCCGGCGCCGTGCCGGCTTGCGACTGTCCCTTCGGGTACGTCCCGCGCGAAAAAGCGTTTCCTCGCGGGACTCACGGCCGCTCGCCGGGCGTTCCCCTGGAGACCGGGCGCCCTGCCTTCCTGGAGCGTCTTCTAGAGGACGGGCCCACATCCTGAATCCCCGGGGTGCGCTGCGTCTTGTACCCTGCGCCGCGCATCCATGAATCCGCTCCCGGAGGCTCGCCCACAGGAAGTCCTGCTGTTCACGCTGGAGCGGCAGCGCTACGGCCTGCCGGTGGAGGACGTGCGCGAGCTGGTGCGCGCGGCGCGCCTCACGCCCCTGCCCCAGGCACCCGACGTGGTGGAGGGCCTGCTCAACCTGCGCGGCGAATTGCTGCCCGTGCTGGACCTGCGCCGCCGCTTCCGTCACGCCGCGCGGCCCCTGTCGCCCATGGACCACTTCATCGTCGCCCACGCGGGCCCGCGTCCGGTGGCGCTGCGCGTGGACCGCGCGGAGGGGCTGCACGTCATCGCCGCCAACGAGTGGGACGCGTCTCCTCGCGAGCTGCCCGGCGTGGGGTACGTGGCCGGGGTCGCGAAGCTGCCGGACGGGCTGGTGCTCGTTCACGACCTGCGCTCGTTCCTCTCCGAAGCCGAGGCGCTGCAACTGGACACCGCGCTCGGGGCCCGGCCGGAGCCCGCTTGATTGGCGGCAACCTGTCCCCCGGCTTCAAGGACGTGCTCGCCCTGGTGGAGGAGCGCGCGGGGCTCGCCGCGCCCAGCTGCCTGGCCGCCGCCGAGGAGGGCATCCAGCGCGCCATGGCCCGCGCGAACCTGGTGGACGTGGAGGCGTACCGGCAGCGGCTGGCGCATGACCCCGCCCTCTTCGATGACCTGCTCACCGAGCTGACCATCGGGGAGACGTACTTCTTCCGCACCCACGAGCACTTCGACCACCTGCGCCGCGTCGTGCTGCCCGAGCTGCGCGAGCGCCACGGCCCGGACCACGTGCTGCGCGCGTGGAGCGCGGCCTGCTCCTCCGGCGAGGAGCCCTACTCCCTCGCCGCGCTGCTGATGGCCGAGGGCTGGGAGGACTACATGATGGTGCGCGCGACGGACGTGTCGCGCACGGCGCTCGCCCGCGCCCGCGAGGGCCGCTACACCGACTGGTCCCTGCGCGGCCCCTCCGCGGACCGCATGCGCGCCCACCTCAAGCAGGAGGGGCGCCACTACCTGCTGAGCCCGGACGTGAAGCGCCGCGTGCAACTGGATTACCTCAACCTCGCGCTGGAGACGTGGCCCTCCGCCGACAGCGGCATCTGGAAGCTGGACGTCATCTTCTGTCGCAACGTCCTCATCTACTTCAACGCCGCCACCATCGAGGGCGTGGCCCGCCGCCTCCATGCGTCCCTGGACGACGGCGGCTACCTCTTCTCCGGCCCGTCGGATCCGCCGCTCGGCGACTACGCGCCGTTCGAGGCCGTGCTCACCGAGTGGGGCGTGCTGTACCGCAAGCCCCTGGCCGGCGCGCACGCCGCGCACTTCGTTCCGCTCCAGCCCCTGCCGCCCCTGCGCGCGGACGGCACGCCCTTCACCCCGGCGCGCGCGGCCCCCGTCACCGCCCGCGTCGCTCCGGGTGGGTTCTCCGCGGAGCGGGCCGCGGCGCCTTCGTTCCCGCCCGTGTCCCCGGCCACCGACGCGTTCAACGCACGCGCGCCGTGGGACGCGAGCACGCCTCCGTTGGAGCCCGCTCGGGCACCGGAGCCCGCCCGTGCATCGGAGCCCCACCGCACTTCGGAGCCTGCCCGGCCGCTGGAGCCTGCCCGCACTTCGGAGCCCGCCCGGGCATCGGAGCCCCACCGCACCTCGGAGCCCGCCCGCTTCACGTTGAACGCGGAGACGTTGGAGGGCGTGCGGCAGGCGCTGGCTCGCGGCGACTGGCGGGAGGCCTCGAAGCGGGCAGGAGCCCAGGCGGCGGATCCGGAGCACGCCCTGGCGGCGGTGCGGACGCTGGCCAACCTGGAGCCCCGGGCGGCGGTGTTCGCGTGCGGGGAGGCCGCGGTTCGCCACCCGCTGGTCGCGGGGTTGCGGTATCTGGAGGCGGTGCTGCTCCTGGGACAGGCGAGGCTGCCGGACGCGGAGAAGGCCGCGCGGCAGGCGCTCTACCTGGAGCCGGACCTCGCGGTGGCCCACCTGCTGCTGGGCCACGTGCTGCGCAGACAGGCGCAGTTCGCCACCGCGGCACGGGCGTACCGCGAGGCAGAAGCGCTGTGTCGGAAGCTGCCGCCGGAGGCGCTGGTGCCACTGGCGGAGGGAGAGCGCGCGGGAGCCCTGGCGGACGTGGCCCGCGTGGAGTGGCGGCGCCTGGAGCGCCCCGGGATTGATGGCGGAGAGGCGGGCTGATGCCGAAGCGCGAGGGAGTCATCGACTGGGAGCGGGCGCACGCCCGGCTGGAGGAGCTGGAGCGCGCCACCGAGGCGCGGGACACCTTCACGGACGAGGCGGCCCAGGCGCAGCTCGACGCACGCGCGCGTGCCCTGGCCCGTCCCGCCGAGCTCCCGGTGCTGCCCGGCAGCCAGCGCGAGGTGCTGCGCTTCCGCGCCTCGGGCCAGATGTACGCGCTGGAGTCGCGCTTCATCCTGGAGGTGATGCGCGCGCCGGAGCTCACCCCGCTGCCGGGCGCGCCGCCCCTGCTGCGCGGCCTGACGCTGCTGCGCGGAGAGGTGCTGCCCGTGGTGGAGCTGGCGCCGCTGTTCGGCCGGCCCGCGGCCCAGGCCCAGGGCCCGGTGCTGGTGGTGGGCACGACGCGGCCGGAGCTGGGCCTGCGCACGGATGAGGTGACGGAGGTGGCGGTGCTGACGGGCACGGAGCTGTTGCCCGCGCCCCCCTCCCTGGAAGAGGAAGCGGGCGCGCTGGTAGCTGGCGTCAGCCCGGACGGCACACTCGTCCTGGAGGGAGAGGCCCTCCTGGGTGACAGCCGTCTCGTGTTCGAGCTGTCCGAAGAAGGAGTCGCATGAGCATCGGGAATCGCATCGCGCTGGGATTCGGCCTGTCCCTGCTGGTCCTGCTGGTGATCGCCGGCGTCGCCTTCCAGGGCGCGCGGCAGCTCACCAGCACCACGGAGGGCCTGCTGACGGCCCACGAGAACTTCCGCATCCTGCGCGAGGTGCGCGCGCTGCTGGTGGACGCGGAGACGGGGGAGCGCGGCTTCGTCATCACCGGCCAGGACAGCTACCTGGAGCCCTACAACGCCGCGCTCGGCAACCTGCAGGAGGACCTGTCCGCCCTGCGGACGGCCATGGCGCCCTATCCCGAGCAGCGCTCGCGGCTGGCCCGCCTGGAGCCCATCGTCAACGCCCGGCTGGAGCGGTTGAGGGAGGGCATCCGCCTGCGTCGCGAGAAGGGCCTGGAGGCCGCGACGGGCGTCGTGCTGGACGGCCGGGGCAAGGAGCTGATGGACCAGGTGCGCGTCATCATCGGCGAGATGCTCGACACGGAGCAGCAGCGCTGGGAGCGCGACGCCGAGGCCGCGCGGCAGTCCGCCCAGAACAGCCTGTGGGTGCTCGGCCTGGGCACGCTGCTGGGCATGGCCATCGTCGGCGTGGGCAGCTTCGTCATCACCCGCGGCATCACCCACCCCCTGCGCAAGCTCACCCTGGGCGCCGAGCAGCTGGGCCGGGGCGAGCTGTCCCACCGCATCGACGTGCGCGGCCGCGACGAGATGGCGGACCTGGCGAGCGCCTTCAACACCATGGCCGAGCGCCGCCAGCAGGCCGAGGTGCAGCTGGCGAAGCAGGCCGAGCAGCGCGAGCACACGCTCAAGACGGTGGCGGACTTCGTCAACCAGCTCGCGGGCGCGTCCTCCGAAATCCTCGCCAGCACCACCGAACAGGTGGCCGGGGCCCAGGAGCAGGGCAGCGCGGTGACGGAGACGGTGAGCACCATCGAGGAGATCACCAAGACGTCGGAAGAGGCCGCCGGCCGCGCGCGCGCGGTGAGCGAGTCCGCGCGCCACTCGGAGGAGGTGGGCCGCTCCGGCCGCCGCGCGGTGGAGGAGGCCGTGTCCGCGATGGGCGCCGTGCGCGACCAGGTGGAGTCCATCGCGTCGCGCATCCTCGCCCTGGCCGAGCAGGCCCAGGCCATTGGCGACATCATCACCACCGTCAACGACATCTCCGAACAGACGCACATGCTGGCGCTCAACGCCTCCATCGAAGCGAGCCGCGCGGGCGAGCACGGCCGCGGCTTCGCCGTCGTCGCCTCCGAGGTGAAGGCCCTGGCGGATCAATCCAAGAAGGCCACCGCGCAGGTGCGCCAGATCCTGGGGCAGATTCAAAAGGCCACCCACGGCGCGGTGATGACCACCGAGGAGGGGACCAAGAGCGTGTCGTCCGCCACCCGCGTCGTCACGGAGGCGGGCGCCACCATCCAGCAGCTCGCGGACCTGCTCACGCAGGCGTCGCTCACGGCCGCGCAGATCGCCGCGTCCGCCAACCAGCAGGCCACCGGCATCGGGCAGATCCGCCAGGCGATGCATGACGTGAACCAGGCCACGCAGCAGGGCCTCATCTCGTCGCGCCAGACGGAGCGGGCGATGCAGGACATCAACGCCATGGGCCAGAAGCTCAAGGGACTGCTCGGGGAGTTCGGGCGCTAGGCCATGGATCGCGACCGGCTGGCGCAGGCACTGCTGGACTCATTCCTGGAGGAGCTGGAGGGGCACGTCGTGTCCCTCAACCGGGACCTGCTCGCGCTGGAGCAGGCCCCGGCGCGCGCGCGGGAGCTCATCCCCGGCCTGCTGCGCACGCTGCACAGCGTGAAGGGCGCGTCGCGCGCGGCCAGCGCCAGCCGGGTGGAGACCGCCTGCCACCGGCTGGAGGAGGTGCTGGAGCCGCTCATCCACGGGCGCGCCCCGTCCCCGGACCTCTTCGAGCTGTGCTTCGCCACGGTGGACGCGCTGGACGACGCGGGCCGCCGGCTGGCGTCGCGCCAGGACCTGTCCGGCTCGCCGCTGGAGGCCCTGCTGCCCCAGCTGGAGCAGGCGGCGCAGGGCACGCCTCCCCCGGCGCCGGAGCGCCCTCCGGAGCCCGCGCGCTTCCCCCCCGGGCCCGCGCAGAAGGCCGCCGAGCCGTCGCCTCCCGCCGAGGCGGAGCTGCCCGTGACCGTGGTGCCCGGCGAGGCGCTGCCGGTGCGCGTGTCCGGGCAGAAGCTGGACGCGCTGCTGGGGCGCAGCGGCGAGCTGCGCGTGGCGATGCTGCGCCTGGAGGGGCACGCCGAGTCGCTGGAGTCGCTGCGCGACGACGTCGCCGGGCTCCGGGCCACGGTGCGCGGCACGTCCTCCGAGACGACGCTGCGCCGGGTGGAGCTGGAGCTGGCGCGGGTGGCGCGGGTGCTGGCGCAGGACCGGCGCGCGCTCTTCCAGTCCTCCACCGGCCTGGACGACGAGGTGCGCCGCTCTCGCATGCTCCCCTTCGAGGAGGGCTGCACGGGGCTGGAGCGCGCCGCGCGCGACGTGGCGCACGGCCTGGGTCGGCGCGTGCGCCTGGAGGTGCACGGCGGCGGGCTGGACCTGGACCGCTCCCTGCTCCAGTCACTGCGCGAGCCGCTGCTGCACCTGGTGCGCAACGCGGTGGCGCACGGCCTGGAGGCGCCCGAGGAGCGCGTGCGCCACGGCAAGGCCGAGGAGGGCCGCGTGGTGCTGTCCGCCCGGCTCCGCGGCAGCCGCGTGGAGGTGGCGGTGGAGGACGACGGGCGCGGCCTGGACCTGGAGGCGCTGCGCGAGCGCGCGCGGGCCCGGGGGCTGGAGGCGCCCGAGGACGACGCGGAGGCCGCACGGCTCGTCTTCCTGCCGGGGCTGTCCACCGCGGCGAAGGTGACGGCGGTGTCCGGCCGGGGCGTGGGCCTGGACGTGGTGCGGGCCCAGGTGGAGGCCCTGCGCGGCAGCGTGGAGGTGGCGTTCAAGGCGGGCCAGGGCACGCGCTTCACCCTGGACGTGCCCCTCACCTTGAGCACCCTGCGCGTGCTGCTGGTGGACGTGGGCGGGCAGGTGCTGGCGCTCGCGAGCGAGGGCGTGGACCGGCTCTTGCGCCTGGCGCCCTCCGACGTGCGCGAGGTGGAGGGCCGCATGTCCTGGGTGACGCCGGACGCGCTGGTGCCGCTGGCGTCGCTCGCGAGCGTGCTGGACCTGCCGTCGGGCCCGCCGCGCGCGCGGCCGTCGGCGGTGGTGCTGTCGGCGGGCACCGCGCAGGCGGCGCTGGTGGTGGACGAGGTCATCGCCGAGCAGGAGGTGCTGGTGCGCTCCCTGGGCTCGCGCGTGAAGCGGGCGCGGCACGTGGCCGCCGCGGCGGTGCTGCCGGACGGCCGCATGGCGCTGCTGCTCAACCCGGCCTCGCTCGTGCGCGCGGCGGGAGGACGCCCGTCCGCGCAGTTCTTCCCCACGCCCAAGGAGCAGGCGGTGCGCAGGCGCGTGGTGCTGGCGGACGACTCGCCCACGACGCGCATGCTGGAGCAGAGCATCCTGGAGGGCGCCGGCTACGACGTCACCGCGTGCGCGGACGGGGCCGAGGCGTGGGAGCGGCTCCAGGCCGGCGGCGCGGACGCGCTGGTGCTGGACGTGGAGATGCCGCGCATGGACGGCATCTCCCTCACCGAGACCGTGCGCGCCTCGCCCCGCTTCGGGCGGGTGCCGGTGGTGCTGGTGACGTCGCGGGAGAAGCCCGAGGACAAGGCGCGCGGCCTCAACGCCGGCGCGAGCGCCTACATCGTGAAGAGCGCGTTCGACCCGACGAGCCTGCTGGAGACGCTGAGGCGACTGCTATGAAGAACGAACCGTTGCGCATCCTGGTGGCCGAGGACTCGCCCACCGCCCGCCGGCTGCTGGTGGAAATCCTGCGCACCGACCCGGCGCTCACCGTGGTGGGCGAGGCGCGGGATGGAGTGGAGGCGGTGGAGCTGTGCCAGCGGCTGCGGCCGAGCCTGGTGACGATGGACATCCAGATGCCGCGCATGGACGGCCTGGACGCCACCCGCCGCATCATGACGGAGGCGCCCACGCCCGTGGTGGTGGTGTCCACGCTGGTGGAGCGCGACATCCACACGTCCATGGCCGCGCTGCGCGCCGGGGCGCTCGCGGTGCTCCAGAAGCCGGTGGGGCCGGAGTCGCCGGACTTCGAGGCGGAGAGCCGCCGCCTGCGCGACACGCTCAAGGCCATGGCCCAGGTGAAGGTGGTGCGCCGCTGGCCGGAGCGCACCGCCGCGCCGCCCGTCCCGGTGGAGGCCACCACGCCCTCCACCGCCCGCCCGCCGTCCGTGCTCGCCATGGCGGCGTCCACCGGCGGTCCCGCCGCCATGTACCGCATCCTGTCCGACCTCGGCGGCGGGGACGTGCCGCCGCCGCCCATCCTGCTGGTGCAGCACATCGCGCTGGGGTTCGGTTCGGGCCTGGCCACGTGGCTGGGCACGGCGACGTCGCTGCGGGTGAAGGTGGCCGAGGACGGCGAGCCCCTGTTGGCGGGCACCGTCTACCTGGCCCCGGACGACAAGCACCTGGGCGTGACGACGGACCACCGGGCCCAGGTGTCCGGCGCCGCCCCCATCCAGGGCTTCCGCCCGTCCGCCAACTGGCTGTTCCGCGCCGTCGCGGGCGCGTACGGGCGCGCGTCCCTGTCGGTGGTGCTCACCGGCATGGGGCAGGACGGCCTGGACGGCATCCGCGACGTCCACCAGGCAGGCGGGCACGTCCTGGCCCAGGACGAGGCGACCTCCATCGTCTACGGAATGCCCGGCGTCGTCGTGGGGGCCAACCTGGCCCACGAGGTCCTCCCCCTGGGGCAGATTGCCCGCCGCCTCCAGGCGCTCTTCCAGCCAGCCGGAAGAGGCCCTTGAAGTGTTGGTTGAGTGAAACTCATCGTTCCGGGACCGGTGCTGGAATGGCGGCCCTGGTGCGAAGTGTCCATATCGGGTTCCAATGGGGGCTCCCCCCGTTCCCCCATCCAGATGAGCGCTCCCACGATTGGTCCGGCATACGACGCGGTCTTCGCCGCGATTCCTGATCCTGCCTACCTGCTGGATGGCACGGGCCGGCTGGTGTCGTGCAGCACGGCCGGGGCTCGAGCGCTCGGAAGGACGGCGGCGGAGCTGCCGGGGCGGCACTGGAGCGAGCTGGGGCTGCCGACGGAGTCGCTGACGGCGCTGGAGGCCGCGCGAGTCCGGGTGGTGACGCTGCGCGAGCCCACCACGGTGGAGGCGCCCTGGCCGGGAGCGCAGGGCTTGAGGCTGCACGCGCTGGTGCTCACGCCGCTGGCGTCGGACGCGAACACGCTGCCCTCCGTGCTGGTGACGGCGCGGGCGCTCACGGACGCCGAGGCCGTCTATTCGCGCGCGCTGGAGCTGGAGCAGGCGGCGCGCTCGGAGGTGGAGACGGCGGAGCGCCGACGCTCGTTCCTCTACTCGGCGATGACGACGCTGTTCACCCACCCGCCGGATCCGCAGGGCATGTACACGCTGCTCGCGCACCTGGCGGTGCCGGACCTGGCGGACTGGTGCCTGGTGGACGCGCTGGAGCAGGGCCCGTGGGTGGGCCGCGCGGCGGTGGCGTGCCTGGACCCGACGCAGCAGGAGCGCGCCCGCGACCTGCCCACGCGCATGGAGTTGCGCGACGACGCGCCGGTGGGCCTCTTGCGCGTGCTGCGCACCGGGGAGCCGGAGCTGGTGCCGGCGGTGACGGATTCGCTCCTGCGCGCGGCGGCGGCGGAGCCCGCGCACCCGGCGCTGCTGGAGGCGCTCCAGGCGCGCTCGTACATGATCATCCCGCTGCGCGCGCGCGGCCACACGCTGGGCGCGGTGACGTTCGTGAGCTCCGGCTCCGGGCGGCGGTACGGCCCGGACGACCTGGCGCTGGCGGAGGACCTGTGCCTGCGCGCGAGCCTCGCCATCGACAACGCGCGGCTGGTGGGTGAGTCGCGCCGGGCGGCCCGCGCCCGCGAGGACCTGCTCGCCGTCGTGTCGCACGACTTGAAGAACCCGCTGGGCGTGGTGCAGCTGGGCGCGGCGCTGCTCTTGCGCGGCACCGCGGGCAAGCCCGGCGGCGAGGCGGTGGCCAAGCAGGCCAACCGCATCAACGACGCGGCCGAGCGCATGTCGCGGCTCATCTCCGACCTGCTGGACTGGGGCCGCCTGGAGGCGGGCCACCTGCCGCTGGAGCTGGGCGAGCACACCGCCGTGGCGCTGGCCACCGAGGCGCTGGAGTCCATCCGGCCGCTCGCGGAGGCCAAGGGGCTGCACCTGGAGGCGGACCTGCCGTCGGAGGCGCTGCGCGTGAAGTGCGACCGCGGCCGCGTGCTCCAGGTGATGGGCAACCTGCTGGGCAACGCGGTGAAGTTCACCCCGCCGGGCGGCACGCTGGCGGTGCGCGCGACGACGCGCGGGGGGTTGGTGAACTTCGACGTGCGCGACACCGGCAACGGCATCGCCCCGGACGCGCTGCCGCACATCTTCGACCGCTACTGGCAGGCGCGCGACGCGGCCAGCCGGGGCACCGGCCTGGGGCTCGCCATCGCCAAGGGGCTCGTCGAGGCGCACGGCGGCACCATCCGCGCGGAGAGCATCCTGGGCACCGGCAGCCTCTTCACCTTCACGCTGCCCGTGGCGACCCTGGGCGCGCCCGCCACCGTCACCCCGGCCCTGGCCGTGGGCGGCGGGGCCCTGGCGCGCCCGCGCGACACCTACGAGCACTGACGGCGCGCCCCAGCGCCTCGTGCGTGTGCTCCAGGAACGCGGAGCTCCAGCAGGTCACCCTGATGCCGACCCAGCAGGCCTGAACCGGCCCGGCCGCCCCGGCCGCCCCCTGTTGCCGCCGCGGGTCAAGCCGTGCCATGCAGGGCGCCTTATGTCCTTCATGCATCAGGCGCTCGTGTTCCTCGCCGCCACCGTGGTGGCCGTGCCCCTCTTCAAGAAGCTGGGGCTGGGCTCCGTGCTGGGCTACCTGGCGGCGGGCGCGGCCATCGGGCCCTACGGCGCGGGCCTCATCTCCGACGTGGAGAACATCCTCCACATCGCGGAGCTGGGCGTGGTGCTGCTGCTGTTCGTCATCGGGCTGGAGCTGCAGCCCTCGCGCCTGTGGAGCCTGCGCCGGTCGGTGTTCGGCATGGGCGGCGCGCAGGTGGTGCTGACGGGCGTGCTGCTCGCGGGCGTGGGCCGCGTGCTGGGCCTGTCCACGAGCGCGTCCATCATCGCCGGCTTCGGCCTGTCGCTGTCCTCCACCGCGTTCGCGCTCCAGTTGCTGGCGGAGAAGAACCAGCTCACCGCCGAGCACGGGCAGCTCGCCTTCGGCATCCTGCTGTTCCAGGACCTGGCGGTGATTCCGCTCCTGGCCGCGCTGCCGCTCTTGGGCGTGTCCGACACGCCGTCCACGGAGCCCGGCTGGCTGATGGCCGTGAAGGCCGCGGGCGTGGTCATCCTGGTGGTGCTGGCGGGCCGCTACCTCTTGCGCCCGGTGTTCCGCGCGGTGGCCTCCGTGCACAGCCAGGAGCTGTTCACCGCGACGGCGCTGCTCGTGGTCGTGGGCACCGCGTCGCTCGTCAGCGCGGTGGGCCTGTCCATGGCGCTGGGCGCGTTCCTCGCCGGCGTGCTGCTGTCGGAGTCCGAGTACCGCCATGAGCTGGAGGCGGACATCGAGCCCTTCAAGGGCCTCTTGCTGGGCCTGTTCTTCATCGCCGTGGGCATGTCGGTGAACCTGGCGCTGCTCGCGCGCGAGCCCCTGCGCGTGCTGGCGCTGGTGCTGGGCCTCACCTTCCTCAAGGGCCTGGTGCTGTACGGCCTGGGGCGCGTGGGGCTGAAGAAGCCGGGCTCCGCGCTGAGCCTCGCGGTGGTGATTTCGCAGGGGGGTGAGTTCGCCTTCGTCCTGTTCTCGCTGGCGGTGTCCTTCCACGTGATGGACCGCCCGCAGGCGGACCTGCTGGTGCTCGTGGTGGGCCTGTCCATGGCGGTGACGCCGTTCCTGTCCGCCGTGCACGAGCGCTGGGTGGCGCCGCGCTTCAAGCCCAAGGGCCCGCAGCGCGAGTACGACGTGTCCCCGGACCAGGACCACCCGGTCATCATCGCCGGCATGGGCCGCGTGGGGCAGGTGGTGGCCCGCCTGCTGCGCGCGCGCCGCATCGGGTTCACCGCCATCGACGCGAGCGCGGAGCACATCGACTTCATCCGGCGCTTCGGCAACCAGGTGTTCTACGGCGACGCGTCCCGGCTGGACCTCTTGCGCGCCGCCCGCTCGGACAAGGCCCGCGTGTTCGTGCTGGCCATCGACGACATGGCCGCGTCCCTGCGCACCGCGCAGATGGTGAAGGAGCACTTCCCGCACCTGAAGGTCTTCGCGCGGGCGCGCAACCGCGAACACGCCTACAAGCTCATGGAGCTGGGCATCACGAACCTGGTGCGTGAGACGTTCGACGCAAGCCTCGTCATGTCTAACGACGTGCTCCAGGCCATGGGCCTCTCCTTCACGGAGGCCCGCCGCACCGTGGAGCGCTTCCGCGAGCACGACGAGTCGCTGATGGTGGAGACGTCCAAGGTCTTCAAGGACGAGAAGAAGATGATGGAGGTCATCGCCCGCGGCCGCCGGGAGCTGGAGCTGCTCTTCGAGAAGGACGAAGCCGAGCAGAAGTCGGCCTGAGGACGACCATGGCCACGCCTCCAAAGTCCTCCTCGCGCCTGTACCTGTGGGTCCTCGCGGCCATCCTCGCCGGAGGCCTGCTGGGCCACCTGGCGCCCGCCACGGCCGTGAAGCTCAAGCCGCTGGGCGACGGGTTCATCTCGCTCGTGAAGATGCTCATCTCCCCGGTCATCTTCCTCACCGTGGTGCTGGGCGTGGCCAACGTGGCGGACCTGAAGAAGGTGGGCCGGGTGGGCGGCAAGGCCCTGCTCTACTTCGAGGTCGTCTCCACGTTCGCGCTGATCATCGGCGTCCTCGTCGTATCGGCGCTCAAGCCGGGCTCGGGCTTCAACGTGGACCCGCGCACGCTGGACGCGAGCGCCGTGGCGCGCTTCGCGCAGCAGGCGCACGACCAGTCCACGATGGGCTTCCTGCTGCACCTCATCCCGCGCACCTTCGTGGACGCCTTCACCGGCGAGGGGGACCTGCTCCAGGTGCTGCTGCTGGCGCTGCTGTTCGGGTTCTCGCTGACGGCCATCGGCCCCGCGGCGAAGCCCGTCGTCGTGCTGTTCGAGGCGCTGTCGAAGGCCTTCTTCCACATGATTGGCCTGGTGATGCGGCTCGCGCCCATTGGCGCGGGCGCGTCCATGGCCTTCACGCTGGGGGCCTACGGCGTCACCAGCCTGGGCCCGCTGATGCGGCTGATGGGCTGCTTCTACCTGGCGTGCGTCGTGTTCGTGCTGGCGGTGCTGGGACCCATCGCGCGGCTGACGGGGTTCTCCATCCTGCGCTTCCTGCGCTACATCCGCGCGGAGCTGTTCCTGGTGCTGGGCACGTCGTCGTCGGAGTCCGCGCTGGTGCCGCTGATGCAGAAGCTGGAGCGGCTGGGCTGTTCGAAGTCGGTGGTGGGGCTGGTGGTGCCCAGCGGCTATTCGTTCAACCTGGACGGCACCAACATCTACCTGACCATGGCGGCGCTGTTCGTGGCCCAGGCGCTCAACGTGGACCTCACGCTCACCCAGACGGCCACGCTGCTGGGCGTGGCGATGCTCACGTCCAAGGGCGCCTCCGGCGTCACGGGGGCGGGCTTCATCACCCTGGCCGCCACGCTCGCGGTGGTGCCGTCGGTGCCGGTGGCGGGGCTGGCCCTCATCCTGGGCATCGACCGGTTCATGAGCGAGGCGCGCGCGCTCACCAACTTCATTGGAAACGGCGTCGCCACCATCGTCGTCTCCGCCTGGGAGAACGAGCTGGACCGCGACCGGCTCCGCGCCGAGCTGAGCGGACAGCCGCTGCCCGTCACCGAGCCGGAGCAGGCGCAGGCGCAGGCGCAGGCGGACCCGGGGACGCCTTCGTAGTCAGTGCGTGACGGCCTCGCGCACCGCTTCCTTCAGCACGTCCAGGTCCACCGGCTTGTCCAACAGCTGCCTCGCGCCCAGGCGCAGCGCCTCCGCGTGCGTCTCCTCGTCCGCGAAGGCGCTGAGCAGCAGCACCGGGCAGGACACGCCCTGGTCGCGCAGCCGCTCCAGCGCCTCCAGGCCGGTGCGCCCCGGCATGCGCACGTCGCTGACGATGAGGTCCAGGGGGGCGAGCGTGCCGCCCTGCCCCCGCATCATCGCCAGGTAGTCCCCCAGCTCGAAGCCGTCCTCCACCTCCACCACCACGTAGCCCGCGCGCCGCAGCGTGCGCACCAGCAGCGCGCGCATCGCGTCGTCGTCCTCGGCCACCAGGATGCGCACGGGGCGCGGCGCATCTTCGGTCAGGGTCGGGTCGGTCATCCAGAGGCGGAGGAGCATGGCGCATGCCACGTGCCCTCCAGGTCCCCCGCGGCGTTCAGCACCGGGCGCGAAAGGGGCATCCTGCCCCCGCCGGGGCAATGTGCCCCAGGGCCCCGCGGGGCATCGCGCCCCCCCGTCGCGGCGCGTCGCTCGGGGACGGGGGCTGGCACGGCCAATGCTCTTGTCGCCCGTCAGCCCGCACCCCACTTCTCGCGGGCCTGAAACGGAGTTCCTCCATGAAGCGCACGTCCGCCCTCGTCCTCGGCCTGTCCCTGTCCCTCGCCTCCGTGGGCGCCTTCGCCGCCACGCCCAAGGCCGCCAAGGGCACCACCGCCACGCAGGCGAAGGCCGCCGTGAAGGCCAAGAAGGCGAAGCAGCCGGCCAGCCAGAAGACGCCCGCCGCTCCCGCCGAGAGCCCCAGCACCACGAACTAGTTTCGTACGCCGTCAGAGCTGTCGTGACGCAGCACCCGCGGTACCCGTAGCGTACCTCCCCGGTCCGTGTGTTCCTTCCCCCTCACGCACGAACCGGGGGTTGCCTTTCCCGTGAAGCTCGCTCGCAAATTCACCCTGGCCCTCGTGCTGCTCGCCGTCGCGGTGATGGCCGGGCTCCAGGTGTTCCAGGTCAACCGGGAGCTCGCCCGGTCCGACACCGACATGCAGCACGACCACCGGCTGCTGGGCCACACGCTCGCCGGGTCCATTGGCAAGGCGTGGCAGCTCGCGGGCGAGGCCGAGGCGCTCACCCTGCTCAACCAGGCCAACCGCTTCCAGGAGCAGGTGCGGCTGCGCTGGGTGTGGCTGGATGGCGGGCCGGGCTCCGGCTTCGCGCCGAGCCTGCCGCCCGCGCTGCTCCTGAGCCTGCGCGAGGGCCATGACGGCTGGCTGCAGGACACCACGAACACGCCCGGCGTGCTGCGCTCGTACACGCCGGTGTTCCTGGGCCGGCGCGTGGGCGCCATTGAAATCACCGAGTCCCTCTCCGAACAGCAGCAGCACGTGCGCACCACCGTGCTGGGCACCTCCATCGCCACCGCCGCGCTCAGCGTCTTCTTCCTCCTGGCCGCCATGGCCATGGGACGCAGGCTGGTGGGCCGGCCCGTGGAGCAGCTGGTGCACCTGGCGGGGCGCATTGGCGAGGGCGACCTCACCGCGCGCGTGCCGCTGCGGCGCGAGCAGGGCGACGAGCTGACGACGCTGGCGGTGGCCATGAACCGCATGGGCGAGCAGTTGGAGGAGACGCGGGCGCGGCTGGCGTCGGAGACGGCGGCGCGGCTGGCGACGGTGGAGCACCTGCGCCACGCGGACCGGCTCACCACGGTGGGCAAGCTGGCGTCCGGCGTGGCGCACGAGTTGGGCACGCCCCTCAACGTGGTGATGGGCCGCGCGAAGATGGTGTCCTCCGGAGAAGCGGAGGGCGAGGAGGTGGGCGAGTGCGCGCGGATCATCTTCCAGCAGGCGCAGCACATGACCGCCATCATCCGGCAGCTCCTGGACTTCGCCCGGCGGCGGGCCCCGTCGCGCGCGCCGGAGGACTTGTCGCTCCTGGCCGAGCGCACCCTGTCGCTGCTCAAGCCCATGGCCACCAAGCGCGGCGCCACGCTGTCGCAGGAGGTGCCCTCGGGCTTCACGGTGGAGGTGGACGCCGGGCAGTTCCAGCAGGTGCTCACGAACCTGGTGATGAACGGGCTGCACGCGATGCACCGGCCCGGAACGCTGAGCGTGCGCTCGCAGGTGGTGCGCGCCACGCCGCCCGCGGACGTGGGTGGGCCCGAGCAGGAGTGGGTGCGGCTGGACGTGGTGGACGAGGGCACGGGCATCGCCGCGGACGTGCTGCCCCACGTCTTCGAGCCCTTCTTCACCACCAAGGACGTGGGCGAGGGGACGGGGCTGGGCCTGTCCGTCTCCTATGGGATGGTGCGGGACCACGGTGGGTGGATTGACGTGAAGAGCGAGCCGGGCCGTGGGAGTTGTTTCTCCATCTACCTGCCGCCGGGAGCCAACGCATGCCAGGCCGCATCCTGATTGTCGAAGACGAGCGCGAGATGCGCGTGCTCGTGGAGAAGGGGCTCCAGCGCCGGGGCTTCCAGCCCGTGGCCGTGGCCGCCGCGGACGAGGCCCTCCAGCGGCTGTCCGCCGAGGACTTCGACACGGTGCTCACGGACCTGCGCATGCCCGGCATGGATGGCCTGGCGCTGTGCGAGCGCATCGTGCTCAACCGGCCGGACATCCCCGTCGTGGTGGTGACGGCGTTCGGCAGCCTGGAGACGGCGGTGGCCGCCATCCGCGCGGGCGCGTACGACTTCATCACCAAGCCCATCGACCTGGACGCGCTGGTGCTGGTGCTGGAGCGCGCCGTGCAACACCGCGCCCTGCGCGCGGAGGTGCGAAGGCTGCGCCAGGCGCTGGATGAGCGCCAGGACGACGGGGCGCTGGTGGGGGAGAGCCCCGCCCTCAAGCAGGCGTATGCGCTCATCGACCGGGTGGCGGACGTGGACGCCACGGTGCTCATCACCGGGGAGAGCGGCACCGGCAAGGAGGTGGCCGCGCGGGCGCTCCATGCGAGGGGCCGGCGCAAGGAGGGGCCGTTCGTGGCCATCAACTGCGCGGCGATGCCGGAGCAGTTGCTGGAGAGCGAGCTGTTCGGCCATGCGAAGGGGGCCTTCACCGACGCGAAGGCCGCGCGCGCGGGCCTGTTCGTGAAGGCGAACGGCGGCACGCTCTTCCTGGACGAGGTGGGGGAGCTGCCGCTCACGTTGCAGCCGAAGCTGTTGCGCGCGTTGCAGGAGCGCGTGGTGCGGCCGGTGGGTGGGGACACGGAGACGCCGTTCGACGCGCGCATCGTCGCGGCCACCAACCGCGACCTGGAGCTGGCGGTGGAGGAGGGCCGCTTCCGCGAGGACCTCTACTACCGGCTGAACGTCATCGGCATCGAGCTGCCCCCGCTGCGCGCGCGCGG
Source organism: Corallococcus llansteffanensis (assembly GCF_003612055.1). Taxonomy (GTDB): domain Bacteria; phylum Myxococcota; class Myxococcia; order Myxococcales; family Myxococcaceae; genus Corallococcus; species Corallococcus llansteffanensis. The sequence continues at coordinate 24,913 of NZ_RAWB01000006.1, forward strand.
CAACGACGTGCTGCTGTTGTCCCAGCGCTTCATCGAACAGTTCGCGTCGCGCACCGGCAAGCGCGTGGACGGCCTGTCACCGGCCGCGGCGCAGCGCCTGCTGGCGTACGGGTGGCCGGGCAACGTGCGCGAGTTGCAGAACTGCATCGAGCGCGCCGTGGCGCTCACGTCCTTCGAGCAGCTCACCGTGGACGACCTGCCGGAGCGCGTGCGCAACTACAGCACGCCGCGCGTGGTGCCGGAGAACACGGACGCGTCGGAGCTGGTGACACTGGAGGAATTGGAGCGCCGCTACATCCACCGCGTGCTGGAGGCGGTGGGCGGCAGCCGCACGCTCGCGGCGCGCATCCTGGGCGTGGACAGGAAGACGCTCTACCGCAAGCTGGAGCGCGGCGACGGGGAGCCTCGCGACGCGAAGAAGCCCTGAAGCCCTGGGGCCGAGCGCTGGCCACGGTCGCTCCCGCCCCGTCCGGGGGCCGTCCCCCCTCCAGCCATCCGCTCCTGCCACAACCCTCCACCATCAGTGCACGGAGAGTGCGAGCGGCGGGCTTCCGTTGACCCAGGGCCCCCGCTTCATCGCGAGCGGAGTATGGTTCTGCACGGATGCGTCTTGCCCTCTTCCAGACAGACATCGGAGGCGTCACGGTCGGCCCCGTGCCGAAAGCAGGCGACCGGTGCGCTGCTGTCCCGTTTGTTCACCGGGGCCCCTGCGTTTCCCCGAAGATCCATCCGTCCGAGCAGTCCGTAGGAGCCTGTCTGGACCCCATCCGCCGTCCTGCCTCCGTGTCCGGCCCTTGAAGCCGGGCACGCGCTGCCCACGCTCCGTGTTCCCTCCCCTGAAGGGGCCCCTGCTCCCCGCACCCCCACACCTTCCCGGCTGATCCGACGATGCCCCACGTTCCCGCAAGCCCGCGCTCCCGACCTTCCGCCCCGTCCGCACCGGGTGCGTCAGGCCCGAGCCTGCTCGCGCTGCTGGACGGACTGCCGGAGGCCTTCCTCGCCGTGGACGCCGGGTGGCGCCTCTGCCACCTGAGCCCCCGCATGCGCGAGCTCTTCGCAGGCTGCGTCCAGCCGGGCGACGACGTGCGCAAGGCGGTAGGCGCCCCGCTCGCCCTGGGCGAACACCTGCGCCTGGACGCGCCCGCCACCGACCAGGCCGCCGTGCGCTACGAGCACCCCTGGCCCGAAGGCAACCGGTGCTTCGACGTGAGCGCGCGCCCCGTGGAGGGCGGCCTGCTGCTGCACCTGCGCGACATCACCCCCGAGTACCGGGCCCGCCATGAGCTGCAGCGCGCCGGACAGCTCTTCCAGGCCGTGCTGGAGGGCACCACCGACGCCATCTACATCAAGGACCTGGAGGGCCGTTACCAGGTCATCAACTCCCCGGGCGCCCGCGCGCTGGGCCGCACCGTGGCGGAGGTGCGCGGCCACTCGGACGGCGAGCTGTTCCCCGCCGACGAGGCCGCCGTCAACCTCCAGCACGACCAGGACGTGCTCAAGGCAGGCCGCCCCCTCACCTACGAGGACACGCAGCAGAGCCCCGACGGCGAGCGCGTGTGGCTGACCACCAAGGGCCCGCTGCGCGACGACGAGGGCCAGGTGTTCGGCCTGTTCGGCATCAGCCGCGACATCACCCAGCGCCGCTGGGCCGAGGAAGAGGTCCGCAGGCACTCCGAGTTCCAGGAGCACCTGATGGGCATCATCAGCCACGACATCCGCAGCCCGCTGGGCGCCATCATGAACTGGTCGCGCGTGCTCGCGGCCGGCGGCCCCGCGGAGGAGACGGCGCGCACCAGCCAGCGCATCGCCACCGCGGCGGTGCGCATCGAGCGGCTGACGCGCCTCCTGCTGGACTTCACCCGCGCGCGGCTGGTGGGCGGCGTCGTCATTGAACCGCGCGGCACGGACACCCAGGAGCTGCTGGCCAAGGTGGCGCACGAGTTCCGCGTGGCCTTCCCCCAGCGCCACATCGTCCTGGAGCACAAGGGCAACACGCAGGGACAGTGGGACCCGGACCGGCTGGCCCAGGTGGTGTCCAACCTGATGGAGAACGCGCTCAAGTACGGCCCGCCGGACGCGCCCGTGCGCCTGGCCACGCGCGGCCTGCGCAACAAGGTCGTGGTGGAGGTCCACAACCAGGGCCGCCCCATCCCGGAGGCCCTGCTGCCCCACCTCTTCGAGCCCTTCCGCCAGGGCCCGCAGACGACGCGCACCCTGAAGATGAGCTACGGCCTGGGCCTCTACATCGTGCGCGAAATCGTCCACGCCCACGGCGGCACCATCGAGGTCGCCTCCACGGAGACCGACGGCACCACCTTCACCGTCACCCTGCCGCGCCGCGCGCCGCCCAAGAAGGGCCCGCCTCCTTCACCACGCGCGGCATGCCGTACACCACGCAGGACGACTCCGCCTCCGTGAGCACCACGCCCCCCGCGGCGCGCACCGCGCGCGCGCCCACGAGCCCGTCCTCGCCCATGCCGGTGAGCACCAGGGCCACGGCGTCCTTGCCCCACCCCGCCGCCACGCTCTCGAAGAGCACGTCCACCGAAGGATGGTGCGGGGTGCTCAGGGGCTGGCGGTCCAGGCGCACCAGGTCCAGCGCGCCGTGCCGCTCCAGCTTCAGGTGCATCCCCGCGCGCGCCAGCACCGCGCGCCCCGGGACGAGCTCCAGGCCGTCGCTTGCCTCCAGCACCTCCAGCGCGCTCAGCGCGTTGAGCCGCTTGGCCACCGCCTCCGTGTAGCCCGCGGGGATGTGCAGCGCGAGCGCCACCGGCGCGGGGAAGTCCCCGGGCAGCACCGACAGGAGCCGCGTCAGCGCCTGCGGGCCGCCCGTGGACGTGCCCACCGCCAGCAGCTTCGTGGAGGACGCCGCCCCCGTGCGCGCGGCGCGGACGCCAGCCTCCCCCGTGACCTCCTGCCCGTAGTGCGGCACCGCGCGGCCCGCGACGCGCACCTTCGCCACCAGCTCCGCGCCCAGCTCATACAGCCGCTCGGTGGCGAGCGCCGTGGGCTTGTGCACCAGGTCCACCGCGCCCGCCTCGAGCGCGGCCACCGCCAGCTCGCTGTCCGTGCCGGTGCTGCTCACCACCACCACGCGTGGCGCGTCCGGCATGCCGGCCAGCGCGCGCAAGAGGCCCAGGCCGTCCAGGGCCGGCATCACCAGGTCCAGGGTGATGACGTCCGGCTTGAGCTCCGCCACCCGCTCCAGCGCGTCCAGCCCGTCGCGCGCGGTGCCCACCACCTCCAGGCCCTCCGCGTCCGACAGCACCTTGCGCAGCACCTTGCGCGCGAACGCCGAGTCGTCCACCACCAGCACGCGCAAGGGGGGCGCGGACGTCGGGGCCGTCATGGGCCCGCCTTGCTGTAGAAGAACGAGCCGCGCCGTTCCTCGCAGTGCAGCGCTGTACCGAAACGCATCAGGGACTCCGACGTACCCACCAGCAGGTGCCCCCCGGGCTTGAGCACCCGGGTGAGGCCGTCCACCACGCGGCGCGCGGTGTCGTCCTGGAAGTAGATGAGCACATTGCGGCAGAGGACGGCGTCAAAGGTTTCCGGCGCCGGGTAGTTCGCGCCGTCCATCAGGTTCAACTGCCGCCACTCCACCTTCGCCACCAGCTCCGGGCGCACGCGCGGCCGGCTCCCCACGACGTCCAGCCAGCGGCCCTCCACGCCCTTGGGCAGCGCGCGCAGGCAGCGCAGGTTGTACTCGCCCGTCCTCGCGCGCTCCAGCGCGCGGGTGCTCAGGTCCGTGGCCAGCAGCGACACGTCCGCGAGCACGCCCCTCGCGTCCAGGAGCATGGCCAGCGTGAGGGGCTCCTCGCCGGTGGCGCAGGCCGCGCACCACACCCGGGGCTTGAGACCGGCGCGCGCCCGGGGCACCAGCACCTCGTCCACCAGCGCCTCCAGCGCCTGGGGCTCGCGGAAGAAGTACGTCTCGTGCACCAGCAGGGAGTCCACGAGCGCGTCCAGCGCCTCGCTCCCCTTCGGGTCGTAGCGGAGGAAGTAGTAGTAGTCGAGCAGCGAGTCGAAGCCCGCGTCCAGCGCGCGCGAGGACACCTTCTCCGACAGCAGGTCCCGGTCCTCCGGGCCGTAGTGCAGCCCGGCACGCTGCTCGATGAGCATCGTCAGGATGGAGAAGACCTGCGGTGACAGCGGCAGCGCGCTCATGGGCAAGGGCGCCTCAACGCCCCAGCGCCAGCAGGCAGGCACGCCGCACGTCGGCGTCCTCGTCGCGGTGGGCCGCCCGGTCCAGCGCCTCGCGCGCCTCCACCGTGCCCAGCGCCGCCACCGCGGGCGCCGTCGCCCGCCGCCCCGCCGGACTGGCGCCCACCAGCGCCTGCATCAGCGCCGCGCGCGCGTCCGCCCGGCGCATGCGCGCGAGCGCCGCCACCAGCAGGGGCGCGGTGGTGTCGTCCGCCACCTCCAGCGCCGCCAGGAGCCCCGGCAGCCGCCCGTCCACCGGCAGCGCCAGCGCGCCCACCACCTGCTCGCGCAGCATCACGTCCCCCAGCAGCGACACCAGCGACTGGGTGGCGTGCAGGCCGGTGCGCGTGGCGAGGAAGCCCACCGCCGCGCTGCGCACGCCGTCGTCCCGGTCCCCCGCCGCGCGCAAGAGCGCGGGCAGCGTCTCCGGCGCGTCGTACTCCGCCACCGCCGACAGCGCGACGAGCCGCGTGGCCGGGTCCTCCGAACCCACCGCCTCCAGCAGCACCGGCAGCGCGTCCTGGCGCCGGGCCACGCCCAGCCCCAGCAGCGCCGCGCGGCGCACGTCCGCGTCCGTGGACGAGGCCGCCCGGCGCAGCGCCGCCATGGCGCTCTCCGTGTGCAGGTGCGCCAGCGCGTCCACCACCGCCACGCGCACCTGGCCCGCGTCGTCGTTGGCCAGCGCGACGATGGCGTCCGCGGCCGCCTCCTCGTTGAGCTTCCCCAGCGACTGGCACGCGTAGTAGCGCACCCACGGGTCGCGGTCGTTCAGGCCGCCCAGCAGCGTGGAGGTGATGCGCGCCTGCTTGTCCGTCTGGCCCAGCGCGCGCATGGCCGTGGCGCGCGTGCGCTCGGATTCGTGGCTGGCGGCGGCCAGCAGCGCGTCCACCGCGCGCGGGTCGTCGATGAAGGGCAGCCCGTAGATGGCCGCGTCGCGCAGCCGCTCGTCCGGGTCCCGCATGGCCAGCAGCAGCGCGTCCAGGCCGCGCGGGTAGCCGAAGTAGGCCACGATGCGCAGCGCGGCGCGGCGCTGGCGCGTGTCCGGCGAGCGCGCCGCCTCCAGCGCCAGGGTCTCCGTCACCTCGCTGCCCAGCGACTGGATGGCGCCCACCACCGCCTGCGCCACGCGCGGGTCCTCGTCCGACAGCCGCGCGAAGAGGGCGGGCACCGCGGACGTGTCGCCAATGCGCGACAGCGTCTCCGCCGCCAGCGCGCGCACCGTCGCGTCCCGGTCCTCCAGGCACAACAGCACGTCCGGCACCGCGGCGGCCCTGCGGCCCACGAGCGGCAGCAGGACCCGGCGCCGCGCGCTGTCACCCTCGCGCAGCGCCTGCAGGATTTGAGCGTCCGCCTCCGAGCCCAGCTCCCCCAGCGCCGCCGCCGCCGCGCGCGACACGCCCAGGTCCTGCGAGTCCAGCAGCTTGAGCAGCCCCGCCGCCGCGTCCGCGCCGCCCACCCAGCCCAACAGCCGCGCCACCGCGGTCTTCTCCCCCGCGTCCGCGCCCGTGATGACGTGGGCCAGCCTGCGCCCGGTGGGATGGGGCTCCGCCGAACCGGAGCGCAGCATCGAGGGCACCATGCGCGCGCCGCCGAAGCGCTGCACCTGCGCGTCGTGGATCTCCACCAGCGCCACCGCCGCCGCGCGCACCGCCGCGTCGTTGCCCCGCTGCAGCATGTTCAGGAGCGCCGGCACCGCGGCCTCCTGGCCGGTGCGGCCCAGGGCGCGCGCGGCCTCCAGGACGTAGAACGGATCCGTCAGCAGCGCCATCAGCGCCGGCACGACCGTGGGGTCGCCCGAGCGCCCCAGCACGTCGATGGCGGGGAAGATGCGGAAGAAGTTGCCGCTGCCCAGCGAGGCCAGCAGCGCGTCCACCGCCGCGCCGCCGCCAATGCGGCCCAGCGCCTCGATGGCGGCCACCGCCACGTTGTCGTCCTCGTGCACGGTGAGTCGCGCCAGGAGCGGCACGGACTGGCGGCTGCGGCGGCGGCCCAGCACCTGCGCGGCGTCACAGACGATGGCCGGGTTGGGGTCGTCGCCCAGCGCCTCCACGGGCGCCTCCACCTCGCCGGTGGCGGCCGCGAGCGCGTCCACCGCCGCGGCGATGCGCGCCTCGTTGTCCCGCCGGTGGCACAGCACGTCGCACAGCGGCTTCACCGCGGGGGTGCCCAGACGCGCCAGCGCGGACACCACGGCGCGGCGCACCGCCCAGCTGGGCGCGTCCAGCCCGGCCACCAGCGCGGGCAGGCTCGCGGGTCCCTGCCGCGCCAGTTGTTCCACCTCCTCCACCCGGGCACGGTCGTCCGAGGAGAGGGAAAGGGGGTGCTGCCGCAGGGTCGAAGTCATCGTCACGCTTTCTGCTCCCTGGGGGGACGGGACGCGCCCGCGTCCTTGCCTCCCAGCAATCCGGTCAGGTGGGACAGCCCCTCCACCTGCTCACCATGAAGTTTCGCGAGCTGCCCCAGCCGGCCCGCCACCTCCTTCACCTCCTGGGCGGTCACAGCCGAGGTGCGCGCCTGCTGGGCCGTGGTCACGGCGATCTCCCGCGAGCGGCTCCGCATCTCCTCCACCGACCGCCCCACCTGCTCGGTCACCGTGGCCTGCTCCTGCGCGGCCCGGGCCACGGCCGCCACGCCCGTGGCCTGCTTCGAGGCGGACGTGGTGAGGGCGGCCAGGGCCTCCGTCTGCTCGTCCAGCGCGCGCGACGTCGTCCTCGCCACGCGGCGCACCTCCTCCGCGCCGCGCACCAGCGAGGAGAGCGCCTGGGCCTGCTCGTCCGTGGCGCGCGTCACCTCCTGCGCGAGCTTCGCCACCTGGCGGGTGGCCACCTCGCCCTGCTTGAGGGCGCGGCCCTGCTCCACCATCGCCCGCGTGGACTGGGCCACTTCCTTGCGCGCGTTGTCCATGGCGCGCGCCACCTCCTGCGCGGCCTTCGCCTGTTCGGCGATGCCGGTGAGGGCGCGCTGGGTGGAGGACGTCACCTCCTGCGCCACCACGCCCAGGGCGGCCACCTGCTGCCCCTGGGCCGTCACGGCGCCGCTCACCCCCTGCACCAACTGCCGCATCTGCACCGCGTTCTTGGCCAGGTCCGTGGCCGCGGAGGCCTGCTCCTGCATCGCGCGCGACACCTTCTGCGCCACCTCCGACAGCTGGGTGTTGGAGCGCACCGCGTCGCGCAGCGCCTTGGCCTGGTCCGCGGTGGCCTGGGTGGTCTGCCGCGCCATGCGCCGCATCTCCGTGCCGCTCTGGGCCAGCGCCTGCGCGGCCTGTGCCTGCTCCGTCGCGGACGTGGTGATGACCCGCCCCTGCTCGCTCACCTTCGCCGTGGACTGGGCCAGCGCCTGCACCGCCTGCACCTGCTCCGCCGACGCGCGCGATGCCTCGCGCACGTTCTGGCCCAGCTCCTCCACGCCCTTGAGGATGGTGCCCAGCGCCTTCTCCGCGTCCCCCGCCAGCGCCGCGCCCTCGTCCGCCGCGCGCACGCCCTCGCCCGTGGCGGTGGCCGCCTCGCGCGCTGTCGTCTGGAGGCCCCGGACAATCTTGGCCACGTCCGCGCTCGCGGCCGCCGCCCGGTCCGCCAGGGCGCGGATCTCCTCGGCCACCACCGCGAAGCCGCGGCCGTGCTCCCCGGCCCGCGCAGCCTCGATGCTGGCGTTGAGGGACAGGAGGTTGGTGCGGTCCGCGATGAGGTTGATGGTCTGCACGATGTCGCCAATCTCTTCAGCGCGCCGGCCCATCTCCTTCATCACCCCGGACGACTCCACGATGGACTGCCGGATGCGGCCGAAGCCGGCGATGGAGCGCGCCACCGTGACGCCGCCCTCGCGCGCGCTCGAGCCCACGCGTTCGGCGGCCAGCCGCGCCTCCTCCGTCATCTGCGCCGCGCGGCGCGTGGACGTCTCCAGCTGCGCGGACGCGGAGGCGCTGGTGGACGCCAGGCTGTTGATGCTCTCCGCGGCGCGGGCCACCGCCTGGGCGGAGCGCGCCAGCTGCTCGATGGTGGCCGCGTTGGCGTCCACCACGGCCGCGTTCTTCTCCGACGTGGCGGCCACCTCCTCCACGCTGGCGGCCACCTCCTCCACCGTGGACGCGGTGGACCCCACGTGCGTCTCCAGGGCCCGCGCGTGCTCCGCCACACCGCGCACGCTGCGCGCGACCTCCTCCGTGGTGGAGGCCGTCTCCTCCACGCTGGAGGCCATGCTGGCCGCGTCGCGCGAGACTTCATTGAGCGTCTTGCCCAGGGACACGACGGCGCTGGACACCTGCCCCATGCGCTCGCCCACGCCCTGCGCGTCCGACGACAGCCGGGAGATGCCCTTGGACATCTCCTCGATGGTGGCGGCCACCTCTTCCGTGGTGGCGGCGCTCGTCTGGTTGCGCACCACCAGGTCCTCCACCGTGGCGTTCATCTCCTGCACGCTCGCGAGCAGCTCCTCGCTGGAGGCGGCCAGCTCCTCCGCGTTGGCGCTCACGCCCTTCACCGAGCGCGCCACCTGCTCCACCGTGGAGGCCGTCGCGTCCGAGGAGCCGGCGAGCAGCGCCGCGTCCTTGCGCACGCTGGCCACCGACGCGGCCACCTCCTGCATCGCGCCCGCGGTGGCCTCCGCCTCCTGCTGCACGCCCCGGGCGGACTCGCTCATCGAGCGCTGGTTGCGCACCAGGGACTGCACCGCGGCGCTCGTCTCCTCCACCTGGGCGGCCACCGACTCGATGGCGGTGCGCACCTGCTCGCCCGACGCCGCCTGCTCGTTGCCCGCCGAGGCCAGGCGCGCCGCGAGCAGCTCCGTGGACTGCACGAGCCCCGCGCTCTCCTCCACCTTGGCCGCCGTGCGCTCGGCCAGCGCACGGGCATCGTCCAGGCGGGGGGCGCTGCTACCGTTGTCCGTCGACATTCGCAGTCTCCTCCCCCACCACGCGGGGGAAATCGATGAGCATCACCAGCCGCGGGCCCACCTGCGCCACGGCCTTCACGAAACCCTTCGCGCCCTCCACCACCATGGGCGGCGGCGGCTGGATGGTGCGGGGGTCCAACTTCAAGACTTCCCGCGCGCTGTCCACGAGCAGCCCCACCGTGCGCTCGCCCAGCTGACCCACCACCACCCGCGAATCCAGCGAGCGCGTCCCGGGCGGCAGGCCGAAGCGCGTCCTCGCGTCCACCACCGGGATGACGCGGCCGCGCACCTGCACCAGCCCCGCCACGTGCGCGGGCGCGCCCGGCACCGGCGTGGCGCCGGAGAAGGACTCCATCTGCACCACGTCCGCCGCGGGCATCGCGTACTCGGTCCCGTCCACCTTGAACAACACGTGCAGCACGCTCATGACACCCACTCCCCCGGACGCGCCGCGCCCTTGCGGCGAACCCCGTGCGCCGCGCCGAGCGCGCCCAGGTCCAGCACCAGCGTGGGCTTGCCATCTCCCAGGTCCGTGGCGCCCGCCACGCCCGGCACGCGCACCAGCGGGTCCTCCAGGGGACGCAGGACGATCTCCTGCTGGCCCAGGAGCCGGTCCACCGCGAAGGCCACCGGCTCCCCGCGCTGCCGGACGATGAGCGCCTTGGCGCCCCGGCTGACGCCGGCCTGCGCTGGCGCCGTGCGGCCCAGCAGCCGCTCCAGCGACAACAGCGGCACCGCCGCGCCCCGCCGCTCCACCAGCCCCAGGCCGTCCGCGCCCGCCGGCCGCACCACGCGCAGCGCGTCCACGTCGATGAGCTCCTCCACCGTGCCCACCGCCACCGCGTACTTGAGGCCCGCGCATTCGAAGACGATGGCGTCCACCAGCGTCACCGTGAGCGGCACGCGCAGGGTGAACGTGGTGCCCGCGCCCTTGCGCGTCTCCATGCGCAGTTCGCCGCCCAGCTGCTCCACGACGATGCGCCGCACGATGTCCATGCCCATGCCCCGGCCGCTGGTGCTCGTGGCCTCCTGGCGCGTGGACAGCCCGGGCCGGCACAGCAGGTCCAGCAGCCCGTCCACCGACTCCGGCACCGGCGCGTTCGCCGCCTTCGCCACCGCCTTCGCGTCCACGCCGCGGCCGTCGTCGCGCAGCGTGATCTCCAGCTGGCCGCTGGAGCGCGCGTGGCAGCCCAGGTGCACCAGCCCCTCCGGGGGCTTGCCCGCCGCGACGCGCTCCTCCGGCAGCTCCAGCGCGTGGTCCACCGCGTTGCGCACCAGGTGCACCAGCGCGGGCAGCAGCCGGTCCGCCACGGCCTTGTCCAGCTCCGCGTCGCCCACGTCCAGCTCCAGCCGCACCGACTTGCCCGTGGTGCGGCGCAGCCCGCGCACCAGCAGGGGCAGCCGCTCCAGCACGTCGCCCACGCGCACCATGCGCAGGCGCAGGATGGCGGAGCGCAGGTCGCGCAGCTGCCGGCCGTTCTCCTGGAGGATGGCCGTCAACTCCCGCGTGGGGGCGCCCGTGGCCGTGAGCGCCGTCACCGCGCGCGTCAGGCGGGAGCGGTTGACGACGAGCGCCGCCAGCCACTCCATGGCCTCGTCCAGCCGCGACACCTCCACGCGCAGCAGGCCGCCGCCCCGGCGCACCTCCGGCTCCTCCATCTCTTCTTCGGCCACGGCCACGGGCACGGCCGTGGGCGGCAGCGGCGCCAGGGGGACCGCGGCCTCTTCGGGCGCGTCCGCTTCCAGCGAGCGCACCGTGGCGGGAGCCCCGCCCACCGCGTCCAGCAGCGCCGCGTCGTCCGAGGAGGTGATGAGCAAGAGCGCGAACGCGAGCGAGGCCCCGCCCGCGGCGGCGCCGGACAGCGGCAGCACCTTCACGATGTCGCCGAGCTTCGCCACGCGCTCGCGCACGGTGTTGATGGTGAGCCCCTGGGCGGCGCGCCCGGCGGAGGGCACGAAGTCCAGCCGCACCGCGCGCTGCCCCGCCGCGAGCCCGGCCTCCAGCTGCCCGCGCTCCGACGGCGCCAGCTTCGAGGCGAACGCGGCCTCCGCGTCCAGCACCACGCGCCGGGGCTGGGGGGGCGCCGCCTCCAGCACGTGCGGGCCCAGGGCCTCCAGCCGCTCCAGCAGGTTCGCCGGCGCGGGCGACGCCGGCTTTCCGGCGCCCAATTGCCGCACCCGCTGCTCGATGGCACGCAGCCCCTCCACCAGCGGCTCCACGCTGGACTCGGGCAGGCGGCCTCCAGCCTGATCCGCCAGGCGCAGGGACGTCTCCATCCAGTGGGCCACGGAGACGATGGGCTCCACGTCCACCATGGCGGACAGGCCCTTGATGGTGTGCAGGGCGCGGAACAGCTCACGCACCGCGCGGGGCTGGGCCGCGCCCCGGCGCACGGCCTCCTCCACGGCAAGCAGGTCGCGCTGCGCGGAGGCGAGCAGCTCATCCACCTCCGCCAGATAGGCGGGGAGGAACTCCGCGAACTCCACGGACGTCGTCACCCGCGCGACGCCTCGTCCTGGGGCTTCGCGTCCTGGGGCTTCTCCAGGAGGGCCCGGGCCGCGCCCTGGATGGAGTCCGGAGTGAAGGGCTTGGTCATGAAGCGGTTCGCGCCGGCCGCGAGCGCCCGCTCGCGGGACGCTTCATCCCCGCGGGTCGTGACGATGATGATGGGCAGCGAGCGCAGGTGGTCCTGGCCCCGCACGAACTCCACGACCTCGATGCCCCCGATGTCGGGCATGTTGAGGTCCAGGACGAGCAGGTCATACGGCTTGAGCGACAGCTGCTCGATGGCCTCCAACCCGCTGGACGCCTGCGTGAAGCGGCTCTCCGGGTAGGGGCGCAAGCAGGCGACGACCATCTCGCGCATCACCTTGCTGTCATCAACGACGAGTACCTCGGGCATGGCGTCCTCTGGAAACGACCGACCAAGCTAGAACGATTCCGGTCTGCTGAAAGAAATGAGTCACCACGCACACGCCAAGCGTTGGTTTCTCCACGCACGTTACTCCGGTGTGTCACGAAGGCCCGCTGCTTCCCAAGGAATCGAACCCAAAGCCATGCGCTTGCCTCCCTCGCCGCCCACCTCCGCCTTCCCCCGACCGAGGGGGTCCGACGCATCGGCGGAGGAGGCCGCACCTCGTGTGTGGGTGGTGGACGATAGCGCCAGCGAGGCCCGCTTCATCAAGACGGCGCTGGGAACGGGGTTCCAGGTGGAAACGTTCCCGGACGGCGCGGCGATGCTCGAACGCCTGCACTCCGGGCGGGCACCGGACGTGGTGGTGCTGGACTGGGAGATGCCGGGGATGTCCGGCCCGGAGGTCTGCCAGTTCCTGCGCAGCCAGCCGGAGATGGAGGTCCTGCCGGTGCTGATGCTCACCGCGCACAACCGGCCGGAGGACCTGGTGCTGGGGCTGCGCGCGGGCGCCAACGACTACGTGGCCAAGCCCTTCCGCACGGAGGAGGTCCGCGCGCGGGTGAACGCGCTGGTGCGCACCAAGCGGCTGGTGGACGAGGTGCGGCGCGCGGACCGGGAGAAGGCGGAGGCGCTCGCGCAGCTGGACGCGCTCCTCATCTCCTCGCCGGTGGGCCTGTCGCTGCTGGACCGGGACCTGCGCTTCGTGCGCGTCAACGCGCGGATGGCGATGCTGGACGGGCTGCCCCTGGACGCCTACGTGGGCAGGACGCTCGGGGAGGTGCTGCCCCGGATGGCCCCCCGGCTGGAGCCCGTCCTGCGCCGCGTGCTGGAGACGGGCGAGCCCGTGGAGGAGCTGGCGTTCTCCATGAAGCAGCCGGGCGCGGCTCCCGACGCGGACGCCGCCGGCAGCGAGCTGCACCTCATGGTGGGCTTCCACCCGGTGCGCACCACCGGGGGTGAGGTGGTGGGCGTGGGGACGGTGGTGGTGGACGTCACCCGGCACAAGCAGGCGGAGACGGAGCTGCGCGCGGCCGCGGAGTTCCGCGAGCGCTTCCTGGGCATCGTCGGGCACGACCTGCGCAACCCCCTCAACGCCATCCGCATGTCGGCCAGCTTCCTCATCGCCAGCGAGCAGATGCCAGCGCCGCTGATGCGCACCGCGGGGCGCATCGTCAGCAGCGCGGACCGGATGACGCGGATGATCACCGAGCTGCTGGACTTCACCCGCAGCCGGCTGGGCGGCGGCATCCCCCTCACGCCGGGCGCCATGGACCTGGGCGGGTTGGTGCGCCAGGTGGTGGAGGAGCTGGAGCTGGTCCACCCGAGCCGCGTCGTGAAGGTGACGTCCACCGGGACGCTGACGGGCCGGTGGGACGCGGACCGGCTCACCCAGGTCTTGAGCAACCTGGTGAGCAACGCCCTCCAGTACAGCCCCCCGGACAGCGTCGTGGAGGTGTCGCTCCAGGGCGGGCCGGAGCAGGTCGTCGCGCGGGTGGCCAACCCGGGCGAGCCCATCGCGCCGCAGGAGCTGGGCCTGCTCTTCCACCCCTTCCAGCGCGCGCACACCGGCGCGCACGTGCCATCCGGGCTGGGCCTGGGGCTCTTCATCTCCCAGCAGATCGTCCGCAGCCACCGGGGGACGCTCACCGTGGAGTCGGACGCGGCGCGGACCGTCTTCACCCTGATGCTGCCGCGTGGGAGCTGAAGGACCCGGGCGCCCGCCCGCTCCCGGGCCCTCCGGGCATCTGGCCCCCCCGGCGTCTGGAATTCCTCCAGCCCCTGCCCTACCGTGGGCGTGTGTCCAACACGCAACACTCCATTACCCTGCTCCTGGTCGAGAACAACCGCGATGTCCGCGAGGCGCTGAAGGAAATCCTGGAGTCGGAAGACTACCGGGTGTTCACGGCGGTCAACGGGCAGGACGCGCTGAACGTGCTGTCGCGGCTGGAGCGGGTCCCGGAGCTCATCCTGCTGGACCTGGTGATGCCGGTGATGGACGGCCACGCCTTCATCGAACACCTGCACCGGCTGGGCGTGCTGCCCCTGACGCGGGTGCTGGTGCTGACGGCGCACCCCACCCTGCCGCTGCCCAAGGGCGTGTCCGGGCGGCTGGGCAAGCCGGTGCGGCTGGAGGAGCTCCTGGACGCCATCGCCGTGCACGCCCTGCCGGCGGCCTGAGCCGGCCGCGGGACGTCAGGTGGCGGGAGGGCAGTGCCGGGCCACCAGCGCCAGGAGCTCCGTGATGTCCACCGGCTTGCGCAGCAGGCCCACCGTGCCCGGGGGCGCCGTGGCGGAGAAGTGGGCGGTGAGCATCAGCACCGGCAGCTCGCGGTAGCGGTCGTCCGCGCGCAGGCGGTTGAGGAACTCGTACCCGTCCATCACCGGCATCATCAGGTCCAGCAGGACCATGCACGGCCGGGCGGAGGTGGCGGCCAGGACGTCCAGGGCGAGCTGCCCGTTGGCGGCCTGCAACACCGCGTAGTCCTCCATCTCCAGCAACTCCGCCACCACCTCACGCAGGTCCGGTTCGTCGTCGACGATCAGGATGGTGGGCTGGGGCCGCGTTCTCAACACGGGGCCAGCCTACGCAGGTTGCCCTGGTACCGCCAGCAATGACGCCGCCTTGCGCCTCCGCTTGCCCTCGCGCAACCGCCTGCTCGGGACCTGGCCCCAGGCCGGGTGCCTGGCGACAGCATCCCGCGAGAACCGGCCCAGCCATTGCGCCCCGGGACGGGAGCCCCTAACCGTCCCCTGACACACCCATGAACCTCCTCGCCGACCTCATCGAAGCGAACCTGGAAGCGCTGGTGCACCGCTTCGTGGAGGAGACGCGCGGCAGGGAGAGCAGCCAGGGCCTGAAGCCCTCGGAGATCATCACCACGCTGCCGGAATACCTGCACGCCGTGGCCGGCATCTGCCGTCACGGCCCCACGCCGGAGCGGCTGGAGACACGCAGGCGCCTGGAGGAGGCCCACATCAACCTGCGCCTGCGGGTGGGCGCCACGCAGGAGGACGCGACGGACGAGTACACGCTCCTGGGCCGGCTCATCCCCCGGCTCTGGGCGGACCGGCGGCCCGGGCAGCAGCCCTCCGCCCCGGAGCTCCAGTGCCTCTTCCAGCAGCTGGAGGAGGCGATAGACCACGTGGTCGCCCTCTTCTCCGGCTACACGCTGGAGGACTGTCAGCGTGAGAAGCGCTTCCTGCGACAGCTGGACGCGCTGGCACCCCGGCGACTGGCGGCGCGAGAGGACCTGCACGCGCGGCTCAAGCCCCTGGTGGACACCCTCTGCCGCGCGCTGAAGGCCTCCGGGGGGGAGCTGTTCCTCGTGGATCCGGACGGCGAGCCGGAGGGCCGGAGGCTGGTCGCCGTCACCCACACGGAGCACGACGCCCCGCGCCCCGACCGGCCGCGGGTGGACTCCGGGGGGCCGTCCTTCCTGGCGAGGGTGGCCCGCTCGGAGGAGCCCCTGGTGCTGGCCCAGGCGCACGGGCTGGCCGAGTCCGAGCGCGAGGGCCTGGACGCGCGGGGCTGGAGCACGCTGCTGGGCTTGCGCCTGTGGCCCCACGGCGAGCTGATGGGCGTGCTGTGCGTGGGCTTCGCGGAGGGGCGCCCCGTGCCGCCGCGGACCAGGCGCTTCTTCGAGACGCTGGTGGAGCACCTCTCCGGCATCCTCGACCGCGCGCTGCTGATGGGGAAGCTGCACGAAGCCCACGAGCAGTTGGCGGCGGCGGAGACGCGCTACCGGCTGGCGACCCAGGCGGCCGCCGACGCTGTCTGGGATTGGGACCTCGTCACGGAGCAACTCACCTGGAGCGGGGGGATGCGGGACCTGACCGGCTTCGCGCCGGAGGAGGCGGGGCCGACCGTGGACTGGTGGGTCGCGCGCCTCCACCCCGAGGACCGCGAACGGCTCCTCCAGGAGGCGCGGACGGCGCGCGTCCAGGCGGACAGGGAGCTGGAGCGGCTCAACACGCTCCTGCATCAAGCGCCCGTCGCGCTCGCCATCTTCCAGGGCCCCACGCACGTCGTGGAGCTGGCCAACCCCCGCATCCTCCAGCTCTGGGGACGCACGCGCGCCCAGCTGCTGCACCGCCCGGTGCTGGAGGCGCTGCCGGAGGTGCAGGGCCAGGGCATCCAGGAGCTGCTGGACGGGGTGTTCACCACGGGCGAGCCCTACGTGGGCCAGGAGCTGCACGTGCGGCTGGCGCGGGCACCGGGTGGAGCGCTGGAGGACGTGTACTTCAACCTCGTCTACCAGCCGCTGCTGAGCGCGGAGGGCGCCGTGGAGGGCATCCTCGTCGTCGCCACCGAGGTCACCGACAGCGTGCGGGCCCGGCAGCGCACGGAGGCGCTGGCCGGCACGCTGCGCGTCAGCGAGGAGCGGCTGCGGCTGGCGCTGGACGCGGCGGACATGGGCAGCTGGGACGTCAATCCCGTCACGGGGGAGTCCTCCTGGAACCCCCGCTTCCGCGCCCTGCTGGGCCTGCCCCCGGACAGCGAGGTGTCGCTCGAGGAGGCCATGCAGTTCGTCCTCGAGGAGGACCGGGAGATGGTGAAGCAGGCGCTGGCGGAGGCCATCGCGCGCAAGGGCTCCGGTGAGTACGCGTGCGAGTTCCGCGTGAAGACGCCCGTGGGGGACGGCCAGAAGGTGCGGTGGGTCTCCGGGCGGGGGCAGATCCACTTCGGGCCGGACGGCCAGCCCGTGCGCTTCGTGGGCACGGCGCTGGACGTGACGGAGCACAAGCTCGCGGAGGCCGAGGCCCGGCAGCGCGCGGAGTTCGAGCAGTACCTGGTGGGCATCGTGTCCCACGACCTGCGCAACCCCCTGAGCGCCATCCTCCTGGGCACGTCGTCGCTGCTGCGGCGCGACGAGCTGGACGAGCGCTCCACCAAGGCCGTCCTGCGCATCCAGGCCTCCGCCGAGCGGGCGGTGCGGATGATCCGCGACCTGCTCGACTTCACCCAGGCGCGCGTGGGCGGGGGCATCCCGGTGCACTGCCAGGACCTGGACCTGGCCACGGTCGTGCAGCAGGTGGCGGAGGAGGTGCAGGTGAACTTCCCGGAGCGCGTCCTGCGCACGGTCACGACGGGCACCGGGACGCGGGGTTGCTGGGACCCCGACCGCATCGCGCAGGTGCTCACCAACCTGGTCAGCAACGCGCTGAAGTACTCGCCGGAGGACACGCCGGTGACGGTGCGCGTGGGGGGAACGCCCCGGAGCGCCGTCCTGGAGGTGCACAACGCGGGCGACCCCATCGCGCCGGACCTGCTGCGCCGCCTCTTCCAGCCCATGCAGCGCGGGGCGCCGGGCATGGACCGCACGACGCGCAGCGTGGGGCTGGGGCTCTACATCGTGCGGCACATCGTGGACGCGCACGGGGGCTCCATCGACGTGACGTCCACCCCGGAGCAGGGCACCACCTTCACGGTGAAGCTGCCCCGCGACGGCGTCAGGCCGCCCGGCAAGGGCTAGCAGCGCAAGGCAGGACAGCCCTCCCGTGCAGGGCGGCCGTTGGAGCAGGCCGTCCGCGCCCGCGTCCTTCGCGCCCGCCGCGTGCCTACGCTTGAGGCATGCCTCCGCATTCGACGCTCGAGGTCGCAAGAGGCGGCGCTCCCTGGGTGGACGTGACGGTGCCGGTCCGCGACGGGATGGTGCACTGGCCGGACAACCCGCCCATCCAGGTGCGCCACCACCTCTCGCTCTTGAAGGGGGACGCGGCCAACGTGTCGCACCTGTCGCTGGGCGTCCACTCCGGCACCCACGTGGACGCGCCCGTGCACTTCCTTCCGGGAGGCGTGGGCGTGGACGCGCTGCCGCTCGACCGGCTGATGGGGGACGTGCGGGTGCTGTCCCTGCCGCGCGGCCCGGCCATCACCGCGGACGCGCTGCGCGAGCACCTGCCGGCGCGCGGCGAGCGCCTGCTGTTCAAGACGGCCAACTCCTCCCGCCGCTGGGACACGTCCCACTTCCGGCCGGACTTCACCTACCTGTCGACCGGGGGGGCGCGCTTCCTGGTGGAAGCGAGGGTGCGCACGGTGGGCATCGACTACCTGTCCATCGCGGGCCTGGAGGAGGGGGAGGCCACGCACCGGGTCCTGCTGGAGGCGGGCGTGTGCATCATCGAAGGGCTGGACCTGGGACAGGTGGAGCCCGGGCGCTACGAGATGGTGTGTCTGCCATTGCGGCTCGCTCACGGGGACGGGGCCCCGGCGCGGGTGCTCCTGCGCTCCCGGATGACCCCGACGGGTTGAAGCAGGAGACCCGCACCGCGCACCGGCCCCTCGACGAGGCCCGGGGATGCTGCTGCACCGCGAGGGCGTCAAGGAGGAGGGGAGGGGGTGCGGCTGGCGTGGAACTGACGCGGGAAAAGAATCCCCGCAACCTTTCCGGCGCCCCCGGGTTCATCACGGAAACACGCGGCGGAGCTTCTTCTCCGCCATTGCTTCCGGGAGTCCCCATGCGCCGCTCCATCGTCGCCGCCACCGCCACCGTCGCCTTCTTCCTGGGCTGCGCCACCAACCACGCCTACGCCGAGCGCCAGCCGCGCATGCGCGACGCGCTCGCGCACCTGGAGGCCGCGCTTTCGGACCTGCGCGCCGCCACCAGCGACAAGGGCGGCCACCGCGCGAAGGCCATCAGCCTCACGGAGCAGGCCATCTCCTCCGTGCGGGACGGCATCCAGTTCGACAACCGCCACTGAAGCGCCCTTCTGTCCGCGTCCAGACGGTGAGGGGCCTGGCCTCATGGGCGAAGGACTCACCGGAGGGCACCCCCATCACCACGCGCCTCCAGGGCAGCGGGGACACCGCCGTGCTGGAGGTGCACAACGCGGGCGACCCCATCCCGGCGGACCTCTTGCCCCGCCTCTTCCAGCCCATGCAGCGCGGGGCGCCGGGCATGGACCGCACGACGCGCAGCGTGGGGCTGGGGCTCTACATCGTGCGGCACATCGTGGACGCGCACGGGGGCTCCATCGACGTGACGTCCACCCCGGAGCAGGGCACCACCTTCACGGTGCGGCTGCCCCGCGAGGCCACCGGGCGCTAGCGCTGCTGGATCATGTCCCGGATGCGCGTGGCCAGCGCCTCCATGGCGAAGGGCCTTCTCTCAGGCCTCCATCCCGCCATGTCCCACGGAGTTTCCTGGCGTGCCCCTCAATCCACTCTGGAGGGGCGCACTGGGGCACATAGCAAAACATCCTAAAATCAAATCACACGCTCCGGATGATCCGCCCGCAAGAGTACACCCTATGATTCTGCAGTGGCTTCCGACGGCGCAGCCGAAGTCAACCGGCTGATCCGCCCGCTTTTCCCTTCGGCACCTGGCTGGGCCAGGTAGACACGGACCGCGGCGATGATGTTCACGCGCGTGGCCGGGGCCTGCCCCCTGTCGTGCGGATGCTGAAACCACCGCTGCAGGTGCTGCCGCTCCCCCCCCGATGGCCACCCTTTGCGCTTCGAGCCAGTCATGGAGGGCCCGCAGGCTGACCCGGTATTGCTCGCGGGTGGCGGGCGCGAGCGTCGGCGCCAACGAGGTGAGGAAATGCTCCGCAGTCTCCGGCAGCAGCTTCTTGCGCACGCGCAGGCGGTTGTCCACGTTCGACACGTCCTCCACGCGCAGTGCCAGCACCTCGTGCGAGCGCAGTCCGCACAGCAGCCTCGCGGTGGTGAGGCGCCGGTTGATGGAGCGAGGCTGGGCCGCGGCCTCCCGCTGGGCACCAATGAAGTCGAGCAGCGCCGCATCAGTGAGCTCGCGAACCGTGAGCGCTTTACCCCTCCCGCACGAAGTCCATCGCGTAGGCGCGCACGGTGCGCGGGGCCAGCCCGCGCAGCGCCAGTGAGCGCAGGAAGGCGTTGGCCTCGGCCACATCTCCGCCGTCCCCCACCAGCCGGAAGGCACGCGCATCCCCGACGGGGCGCGCGCAGACGTCCGCGCTCACGCCCGCGCCACCTTGCGCCCCGCCGCTGCGGCGCAGCGGACTTCAAGGTGGTCCGCGTCGACGCCCGGGAGGGCCTCCAGCCGCGCGTCGCTCCACGCCTGGGAGTTCGCGTCCACATCCCATCACAAGGTGGACGGGTGCTCCCGTCCAGCGAGCGAGCAGCGCGAAGAGTCGGTGCGCGGAGGGTGCGGAGGGGATGGGCTCGAGTTCCCCCGTCACCTGGAGGCGCGTCCGTGGATCCGGCCCTTCGCGACGGATGTCTGGCGCGCGCGACCCTGCGTCCCGGCGTCGGGTGCTGGTCACTCGGCACTGCGTCCGTTCCGCGATATGGAAGGCGCCCATGCGAATCCTCTTCCCTGCCCTGCTGGGCATGACGCTGGCCGTCGCGGGCTGCTCCTCCCCCCCCGCGGTGCAGCCGCCTCCGGACGAGACGCCGGTGGAGCGCGGCCCCAAGACCATCGCCGTGGACGGCGACCCCAACGGCCTGTGGTGGGACGCGGACAGCGCCACGCTCTACATGGCCGACGACGAGCACAACCGTGTGCTCAAGTACCGCGACGGCGAGGGCATCTCGTTGGTGGCGGACCTGCCTCCGGCGGCGGCCAGCCCGGGCCTGGGCGCGCTGGCGCGGCTGTCGGACGGCACGCTGGTGGTGGTGCGCTTCGGCGGGGGCACCGCGGGCGACGTCGTCTACGTCCGGCCGGACGGCACCTCCGCGGTGATCCCCAACCTGCCCCGCGAGCGCCGCCGCATCGGCATCACCGTCACCCAGGACGGCCAGCTGCTGGATGGCTACTTCGTGCGCAACAACAACGTCAACGTGGGCAGCGTGGCCCGGCTGACCCTGGAGGGCACCGAGCAGGAGGTGGTGGGAGCGCTGGTGAAGCCCGTGGGCGTGCTCGCGGTGGGCGACACGCTGTTCATCAGCGACCAGCTGGCGAACAAGGTGTATCGCTCGCCACTGTCCGCGCCGTCGCAGCTGGTCCCCTTCGCCACGCTGTCCAGCCCGGACCTGCTGGCCGTGGGCCCCAACAACACACTGCTCACCGGCAGCCGCGACGGTACCGTGCTGAGCATCAGCCAGTCGGGTGAGGTGAGCGTGCTGGCCGGTGGCTTCCAGCAGCCGCACGGCATCGCCTACGACGCGAAGAACAAGCGCCTCTTCGTCGCCGACCACGACGGCACCCCGGAAGACGGCACCGCCCACACCCTGCGCATCCTCCCCTCCGAAGAATGAGTCGCCCGCTCCC
Source organism: Corallococcus llansteffanensis (assembly GCF_003612055.1). Lineage (GTDB taxonomy): Bacteria > Myxococcota > Myxococcia > Myxococcales > Myxococcaceae > Corallococcus > Corallococcus llansteffanensis. Next base: position 46,112 of record NZ_RAWB01000006.1, read on the forward strand.
GTTCCTCGCCCTGGCGCTCGTGGCGGCCCCGGCCGCCCGCGCGGAAGGGCCCCGCATCGTCCCCACGCTGGTGGGCGAGGTGGACTACCGCGTGCACGTGGACGACCTCGAAGGCCACAACGGCTTCAACCTGGCCCGCTTCCGCCTGGGCGCCCGGGGCGAGCCCGTGTCCTGGCTGTCCGCCGTGGGCACCGCGGAGTGGGCGCAGGAGAAGCCCGCCATCATCGACGCGTACGTGGACCTGACCGTCATCCAGGGCCTGCGCCTGTCCCTGGGCTACGCGAAGACGCCGCTGTTCCCCACCGCGCGAGACCAGAGCATCGAGACGCTCCCCGTCCCGGAGCTGTCCCTGGTGACGAGCGCGTTCTGGCCCCGCCGCGACCTGGGGCTGGAGGCGCAGTGGATGCCCACCACCCTGCCGCTGGAGGGCTGGCTGCGCGTGGGCAACGGCTCCGGCAGTCCGTTGGGCAACGACAACCCGCAGCCCTCCGTGGACGCGCGCCTGGACGTGCACGCGGGCGGGGTGCGCGTGGGCGCGGGCGCGCACGTGGAGGACGCCTTCGACCGGCCCGGCATCGGAGGGCGGCTGCCGCAGGGCTTCCTCTTCTACCGGGCACCGCCGGTGTCCGGCTATCGCACGGTGACCGAGGCGCACGGCCGACTGGACGCGGGCGGGGTGCGCGTGGACGTGCAGGCGGCGGCCGCGTGGGAGCACCGCTCGCGCGACACGGACGGCAACCCGGCCACGCCCCGCGAGTCCCTGCCCACGATGAGCAGCCAGGGCCTGGGCGTGGAGGCGTCCTGGGTGCTCAGGGGCAAGCCGCGCGAGGGCGCGCAGTGGCCCCAGGCGCTCGCGGGCGTGGGCTCCGAGGGCATCCCCTCCGGCTCACTGGAAGTGGCCGCGCGCTTCGAGCGGCTGTGGCTGGGCCGGAGCGCGGCGGACGTGGTGCCCGGCGGCGCGACGGGGGGCGCGGTGAGCTTCCACTGGTGGGTGACGGGCTTCCTGGGCGTGGGCGTCGCGGGCTACGTGGACCACTACGACACCCCGCCCGTGGAGGAGCCCACGCGCGACTGGACGTACCTGGCGCTCCTGCGCACCACGGTCAGCCTGCACTGACTGCCAGGGAGGCGAGAATCAGCGCTTCAGCCTGTTGGCTGCCGTCTTCCAGCGCGATGCGTTCCAGCTCCGGGTGCGGTCGTCACTTCGTCTGGGTAGCGCTTCGTCGTGGCCAGCCTCCGCGAGTCCTGGCGGAGCGCGGGCTCGGTCGGAATCTCGTCTTGGCTGAGAATGTCGAGGATGGGCACGGCAATCCCGCCCTCATCCTCCGGCACATCGATATCCCAGAGCTGGTGATCCGCTTCCGCGAGGGCTTGTTGAACCTCCTTCACTGCGTCTTCACCCGAGTATGGAGGCAACTGGGCAAGCCGCGCACGCAGGCGGGCGGTGTGAAGTTCGACGGCATCGAGAAGGGCGCACTGCTGGAGGCGAAGGGACCGGGGTATGTCAGGTTCTTCGATGATCTGGACCCGAAAGAGTGGTTCCGTCATTCAGGGGCCCAAGCCCTTGTTGATCAAGCAAGAAGACAGAGCGAGAAAGTCAAAAGCATAGGACTTCCCATCAAATGGCATGTTGCGGAGCAACAGGCTGCGGATGCCATCCGGAAGCTGTTGATGCGGAGTCGAATCAAGGGAATTGAAGTCGTCTACACACCGGCGCTTTGAGGAAAACACCGTGACCGCGAAGCCAGAGCCCAGGACCTACCCTGAGACCTACTACGCAGGCGCCTACTGGGGCCCCCGCAGGGAAACAGCCGAGGAATGCGCCAGGCGCACGGCAGACTTCCTCAATCTCCTGGCCCGATGCGATCAATTCCTGGCCCATTGGTACAAGCCCGCCCGGTCACTCAAGGATGTGCGCAAACATTCATTGATGCCACCCGAAGTACCTGCTCTTGCGGAGTTGTTCCGGCGTGGCGTCAACAGAGAGCGGGGGGGGCCTGTCATCGAGCAGCTTGGCTATAGCTTGTGGTTCGGCAATGGGGGCTCTGATGGGGATGGCGTCGATCTGCGTATCACCTGCGGGGATTACAGCGGCGCCAACCCGAACTCCTGCGTGATGCCCCTCCCGAGGAAGGGACCCGACGCGGCACGGATCCTCACAGTCCCTGCGCTCACAGGCGTGGTGCGCAGCATGGTTCATTCATGGGAGCCAGATTGGGCGTTTGCCATGTCGGACTCTTATGAGGATGCATTCCCCGAATCCGATACCTCGCCTTTCTCCTTGGGATGGATGACCTATCTCTCGTCCCGTCTGGGCACGGTGCCGCCGCTTCCTGCTCCTGTGCGCATCGAGCCAGTCGAGGGAAGGGGGACGCTGATCGTCCTGACCCCCGAACGCTTCACGGTGGCCAACCCCGAACACATCGCGTTGGCGCGGCGCGTGCGCGACCTGCTGGCCCGGGCGGAGCTCATGCCGCCCGCCACGTCCTGAGCGGCATCGGGCCCGGTGTCCGGTAGGGGGCCGTCATGCTCCTCCGGTGTGCTCCTCTCCAGCGTGGATTGAGGGAGCACACCGGGATGGCCGAGCTATTACGCTGGCGCCTACTGGACCGGACGACATGAATCGGTCGAGCGGGCCTGCAGCGGGACGACTCCTCTCCTCACTGACGCTCTCCCAGCTCGTGAGCACCCTGGCGCTGGCCTGGGAGCCGGAGTGGGGCATCGCCACTTCTGTTGCATGTGTCATTGGCGGAGACAGTGCGCGAGCTGTTGGACGGAGCAGGGTTGCCGCGCTAGCGCTGCTGGATCATGTCCCGGATCCGCGTGGCCAGCGCCTCCATGGCGAAGGGCTTGGTCATCATCGCCATGCCCGGCTCCAGGAACCCGGACGCCACCGCCGCGTTCTCCGCGTAGCCCGTCATGAACAACACCTTGAGCCCCGGACGCTCGCTGCGCCCCACTTCCGCCAGCTGCCGGCCGTTCAACCCCGGCAGCCCCATGTCCGTCACCAGCAGGTCCAGCCGGGGCGTGCTCCGCAAGAGCCGCAGGCCCTCCGTCCCGTCGCCCGCCTCCAGCGCGCGATAGCCCAGCTCCCGCAGCACCTCCACGATGAGCGCCCGGATGACCTCCTCGTCCTCCACCACCAGGACCGTCTCACCCGCCTCGGCCACGTGCGCGTCGGTGAGCCCCCCGGGCTCCTGCGCCTCCTCCGCCTTGCGCTCCCCCACGTAGCGCGGCAGGTACAGCTTCACCGTCGTGCCCTGCCCGGCCTGGCTGTAGAGCTGCACGGAGCCCTCCGACTGGCGCGCGAAGCCGTAGATCATCGACAGGCCCAGCCCCGTGCCCTGCCCCAGCGGCTTGGTGGTGAAGAACGGCTCGAACGCCCGCTCCAGCACCTCCGGCGTCATCCCCGTCCCCGTGTCGCTGACGCTCACGCACACGTACTGGCCCGGCGCCACGCCCCGGAGGCGCGCCGCGTAGGCCGCGTCCAGGTGCGCGTTGCACGTCTCCACCGTGAGCTTCCCCCCGCCGGGCATCGCGTCGCGCGCGTTGATGGCCAGGTTGAGGACCGCCGTCTCCAGCTGGTTCGGGTCGCAGCGCGTGAGCCACAGCCCGCCCGCGAGCACCAGCTCCAGCTGCATCTGTTCGCCCAGCGTCCGGCGCAGCAGGTCCTCCATGGACGACACCAGCGGGTTCACCTTCACCGGCTTGGGATCCAGGGGCTGCAACCGCGAGAACGCCAGCAGCCGGTGCGTCAGCGCCGCGGCCCGCTGCGCGGAGCTCATCGCGCTGGTGATGAACCGGTCCAGTTCCAGCGTGCGCCCCTGGTGGAGGCGCTTCTGGAGCAGCCCCAGCGACCCGACGATGCCCTGCAGCAGGTTGTTGAAGTCGTGCGCGATGCCGCCCGTGAGCTGCCCCACCGCCTCCATCTTCTGCGCCTGCCGCAGCGCGGTCTCCGCGTGGGCCAGCGCCTCGCGCGACTCGCGCTCCTCGGTGACGTCCCGGCCCAGCGCCATCAACGTCCCCTGGCCCGTCTCCACCGCCGACCAGGAGATCCACCGCCACCGCCCATCCTTGTGCCGGTAGCGGTTGTCCGTGCGGCGGGCCGACGCCTCGTCGTGGAGCGCCTCCACGTACGCGGTGGAGTGCGCCAGGTCGTCGGGATGGATGAAGTTCACCACCGGCGTCCCCACCAGCTCCGCCTCCTTCCACCCCAGCAGCCGCTCCCAGGCGGGGTTGGCGGCGATGATGTGCCCGTCGTGCTCCAGGGCCACGACGATCATCAGGTCGTGGCTGAGCCGCCACATCAGGTCGCGCTCGGCGGTGCGCTCCGTGACGCGCGCCTCCAGGGTCTCGTTGAGCTCGCGCAGCCCCGCTTCCGCCTGCCGGCGCTCGGTGATGTCCCGCGACGCGCCCATCAGCCGCGCCACCCGGCCGTCCGGCCCGGGGAGGGGCCGCGCCTGCATCGACACCCAGTGCACCGAGCCGTCCGGCCACACCACGCGGGTGTCGAGGTCGGACTCCACCCGCGCCTGGAGCATGCGCGCCACGGCCGCCCGCATCCGCCCCACGTCCTCCGGGTGGATGGCGGCCTGCAACTCCTCGTAGCTGAGCGGCGCCTCCGGCCCCCGCCCGAAGTTCGCCTTGCACGTCGCGGAGGCGGTGAGCGTCAGCGTGGTCAGGTCCAGCTCCCACGACCCCAGCCGCCCGGCCTTCAGCGCGAACCTCATCCGGGACTCGTTGTCGCGCAGCTGGCGCTCCAGCCGCACGCGCGCCGTCGTCTCCCGCACCACCGCCAGCGCGCCCACGGGCCGCCCCGCCGTGTCGCGCACGGGGCTGTAGTCCAGGTCCATCCAGACGTGCTCGGGCACGCCGTTGCGCGTGAGCACCAGGGGCTCGTCCCGGAGCGTCACCGTGCCGCCCGCGAACGTCGTGGCCAGCACGTGGCGGTTGAAGTCCGCCATCTCCGGCCACCCCTCCAACGCCGGCATCCCCAACAGCCCCGGGTGCATCCCCTCCGCGACCACCGCGAACGCGTCGTTGTAGAGCAGCACCCCTTCCGCGCCCCAGAGCAGCACCAGCGGCGTCGTGGACCCGAGCACCAGCTCCAGCGTGGTCCGCAGCACGTCCGGCCACCCCCCGAGCGGCCCCAGCGGCGTCCGGGCCCAGTCGAACGCGCGGATCCGGGCGCGCAGCTCACCCTCGCCGTCCAGGAAGTCGGGATGTGGGGCCGGGCTCATCACCAGGACGCTAACGTTGCGCCACGCCCGACTCCATCCCCGGGGGGTCCCGCGCCGATTCCCGCGCGGGTGCTGGCCCGCGGACACCCTCGGGCCGGCAGGCCTGTCCGCCTGTTCACGGGACGACCTTGGAAACCGGCGGTCTTCCTGGACAGGGGGGAGCGCGATGGTTACCCAGGTCCCTACTTCCTGATGCGTCCCGACTCCTCCTCCCCTCCACGTCCCCTCGTCTGGCTGTTGGAGGACTCCTCGCTGGAGGCGCGCGCCACCCAGGCGGCGCTGGCCCCCTCGTGCGAGGTCCAGCACTTCGCGGACGGGGCGTCGCTGGTGGAGGCCCTGAGCTTCCACGCGCCCCCGGACGTGATGGTGCTGGACCGGGAGACGCCCGGGCTCACCGGGCTGGAGGTCTGCCGCTTCGTTCGCGCCGCGCCCCTCACCGCCCAGCTGCCCGTGCTGCTGCTCACCTCCCACCAGCGCCCCGAGGACGTCGTGGAGGGCCTGGACGCGGGCGCCAACGACTACGCCTTCAAGCCCTTCCGCCCCTCGGAGCTGGTGGCGCGCGTCCACGGACTGGCGCGCTGGAGCTGGCAGCAGAAGAAGAGCGCGCGCGAGGCGGCGGCGGCGCTGGAGCGCACCCGCCAGACGCTGTCGCTCGCCCAGAGCACGCTGGAGGAGGTGCGCAACGCGGAGGCCCGCGCCTGGAGGAGCGACCAGCGCTTCCGGCTGGCGGCGCGCGCCACCCGCGACGCCATCTGGGAGTGGGAGCCGGAGACGGACAGCCTGGACTGGAGCGGCAGCGCCCACGCCGTGCTGGGGACGCCGCAGAGCGGACGCATCCCGCGCGAGGCCTGGTGGCGCGAGCGCGTCCACCCGGAAGACCTGTCCGCCGTCCGGCGGGGCTTCCGGGAGGCCATCGAGGGCACCGGGGAGACGTGGCAGAGCGCCCACCGGTTCCTGGGCATCGCGGGCACCTGGCTGGACGTGGAGGAGCGCGCGTTCATCGTCCGGGACAGCCGGGGCCACGCCGTGCAGGTGGTGGGCGCGCTGCAGGACGTCACCGCGCGCAGGCAACAGGAGGCGGAGGCCCGGAAGCGCAGCGACTTCGAGCGCCAGCTCATCGGCATCGTGAGCCACGACCTGAGAAACCCCCTGGCCGCCGTCCACCTGACCGCCCGGCTGCTGCTGCGGCGCGAGGGCCTCACCGACGTGCAAGAGAAGCAGGTGCACCGCATCATCCTGTCCACCGAGCGGGCCGTGCGGATGGTGCGCGACCTGCTGGACTTCACCCAGGTGCGTCAGGGCGGCCTGTCCCTGAATCCGCGCGACATGGACTTCCACACCGTGGTGGAGGCCGCCGTCGAGGAGGCCCAGGTCGCCTTCCCCGGCCGCGCCATCACCGTGTCCCGCAGCGGCGACGGCCTGGGCCGGTGGGACGCGGACCGGCTGGCCCAGGTGGTGGGCAACCTGCTGGGCAACGCGCTGAACTACGGCGCTCCGGACGAACCCATCCAGGTGCGCAGCCACGGGCAGGACAGCGGGGTGGTGCTGGAGGTCCACAACACCGGCGTCCCCATCCCCGACACCTTCCTGCCCCGCCTCTTCGAACCCCTGGAGCGCGGCGTCCCCCACCCCGAGGGCCGGGTGGACCGCAACATCGGCCTGGGGCTCTTCATCGTGCGGCAGGTGGTGCGCGCCCACGGAGGCACCGTCACGGCGCGCTCCACGCTGCAGACGGGCACCACCTTCACCGTGTTGCTTCCGCGCCACCGCCCCGGCTCACCGCCAGCGACACCGCCCGGGTGAACTGCTGGATGTCATAGGGTTTCAACAGCAACTCGATGACGTCCGGCCCGGTGTACTCCTGCGCGCCCTCCCGGTTGGTCGTGGTGAGCACGAAGGGGATGCCGGCGGCGGCCGGGGACGCGGCGAGCTTCTGGAACGCGCTCCAGCTCAGGTCGAAGGGCACGCTGATGTCGTAGACGATGACCGCCGGGCGGGTCTCCCGCACCAGCGTGGTGAAGTCCAACGGGCCGCGCACGAGGTCCTGCACGCGGACCCCCTTCGTCTGGAAGCCCGCGTCGTCCAGCAGCTCCTCCAGCGCCTCGATGAGATCTTCACTTCCGTTGAGCACCAGGACGGTCGGCCGGTTTCCCATGGTGGACAAAATGGGTCGTCCCGGGAGCCTGAGCAGGGGGACCTGCGCCCGGTGTGAGGCACCGGACAGAGCGCCCGGTGGGCCGCCTGGGCTCGGGGGCCTGGGGAAGCTCAGGCCTGGAGCGTGGGAGGGCCCGCGCGGGGCAGGCGCACGCTGAAGGTGGCGCCCTGGCCGGGGGTGCTCGTCACGGACACCTGACCGCCGTGCGCCTCCACGATGCGGTGCAGGCGGTACAGCCCCAGGCCCAGCCCGCCGTAGTGCCGCGTGGGCACCGCGCGCTCGAAGCGGCGGAACAGGCCGTCCACCCGGTCCGGCGCGATGCCGATGCCGTGGTCGCGCACCACCAGCAGCGCGCTGTCCGCGTCGCCCTGGACCTCCAGCTCCACGGGCTTGCCCGGCCCGAACTTCACCGCGTTGGCGAGCAGGTGCATCACCACCTGGCCCAGCCGCAGCGCGTCCCACCGGCCCAGCAGGGGCGAGGACTCGCGCAGCACCAGCCGGCACCCCGCGCGCGACGCCGCCTCCTCCGAGCGCGTCATCATGTCGCGCACCACCTGCGTGAGGTCCACCGGGCCCAGGTTCAGCCGGGGCGCGTGGCTCTGCAGCTGCGACACGTCCAGCAGCCCCTCCACCAGGTCCGCCAGCCGCTGCACCTGGCGGTCCGCCGCCACCAGCGCGCGCTCCAGCCGCTCCGGCTCCACCTGGTGCCGCAGCTTGAGCGCCGCCGCCGTGCCCTGCACCCGCAGGCGCAGCGCGGCCAGGGGCGTGCGCAGCTCGTGCGCGGCCACCGCCAGGAACTCGTCCCGCACGCGCACCGCCTCGCGCGTCTCGCGGTACATCCGCAGCTGCTCCGTCACGTCGCCGATGATGCCCGCCATGCGCACCGGCCGCCCCTGCGCGTCGCGCAGCGCCCGCCCCCGGCTCACGCAGGAGCGGTAGCCCCCACCCGCGTGCCGCAGCCGGAAGGACACGTCGTAGGGCGTGCCCTGCTCCAGGTGCTGGGCGAGCGCGGACGCCACCTCGCCCCGGTCCTCCGGGTGCACCCGCGCGAGGAACGCGTCGGACGTGCCCGGGAAGTCCTCCGGCTGCAGGCCCAGCATCTCCAGCAGGCGCGGGCTCCAGTACATCGTCTGGCGGCGCACGTCCCAGTCCCAGACGCCGTCGTAGGAGCCGGACACCACCAGCCGGTAGCGCTCCTCGCTCTCGCGCGCGTGGCGCTCCGCCTGCTCCAGCAGCCCCACCCGCCGCTCCAGCTGCCGCACCATCGAATACAGGTGCGCCTCCGTGGACAGCTCGCCGGGCACCGGCGCGGCCAGGGGCCCTTCCGCGCGCGCCTCGCGCAGCACCAGCCCCACCAGCTCGTCGTCGCCCTGGGCCCTGCGCACGAAGCCGTTGGCCCCCACGTTGGCGGCCATGCGCAGGTCCAGCTCGTCCGGCGCGGTGGCGTGCGTGAGGATGACGGGCACCCGCGCGAGCTTCGGGTCCTGGCGCACCGCCAGGCACAGCCGGTAGCCGTCCAGGCGCGGCATCAGCACGTCCGCCACGAGGATGTCCGGCCGCCGCCGCCGCGCCAGCTCCAGCGCCTCCAGCCCGTCCTCCGCCAGCAGCACCTCGAAGCGGAACGGGGCCAGCGCCAGCTGCAACAGCTTGCGGAAGACGGGGTCGTCCTCCGCCACCAGCACCCGCAGGGTGGGCGCCCCCGCCGCCTCCAGCACCGCGGGGGGCAGCGCCTGGCGCACCGCGTCCAGTCTGAAGCCCAGCGACACGGACGGCGCGAGGAAGCCCGCCACCGGCAGCTCCAGCCGGCGCACGGACTCCTGCTCCGCCGGCGGCGCCTCCACCCAGAGCGCCGCGCCCGACCCGGCCAGCGCCTCGCGCAGCGCGCCCGGGCCTTGACTCCCGGGGGGGGTGAGCAGCCCCGCGCCCACCATCACCAGGTGCACCTCCGGGGACTCGCGCAGCACGCGCGCCGCGGGCTCCAGCCCCGCGGCCAGGAGCACCTGCCAACCCTGGCTCTGGAAGGCCAGACTCAGCAGCTCCCGGTGGGGTCCCGGGGCTTCGACGAGCAGCAGGGTGGGCTTCATCTGGGG
>NZ_RAWB01000700.1 GCF_003612055.1 Corallococcus llansteffanensis
GGGGCGGAGGGAACGAAAGACGCCGGGCAGGGGACACGGCGCGGAGGCCGGCCCCTGCTCGGGACCCGCACGGACTACAGCGTGGGGACGCCCAGGCGGTTGGTGCAGTTCGCGTTGGTGCCGCACGTGGTGCCGACGCTGGTGTACCAGGCCGACTTGCGCGTGCCGTACTGACGGTTGTCCGAGTGCGAGTGCGGCCCGGTGGCGCTGCCCGTGCCGCCCACGAGTCCCAGCGCGCAGCGGTCACACGTCTTCGTGCCGGAGCTGACGTTCGCGTAGAAGTGCAGCTGGCGGAAGTCCCAGCCGTTGGCTCCGGACACGACGTAGTAGTTGCCCGCGCCGCCGTTGCAGGTGGAGCCGTTGCAGGCCGCCGCGCAGCCGCCGTAGTAGTAATAGTAGAAGTTGCCCACCAGCATGCCGCGGTGGTTCCACTCGCCGCAGGAGCTGTTGCCCACGTCCAGCGCCGTGTGGCTGCTGCCGGTGCAGTTGTAATAGGTGGTCGAGTTCACGTACGCGGCCGGGTCGCAGATGGGCCCGTTCGCGGTGGCGGACACCGCCGGACCTGCCCACACCGCGGCGGCCAGCGCCCCCACGGTGGACATCAAGGTCTTCAGCTTCATGTGGTGCTTCCTCCCGTCGTCACACTGCCTGCCGGGACACGGCCCCTGACCGCTGTTCCGCGTCCCCCGTCCGTAACCCGTATCCCAAGGATGTCGGGTGAGACGTGGAAGCCGTAATACATGAAATCCGAGTTCCATTCTCAAGAATCGGTTATTGAGGAATGCAACGATTCCAGGTGGTTCCGTGCCGCGCTGTGTCGTCTCTCGGGGGCTGACGCAACTGTGGAGGACTTCCCACGACAATCTGGAATGTCGGCGTTCGTCCGACGCCTGGTGCCCCGTCGCCAGGACCCCGAGCCGGGTGCCCGTCACCTGGGAGAAGCGACATGACCACGATTGGCAAGACCGGTTCGCGTACCACCCCTGTCGTGAAGCAGGAGCCGGCGAAGGTTCCCGCCCCCGCGGCCGCGCGCCCCAACGTGGTGAAGGCCGCGGTCTCCCAGCGCATGACGGACGGCTTCGAGGCGGGGCCCCAGCGCGCGGCGCCTGCGCGGTCCCAGGCGCTGAAGGAGTCGGGCGGCGCCGAGGGCGGCAAGGCCAAGGCGGACGCGAAGAAGAAGGACGACGGCGGCGGGGGCTTCCTGGGGGGCATCGCCTCGTCCATCGGGAAGATCGTCCAGGGCGTGGTGGACGCCGTCACCAAGCCGCAGGTGAGCACCAACGCCGAGGGCAGGACCGTGGTGAACCTGGGCGTGGGCGACAACACCGCGACGGTGTCGCAGAACAAGGACGGCGGGCTGACCATCAAGTCCGGCGACGACACGGTGACGCTGACGGCGGCGCAGGCTCGGGGCGCCATCATCCAGGGCGGCGCGGGCAACGACTCCATCACGCTGGACTCGAGCGTCACGCAGGACCTGACGCTGGACGGCGGCGCGGGCGACGACAAGCTCACGGCCGGCAAGGGCAACGACACCGTCATCGGCGGCGAGGGCAATGACACGCTCAGTGGCCTGGACGGCGACGACTACCTGGAGGGCGGCGCGGGCGATGACCGCATCCAGGGCGGCGAAGGCCGCGACGTGCTCTACGGCCTGGATGGCAAGGACACGCTGTCGGGCGGTGGCGGACGCGACTACATCGACGGCGGCGCGGGCGACGACAAGGCCTCGGGCGGCACGGGCGACGACCAGGTCATTGGCGGTCGGGGCAATGACACGCTGAGCGGCGGCTCCGGCAACGACGCGGTCGCGGGCGGCGAGGGCAAGGACACCGTCAAGGGCGGCACCGGCACCGACAAGCTCTACGTGGAGGCGAACGAGACGACCTCCGACGCGGTCAAGGGCGAGCGGAACATCGTCGACATGACGGACGCGGACAAGATTGGCAGCTCGGTGTCCGTCACCGGCAGCGCCGACTACCAGGCGCGCGTGCAGTCGGACCTGGACGCGATGCGCTCCATGCCTTCGGGCCAGGAGCTGCTGCGCACGCTGGACGCCAGCGGCAAGACGACGACCATCTCCGAGACGATGGGCGGCAACAACGCGAACGGCACGCCGCTCAGCGACGGCTTCATGAACGCGGACGGCACGCCGGGCAAGGGCTCCAACGCGACGGTGGGCTACAACCGCACGCGCATCTCGCTGGGCAACAGCGAGGAGTGGATGACCCGTCCCCCCGTCGTCGGCCTGTTCCACGAGCTGGTGCACGCCTCGGACATCACCAACGGCACGCTGGCCAACGGCTCGAAGGGCGGCGTTCGCAACCTGGAGCCGTCCGCGGTGGGCCTGCCCATCGACCTGGACAACGACCCGAAGACGCCGGACGTGGTCCAGGGCGGCCGTCCCGGGGAGAACGTCCTGCGCGACGAACTGAACCTGCCCACCCGTCCGCACTACTAGCAGGAGGCGAGGGATGCGAGGCTTCCGCCATGCTGGCGCCTTCGTGGCGCTGGCGCTAATCGTCGGTTGCACGCGGGCGCCGGAGCGGCCTGCGGACCCCGGAGGACATCGCATGGCCCAGGCGGACGTGGAGCTGAAGGTGGAGTCGGTGGCGCGTGAGGCGGACACGCTCGCCGTCACCTACGCGGTGCACAACCGGACGTCCCGGGCCGTGTGGTTGCTGGACGGCCTGTGGGACTTCGGGTTCGGCGGCCAGCCCACGCTGGATCCGCACCGGGCCTACGTGGACCTGTCCGGCGGGCAGGTGGTGCTGTCGCGCATGCTGATCCCGGTGCCGGAGGACCTGCTGGTGGAAGCGCCGGAGGTGCCCTCGGTCAGCCGCGTGGAGGCCGGCGCCACGGCGACCCGTCGCGCGGTGGTGCCGCTGCCCTTGCGCACCTCGCTGCCGTATCCCACGGGTCCGGCGGAGACGCGCGAGCTGTCAGCCGTGCGTGAGGTGCGGCTGCGCGTGGGCTACCTGCCGGATGCAGAAGGCCTGAAGCTGCACGAGGGCAAGGACTCCCACGGCGCCGTCACACGGACGCCGGAGTACGGGCCCGCGGTGACGGCGCAGCGCGTGCTGGACAGTGGCCCCCAGCCGGTGTCCGGCCCCCGGTAGGGATCGCCGGTCCTGGCATCGCCAGACGAGAGCGCGCAAGCAGCGGGCCCCGTCCTCATCACCGAGGACGACGACGGGCGCCGCTCGCTGCGCTTTGGTGAAGGGGGCGCGCGCCAGAGCGTGGTGTGGCCCGGCGAACCGCTGCGGCTGGAGCTGCCCTACACGCGCATGGCGATGGTGGCGCTGGCGTTCATGCCCCGGCCGGAGAACATCCTCGCGGTGGGGCTGGGCGGCGGTGCCATCCCCATGTTCCTGCGAGCGGTGTTGCCCGACACGCACATCGACGTGGTGGAGGTGGACCGCGAGGTGGTGGAGGCCGCGAAGCAGTACTGCGGCTTCCAGGAGGACGCGCTGCTGCGGGCGCACGTGGCGGACGGCCGGGCCTTCATCGAAGGCGAAGGGCCCCCGTACGACGTCATCATCCTGGACGCGTATGGGGCGGACCACATCCCCCTGCACCTGGCGACGCGCGAGTTCCTGGGGGCGGCGCGCTCGCGGCTGACGCGGGGCGGGGTGGTGGTGGGCAACGTGTGGGAGTCGGCGGCGAACCCGCTCTATGACGCGATGGTGCGCACCTACCAGGTGAGCTTCCACGGCCTGTCGCTCTTCGAGGTTCCGTCCAGTACCAACCGCATCCTGGTGGGCCTGGAGGGGCCGTTGCGGCTGACGCGCGAGGCGCTGGTCGCCCAGGCCCGCCGCGTGGAGCAGGAGCGGGGCCTGCCGTTCCGGTTGAGCTCCCTCGTGGCGCAGCGCTACCGGCCCCTGACGCGGCGGCTCAAGCGCGGCCGGGTGTTGACGGACGCGGGACTGGGGCACGAGGGTCTGCCTCCGGACGAGTGAAGGACGGAGTGAAGGTCGCTCTGCTGGCCAGTGAGCACGGCCCCGCCCGGTCGCGACTGAATCGCCGGGGGGCACTGCTAATCTTGAAGGCTCGGCACGTCAGCACCCTTACGGGAGACGCGATGAACGGCGCGAACGACGGACGACCCGGCCAGCCCTCTTCTTCCCACGAAGACGCGGAGCCGCTGACGGACGGCGAGTCCGAAGGCGCGGGGTTGCCGGGCGACCCGCGGCCTCCACCCATCTACGTGCTGGAGGGCAACACGCTGAAGACGCGGCTGACGCGCGCCGTGGGGGTGCACTACCCCTTCGTGGGCGCGGGAATGGCGTTCGTGTCGCTGCCGCCGCTGGTCATCGCCGTGTCGGAGGCAGGCGGTCTGGGAATGCTGGGTACGGCACCGGAGCCGCCGCTGGTGCTGGAGGCCCGCTTGAAGGCCATCCAGGCAGGCACCCAGCGGCCCTACGGGGTGGACTTCATCGTGGACCGGATGCACCCGCAGGGCTTCACGTCGCGCGACCACGTGGACGCGTGCATCGCGGCGAAGGTGCCGGTGGTGGCGTTCCACTGGACGCTGCCGCCGGTGGAATGGATCCGCGCGCTGCAGGCCGCGGGGACGCGGGTGTGGATGCAGGCGGGGACGGTGGAGCTGGCGCGGCAGGCGCTGGAGG
>NZ_RAWB01000701.1 GCF_003612055.1 Corallococcus llansteffanensis
GGGGATGGCCTTGGAGCTGGATGACTGGGGGGGCACGGGACCGCTCCTGCACTTCGCGTGCGCGAACGGCTTCCCTCCGGAGACGTACCGGAAGCTCTTCACGCGGCTGGCGACGCGCTACCACGTGGTGTCGCTGCGCACGCGGCCGCTGACGCCGGGCGAGGACCCGAAGAAGCTCACGACCTGGCAGCAGCTGGGAGAGGACCTCGCGCGCGAGCTCAAGGCCCGGGGGCGCTCGGGCGTCCTGGGCGTGGGCCACAGCGTGGGCGGGGCGAGCACGCTGATGGCGTCCGCCGCGAACCCCGGCCTGTTCCGCGCGGTGGTGGCGTTGGATCCGGTGCTCATCACCGGGACGCGCGCGTGGGCGGTGCGCTTCTTGAAACTGCTGGGCCGCATGGACCGCACCGCCATCGTGCAGGGCGCGCTGCGGCGCCGGGAGCGTTGGGCCACGCGCGAGGAGGCGGCCGACGCGTACCGCGAGCGCAAGCTGTTCCGCGACTGGGACGCGGACTGCTTCAACGACTACATCACCCACGGGTTCGTGCCGACGCCGGAGGGGGACTTCCGCCTGCGCATCCCGCGCGAGTGGGAGGCGCGCATCTTCGAGACCTTCCCCGCGAACCCCTGGAAGCTCATCCGCGCCAACACGGCGCCCACGCTGGTGATGCGCGGGGAGAAGTCAGACACGCTGCTGCCCGCCGCGCTGGCGCGGGCGGAGCGCGAGATGCCCCGGGCGCGGGTGGACGTGATGCCGCTCGCCTCGCACCTGTTCCCGCTGGAGCAGCCGCGCGAGACGGCCGAGCGCGTGCTCCGGTTCTTCGACCTGGTGGCACCCGGGGACGTGGACACGGGCGCGGCTTGAAGAAGACGACGGGCGGCCCTCCCGTGAAGAAGGACCGCCCGCCGTGCTACCGCCGACTGTTCAGGGACTAGCGCGACAGGGCGATGTCGCCCGGCAGGCCCCACTGGAGGGCGCCGAACTGCGCGTTGTACCAGTAGCCCGAAGAAGGCCTCCAGACGATGTACTCGTCGGTGCCGTCCCCGTTGGTGTCGCCGAAGCGCGGGACGTCGCCCGGGATGCCGTACACGGTGCTGCCCGTGCCGCCGACGTGGATGTTCTTCGTGGTGAAGGTGCCGTCATTCGGCCGCCACATCCCGAGGTTCCACTGGTTGGCGAACTTGTAGGGGACGGGCACTTCACCCCAGGCGCCCAGGGCGTGGATGGCGCTGGTGCCGTTGAAGAAGCGGATGATCCACTGGCCGGTGGACGGCCGGTACACCGACACATCCTCGTAGCCATCGCCGTCGAAGTCGCGGGCGATGGGCACATCGCTGATGGCGCCCCAGTTGATGACGGTGGACGTGCCGTTGGCATAGCGGATGATCCACTGCCCCTCGGCGGTGCCGCCGACGTAGGTGGGGCGGTAGACGACGAACTCCGCCTTCTTGTCGCCCGTGAAGTCCATGGGCACGGGGATGTCACCCAGCGTGCCCCACTGGGTGGACTGCGTGGTGCCGTCCCACTTGCGCACGTGCCACGTGCCCGTGCTCGGCCGCCAGACGATGAGCTCCGCGCGCGCGTCGCCCGTCACGTCCGCGGGCACGGGCACGTCCCCCTGCTGCCCCCACTGGATGGACTGCGTGAGGTGCGTGGCGGAGAAGACGATGTTCCACATGCCGGTGCTCGGACGCCACACCGCGTAGTCGCTGCGGCCGTCGCCGTCGAAGTCCGTGGAGTGCATGTTCGTGTAGCGGTTCTGCATGTGGGAGATCTGCTTGCGCAGGTCCGGGCGCGGGCCAATCTTCCCGCCCGCCGCCTGGGCCGTGCCGTCGCGGCGCAGCACGTCGCGCAGCTCCTTGGGGGCGTAGTAGGAGCCATGGCGCAGGTACATCACCCCGGAGAGCGCCACCGCCGCGCTCGTGACGATGGGGGAGGCGCCGGAGGTGCCGGAGAAGCCGCCCGTGTAGAAGAGGTTCTCACCCTCGGCGTTGTACTTGTTGCCGTAGCCGGTGGTGACGATCTGCCAGTCGCCTTCGGCGTGCGTGTCCACGCGGGTGCCGTAGGTGGAGAAGCTGGCCTTGTTGCGGGTGAGCTTCTCGCCCGCGCCCACGATGATGGCCCCGGAGTCCTTCGTCGCGTCCGTGGCGCTGAAGTACCCGGCGAAGCCGGCCGTATCGAGGCTGCAGTTTCCGTTGCCCGCGGCCTCCACGACGATGCGGCCGTTGCCGGTGGCGACCTTGATGGCGTCGCGGATGGCGGGCACGTACTCGGAGGGGACCAGGTCCCCGGTGTTGACGACGCCGTCGCCGTTGCAGTCGATGGAGGAGTACGCCTGCATCTCCAGGAGGATGACGGCGCCCGCCCAGAACTGGTTCGCCGCCGAGTAGATGGCGGAGGCGCGGTCATAGCCGGTGGAGGGCCACTCGGTGGACAGGCGCACGCTGGCGCCGTGCACGAGGCCCGTGGTGCCGAAGGCGTTGGCGTTGCTGCTGAGGACGCCAATCACGGCCGTGCCGTGGTTGCGGTTGCCGAGCACCGCCGCGCTGGCGTGGGGCTGGCCGTTGACGAGCACCGCGCCCGCCAGCTGGGTGAGGTCCTGGTGCGTGTAGTTCCAGGAGTATTCCGCGTCGGTGTAGCCCCAGTTGTTGCCGTAGGCGTTCCAGTACTGGGTCCGCAGCCAGTCCGTGTCGATGCCGATGGGCGCGGCCTCGCCATAGTCCTGCTCCGCCACGTAGCTGACGGTCAGCATGTTCGCGCCGCCCGGAGCGGCGGGGGCGGCCTCCGCCTTCGGGGTGGGCTGGGCCTCCGCGACGAGCGCCTGGGCGCCTTCGCCCCGCTCCCAGGCGCGCACGCGCTCCAGGGAGGGCAGGTCCATGCGCGCGTGCTCGCTCCAGTAGGCCTGGAAGGCCTCCGCGCTCGCACGGTCCAGGTCGGCGGACGGCACGGGCAGGGGCGACGGGTAGGCCACCTCCACCACGTCCAGCGCGTTGAGGGCGTTGACGACGTCCAGGACCTCCCGGTCCGAGCCGGCATCCAGGTAGACGTAGAACCAGAGGTTCGGATCCGGCAGCAGCTCGCCGGAGCCGCGCTCGCCCCGGGCCTTGAGCTGCTCGGCGGCGTCCTCGGTGAAGGGGTGCATCTTCATCGCCACGGACCGGCGCACGCTCCGCAGCGTGGCCCGCACCCGGTCCACCTCGGCGAGCGACGACGGGCCCACCGCCTTGCCCGCCTCCATCGCCAGCTCACCGCCGCGCGCGCGGACGCCGCTGCCCTCGCGGAACTTCACCTCGATGCGGTTCTTGAAGCTGACGCGCAGGTCCTCCTCGCTGAACGAGCGCTTGAGCGCCGCGTGCGAGCCGCGCTGGAGCGCTGGGGCGGCACGGACCTGCCCGCCTCCCTGCGGCTGTCCGCTCCGGTCCACATTCGCGGCCACCGCGTTCGTCGCGGTGCACGCCATCACCATCAGCGCCAGCTTCGCGGGCCGGCCCTTCGACTTCATCATGGAGAGTGCTCCTGGGAGCCGCGCTCATCGCGAGGCGGCTGCCAACAGGACGTCCTCCACCGGAAATATTCGCAGAATTTCTGTTATCCGGGGGTTGGCCCCCTCACCCGTAGGCTTCGCGCTTGATGCGCTTGTCGGGGATGTCCAGCGCGTGCAGGTGGCCGAGCACCGCCTCCATGAAGCGCGGCGTCGCGGGGGTGCGCGTCTCCAGCGCCTTGCGCCGGTCCCACGGGGTGATGGCGGGCCCGCAGACGTAGACGAGGCAGGTGTCACGGTCCGGTAACAGCTCGTGCAGCAGCGCTTCGTTGACGCGGCCCTTGCGCACCTGGGGGCTGAACTTCGTCTCGTCCGTCTCGCGGGTGAGGGTGTGCACCACGCGCACGCGCTCGGGCGCGGAGCGCTCCAGGGCGGCCAGCTCCTCGCGGTAGAGGATGTCGCCCCAGGTCTTGTTGGACGCGAGGAAGGTGTGGCGCAGCTTCAGCCCCCGGTGCAGCGCGTCCTTCACCATGGCGAAGTTGGGCACCGCGCCGGAGCCCGCCACCAGGTGCAGCACGTGGTCCGTGCGCTCTGTCACGTCGTCCGGCAGCACGTACGGGCCCATGAAGCCCGTGACCTTGATGCGGGCGCCGGTGAGGCGGCCGTGCACGAGCAGCGGCGACAGCAGCGGCGGGTAGAGGGTGACGCCGGGGATGAACTCCTCGTCCTTCACCGTGATGGCCACGAGGGGCTCATGCGGCGCGGAGGCGAGCGAGTACGAGCGCGCCGGCTCCTTGCGCCCCTTCTGCAACTGGAGGTACGCGCACTGGTGCGCGAGCGCCGGGAACTGATGTGGGTCGATGTTGAGGAACTGCCCCGCCTTGTAGTCGAGCTTCCCCGAGCCGGGGCCGGCCCCCAGGTCCAGCAGCAGCGTCGCCGTGTCGTGCGTCTCCATCCGCACCCCGGTGACGGTGGCCTCGTACTCGACGGGCTTCTTCGCGCGAGAGGGCGTGGCTTCGACGCTCATGGGCCTCCCATAACACGCGGGGTATGGCCTCGCGCGGCCGGACGTGCTGGGCTCGGCCGCCCTGGAGCCTCCTTTCCGGAATGTCGGAGAGGGGCGGACGTTGGCTGGATGACGGAAGGG
>NZ_RAWB01000702.1 GCF_003612055.1 Corallococcus llansteffanensis
CCCCATGTCCGACGACACCCCACCCCCCAGGGCTTCAGGATCGTCCTCTGGAGAGCCGGAGTATTTTTCAGCCCAAAGGGTTGGGAGTCATTGCAAACCCCCGGAACGACAGGCATGTCGCACGGTATGCTTCTAGCAACTGCCCCCGGGAATGACCCTGGCCAGCCCCTCCAGCGTTGCTCCCGGATCGCAGGCCTTCACGGTGCTCATCGCCCGGGGTGTCCAGTCCACCGTGGACGGGCTGTCGGCGGAGGTCCGGCAGGCGGTGCTGGCCGAGCTGTTCCGCATGGGCGCGGATGCGTGTCGGGAACATGCGAACCGCGCAGCCTGTCTTCCCTACACCCTGCGCCTGGACGTGGCGGACTGCCGGATGCACGTGGAGCTGGACCCGACCCGCACCCGGCTGTCGCTGACAGGACTCACCCGGCCCCGGCCGCACTAGAGGGCATGTGAACGAGAGGTCGAGCAGCGGACAGGCGGTGCCCCGACGTGCGGGCTACGAGGAGAGCTGGGAGCTCACCTACCGC
Organism: Corallococcus llansteffanensis; assembly: GCF_003612055.1. Taxonomy (GTDB): domain Bacteria; phylum Myxococcota; class Myxococcia; order Myxococcales; family Myxococcaceae; genus Corallococcus; species Corallococcus llansteffanensis. Next base: position 528 of record NZ_RAWB01000702.1, read on the forward strand.
GTCGAACAACTCCGGGAGCTGGTGGGGCAGGAGCTGCGCCTGGACGACGCCCTGGCCGAGGACCTGGAGTCCACCCTGGTCCGCCTGGTCTTCCGCAACCAGCGCCTCCGGGGCCTGCACCGCATGGTGTCCGCGGAACGGGAGCCGGAGGACCTGGCCATGTTCCGCGCCGCGCTGGAGGACCTGGACCGGCAGCTGCTCGGCGACCTGCCCGGCCTGCTGGAGCGACTGCGCGCGACGGTCCTGTAGCGGGTGCCGTCTTCGCACGCGAAGGCCCAGGTACCCTCTTCTTCAACCAGTCTATTTGTAGTGTTGATCAACTGGTGGAAGCAGTAGGTGGCGCGGAGTTGGGGACAAGTCAGCAACCGCTCGGATTCATGAAGGAATTGGCGATCTGCTACATGTGGGCAAGTTGACGGTTTCCCCCAGGCATCCACAGCCGGGAGCTCCGCCCGCCGGTTTCCCACAGCCCATCCCCCGCCATCCACAGGTGCTCCACAGGGACCTGGGGGGCATGCGGGCCCACCCTCCGTGGGGCTCCACCCGGACGGAACGTCCCCTGGCGCAACAGCCCTGTTATGGTCCGCAGGCGGTTTTGCCGTCTCTTCTCTCATGATGCGGGCGCGGCCTTTTCAGGGCGCTGGAGGATGACCTCATCGACTTGCACCGGGGCGAGCGCATCGGGAAGTACGAGGTGCTCACGCAGCTGACCGTGGGCGGCATGGCGGAGCTGTTCCTGGGCTACACGTCGGGCCCGGGCGGCTTCCGCAAGTACGTGGTCATCAAGCGCATCCTCCCGGATGCCCGCTCCAATGATCAGTTCGTCCGCATGTTCCTGGACGAGGCGCGCATCACCGCGGCCTTCAACCACCCCAACATCGCGCAGGTGTTCGACCTGGGGGAGGAGGACGACGGGCTCTACCTGGCCATGGAGTTCATCGGCGGGCAGAACCTCAACCAGGTGACGAGCGCGTGCCTGAAGAAGCGCCAGCCGGTGCCGCTGGCCTTCACGCTGTCGGTGGCGCGCGACGTGTGCCTCGCGCTGCACTACGCGCACACCTTCACGTCGCCCGGCGGAGAGGCCAGCCCCGTCATCCACCGCGACGTGGCGCAGAAGAACATCATGGTGACGTACGACGGCACCGTGAAGCTGCTCGACTTCGGCATCGCCAAGGCGAAGAACAGCCTGGAGCGCACGCACGTGGGCACGGTGAAGGGCACCACCGGCTACATGTCCCCGGAGCAGGTGCGGGGCGATCCGCTGGATGGCCGGAGCGACCTGTTCTCCGTGGGCGTGGTGATGCACGAGCTCATCACCGGCGAGCGGCTGTTCGCCGGGAAGACCGAGCGCGACGAGATGGTGAAGATCCTCGAGGACGCCATCCCGTGGCCCTCGGTGCTGCTGCCGCACATCTCCGAGGACATCTCGCGCGTGGTGATGCGCTCGCTGGAGCGCAACGTGGACCGCCGGTACGCGTCCGGCCGGGACATGGCGCGCGCCATCGAGAAGGCCTCCGGCGGCAAGCTGATGGACGCCGAGCAGCGCGCGGCCCTGATGAAGGGCCTCTTCGCGGAGCGCATGGCCGCCACACGCTCGCTGCTGGAGAGCGCGGACGTGACGACGAGCAGCCAGGTGCTGGCGTCCGCGAAGCGGGCGCTCCAGAAGGACGACGGGCCCTACCTGCCGGAGCGCAAGGCGGATGCCCTGAGCGTCGTGGAGGCGCGCAAGAAGGCGGAGATCGCCAGGGCGCGGGCGGACGAGGCCTCCAGCGCGGACACCGCGCCCCCGGTGAAGCGCGCGAAGCTGGGCGCCGTGTGGGCCCTGCTGGTGCTGCTGTTGATGCTGGGCGGGGCCTACGGCGCCTTCCAGCTCACCCGGCTGCTGGAAGCGCAGGAGCCCACCGTCCCGGAGGGCCCCGGGCCCATGGTCGCCATCCCCATCCGCCCTCCGCCCACCGCCGTTCCGGACGCGGGCGTGGCGCAGGTGGTGGCGGTGAAGGAGAAGGACAGGGTCAAGGTCCCCCGGGACCGGGACGCCGCGGGGGAGGAGCCCCGGACGGGACGAGGCAAGCGCGGCAAGGGCGAGGTGACGCTCTTCCTGGACGAGTCCGCGGAGGTGTTCCTCAACAACAAGTCCCTGGGGCGCACGCCGCTGGTGAAGCGCGCGCTGCCGGTGGGGCCCACGGAGTTGATCCTCGTGGGCGCGGACAAGAAGCGCCGCGTGCTCGCCGTGCCGGTGGAGGCGGGCAAGCCCGTGCGCCTCAACCTCAAGCTGAGCGACCTGCCCGGCCGCTGAAGCACCGCTCCCCTGCCCCTCCGTTCCGGCGCGGACGGATGCGCGTGGGAATCAGCGGCACGGGCGGAAGGGCTCCGCTATCCTCGGAGTCCTCATGGCGTTCTCCCTTGGCTTCCTGATGGACCCGCTCGAGAGCGTGCGGGTGGACCACGACACGACGTTCTCGCTGATGCTGGAGGCCCAGCGGCGCGGGCACGACGTCTACTATTTCGAGCAGGGGTGGCTGCGCTTCAACGGCCGGTGCGCGGAGGCGCGCATGCGCCAGGTGCGGGTGCGGCGCGAGCCGGGCCGGCACTTCGACGTGGTGCGCGAGGAGGTGCGTCCCCTGTCGAAGCTGGACGTGCTGTTCCTGCGCAAGGACCCGCCGGTGGACGCGAACTATCTGCACGCGACGCAGCTGGTGGAGCTGTGTCCGGACCGGATGCCGGTGTTCATCAACAACCCGTCCGGCATCCGCGACGCGAACGAGAAGCTCTTCACGCTGAACTTCCCGGACCTGATGCCGGAGACGCGCGTGACGAGTGAGCTGTCGGTGGTGATGGAGTTCGCGGCCCAGAACGCGAAGGGCACCATCCTCAAGCCCATCGACGGGTTCGGCGGCAAGGGCATCCTCTTCCTCGCGCCGGGGGACCGCAACGCGCGCTCGATGGTGGAGCTGCTCACGCAGGGCGGCAAGGAGCCCATCCTCGCGCAGGCGTACGTGCCGGAGAGCCGCCTGGGCGACAAGCGCATCATCCTGGTGGACGGCGACCCGGTGGGCGCGGTGCTGCGCGTGCCGTCGGACGCGGACCACCGGGGCAACATGGCCGCGGGTGGCACGCCGATGAAGGCGGAGATCACCGCGAGAGACCTGCACATCTGCCAGCGCCTCAAGCCCGCGCTCCAGGAGAAGGGGCTCATCCTGGTGGGCATCGACGTGCTGGGCGACTACCTCACCGAGGTGAACGTCACCAGCCCCACGGGGCTCGTGGAGGCCAGCCACCTGGACCACGTCTCGTGCGAGGCGAAGGTGCTGGACGTGGCCGAGCGGATGCACGGCGCGCGCTGACGTGACGGCTTCCCTCGAAGCCGACGAGACGCTGGACTCCATTGGCACCGCGGACGTGCGGGTGTTCCAGCGCCGCTCGGGCTACCGCTTCACGTTGGACGCGGTGCTGCTCGCGCACTTCGCGGCCACGGAAGCGCAGGGGCTGGCCGGGCCGGTGCTGGAGCTGGGCGCGGGCAGTGGCGTGGTGTCGCTGCTGCTGGTGAAGCAGTTCGGTGTCGCGGGCCCGGTGGACGCGCTGGAGCTGCAGCCCGCGGTGCACGCGAGGCTGGTGCGCGCGGTGGCGCTCAACGGGTGCGAAGGGCGGGTGCGGCCGGTGCTCGGGGACCTGCGGGCGGCGCGGACGCTGCTTCAGTCCGGGGCCTACGCACAGGTGGTGTCGAACCCGCCGTTCCGCCGGGCCCAGGCGGGGGTGGTGAGTCCGGACGAGGAGCGGGCCGTGTCCAAGTCGGAGGTGGCGTGTGACGCGGACGCGGTGGTCGCGGCGGCGCGGCATGCGCTGCGGCCGGGCGGGGCGGTGAGCCTGGTGTATCCGGCGGCGCGGCTCGCGGAGGTGCTGGGGGTGCTCGAGCGGGCGCGGCTGTTCCCCCGGGTGCTGCGGTGCGTGCATGCGCGCGTGGAGGCCCCGGCGACGCGCTTCCTGGTGCAGGCGCTGCGGGACCAGGACCGGGGGCTGTCGGTGCGGCCGCCGCTCATCGTCCACGGGTCGGGACCGGGGGGCTATGGCGCGGAGGTGGCGGCGCTGATGGAC
>NZ_RAWB01000703.1 GCF_003612055.1 Corallococcus llansteffanensis
CCACGCCCGAAGAGGCCGCCAGGGTCGCCGAAGCCAGCAGCGCCGGCGCCGTCACCGCGTGCACCGACTGCGCCACCACGCGCGGCCCCACATGCAGCAGCGACTCCAGCTGCTCACTGCCGGCGCCAAGCCGCCCCAGCTCCTGCGCGCCCAGCTCCGAGCCCACCACGAGGTAGCCCACCAGGGTGCCCTCGAGCTTGAGCGGCTGCGCCGCCGCGAGCAGGGGCGCGCCGGCCCCCGGCAGCAGCACCTGCCCCTCTTGACGCACCACCTTGTCCAGCCCGGAGAGGTTCCCCTCCCGCGTGGCCGCGACGAGCCTCCCGTCCGCGGCCGTGAGCGCCAGCAGGTCCACGCCCAGCAGCGCGCGCTGATCCGTCAGCAGGCCCGTGTCCGCGCGGCCTGGCGACGCGCGCGACAGCTCCTGGGCGAACACCGGGTTGGCCGCCGCCACGCGGGCCAGCTCCTTCACGACCCGGACCTCCTGCTCCTTCAGCGATTCCCAGCGGGCCGCGTCCCGCGCCAGCGAGGAGACCATCTCGGCCTCCACCCGCGAGCGCAGCGACAGGCCCATCAGGAACACGGTTCCCAGGGTGAGGGCGACAACCACGGCGGTGAGGGCCGCGGTCAAGCGCGCGGCAAGGCTGAGCGTCATACGCAACGGGGGTGCTCGGTCGAGGAAGGGGGAGTGACGCGAGGCGGGGGAAGCACCAGATTAACCTGGAAATATTGGAGGATTGAAGGCCCTGTGAAAGGCGACTCCCCTCCGTCCGCGCGGACCCACCACGTCGGGTCAGCGGGACCCTCCGACCTGACGGGTCCACGGGCCTGAGCTCGCGACGAACCTCCCGCGCGAAGGCGCTCAGGCCGCCGCGACGCGCAGCACGACGGCGGTGATGTTGTCGCGGCCGCCGGCCTCGTAGGCGGCGGAGACGAGCGCGTCACACGCGGCCTGCGCGGAGGGCGCCCGCAGCCACTCCGTCATCGCCTCCGGACCCAGCGGCTCGTAGAGGCCGTCCGAACACAGGAGGAACACGTCCCCCGGCTGCGTCTCCAGCCGCTGCACGGTGGGCTCCGCGTTCTCGGTGCCCAGGGCGCGGGTGATGAGGTGCCGCAGGTTGGCCGGGTTGCCGGGGGGCTCGCGGCCCGCCGCGCGCAGCTCCTCGATGAGCGAGTGGTCGCGCGTGAGCGACTCCAGGTGGCCGTCGCGCAGGCGGTACAGGCGGCTGTCACCCACGTGGGCCACCGCCGCGCTGCGTTCGCTCACAACCAGCGCCACCACGGTGGAGGCCATCTCCTTGAGCTTGCCCACGCGGCGCACGCGCAGGGTGCGCTGGGCGAGCGCCGTGCAGGCGGCCAGGTAGTTCTCCTCGCGGCTCTTCGCGGGGTCCACGGCATCCGGCCACGTGCCGTCCCGGTCGCGGTCCAGCCGGTCGCTGAAGCCCGCGAAGGTGTCCACCACGCACTGGCTGGCCACCTCGCCGCCCTCCTGCCCCCCCAACCCGTCCGCGACCACGAACAGTCCGCGCTCGGGCAGGACGCAGTACGCGTCCTCGTTGTGAGGCCGCCGCCCGATATGGGTCTGCCCCGCGCTGTCGAATCTCATGACTGCCGCCTCCTGCTGGCCAGACTCCCGTACAGCAAGCGGGAGGCCAGCGGCCATGTCTCTTCGCGCCCGGGGCGCCCCCAGGGGGTTTTCTGTCTTGAAAGACGCGCGGATGCGCGTTCCGTGGCCCCCATGGAACTCCCCTGTCCGCCGACCGACGTTGCGCCCGTTCCCGCTCCGCCTCGCCCCAAGGGCCGGTCGGGGTGGCCACCGCGGCGGCCGTGCCTAGCTTCGCAGGAGAGAACTGAACAGAAATCCAGTCCCCCAGGAAGGGTGGGAGCCATGGCCATCGACGACTTGAAGGCAAACGGGATGATGTCGCACCTGCTCACGTCACTGGAGGCGGGAGAGGATATCGGCCATTACGGCCGGCTGGTGTTCGCCATGGTCGCACGACACTTCGTGGACGACGCGACGCTCGTGGACCTGCTGATCCAGGACCCCGCCTGCGACGAGGCCCAGGCGCACGCCCTGGTGGAGCAGGTGAAGGGGCGGGACTACAGCCCGCCGCGCCGGGAGAAGGTGCTGCAGTTCCAGGCGCGCCAGGACTTCCCCATCTGCCCCCACCCGGACGACCCGGACGCGTGCAACGTCTACAAGGACCTGCGATTCCCGGAGAGCGTGTACGCGCACATCGGTGAATACCGGGAGCAGAAGGCCCACGCGGCGAGCGAGGAGGCGGATTCCGCGGGCGCCCCCTAGCAACTCCTCGCGGGCCCGGCGGACAATCAGACGCTGCCCGACGTGCGGGCCATCACCCGAGGACCTCCATGACCTCCATCCGCCGCGTGGGTTCTGGCATCTCGACGTCCCGGGCCCACTCCATCTCCTCCCAGCTGGAGGTCACCGCCCCCGTGCGCCAGGAGCCCCTGGCGCCGGTGGATCCGGTGCGGCGCGGCTTCTCCGACTCGAGCGACTTCCAGGCGGACGCCGAGGGCGACCTGGCAGGCGCGCTGCTCGCCGACCTGGGCCTCACCGAAGCCGGTCCGGCCCCCCGGGGGCGCGCGTCCCCCGCGTCCCCAGACGCCCCGGAGTCCCGGGCCGCGCTGCTGGAGAACTCGCAGCTGCGCACCTTCGCGGGCGTCAGTGAGTTCGAGGCCGCGGCGCCGTCCTACGCGCAGCTGCTGGGCACGTCGCAGCCCTCGTCGTCGCCGCTCATGCAGGCGCGGCTGTTCAACGAGGGACGGCGCACGGAGGCGGTGTCGACGGATCCATCCCTGGACCCGTCCGACATCCTGTCCCCCGACGACGCCGCGTGGGAGCTGCAGCACCTGGACACCATGCCCCGCACCGTCTCCGCGCAGGAGGCGGAGGACCTGCTGTTCCTCCTGGAGTCGGGGGACCTGTCTCACCTGAGCGACGAGGAGCTGCGCGCGCTGAGCGAGGACGTGGGGGCCGGGTCCGCAGACCCGGAGCAGGAGGCGGCCGGCCCGGAGGTATCGGAGGGCGACTTCCTGGCCACGCTGGAGGACAGCGGACCGGAGTTCGCGGCCCTGGGCTCCATGAACGTGCCGCCGCCGGATGACTTCCTCGCGGACGTGAACGACTTCACCCTGGACACGCCCGAAGCGGTGGAGCCCCCTCCCGCCTTCGCGCAGGAGGCCAGCGTCGTGGTGGCCCCGGAAGCGCAGCTCCAGGCCGAGGCCCCCGTCGAGGACGTGCAGGACGCCGACGTCATGGACATGGAGCAGGAGTCGGAGCCGGCCGCGGACACCGCGCCTCCTCCCCCGCCGCACGAGTCCTGAGCGGCCGGGCTCCAAGGCTCCAAAGCCTTCAGGGCGACTCTGGACTTTTGGGGGGCCCCTGCTTCTCCGCGAGCACGGCGTCGAGCTGCTTCTGCGCCTCCATGACGTCCTTCTGGAGCTCTTCCGTGTAGCGGTCGCGCTCCGAGCTCTTCCATTCAGCGCTCGAGAACTGCTGGAGCGAGTACTCGCGCGTGGTGTGCACCGGGCCCCGCAGCGTGACCATCAGCTCGCGGTCCGGGTCGCCGGACTCCTTGAGCAGGAAGCCCTCCACGTCGCGCAGCACGAGCGGGAACGTGGGCGCCTCGTCGCGGATGAGCTTGCCGAAGACGGAGAGCTGCACCTCGTGCAGGCCCTCGGGCAGCTCCTCGTTGAACGACACCGACGCGAACGGGACGCCGCCCTCGTCGTCCATGCGCCCGGACACCACGTACCGCCCTGGCTTGCGGACCTGCACGGACAGGTACAGGGCCAGCGAGCCGCCCTCCAGGGACTCGCGCACCCGGCGCGTGAACGTGGCCGGCGGCGCGGGCGTGTAGAGCACGTCGAAGAACGTCGTGTCCTCCACCGACCCCGAGCGCACGCGCACGTCCACGCGCAGCGTGCCCGAGTACATCGCGAAGCCCTGCTTCGACGGCTGGAAGCGCCCGGTGAGCATCCCGTCGCCCGCCACCGCGTCGCCGTCTCGCCCTTCATCCCCGAAGGCGAGCGGCACGCCCGCCACGCCTCCCGCGCCCGGCATGTGGGCCGCTTCGTGCGCCACCGCGGACACCACCGAGCACGGCCGCGGCTCACGGCGCGAGTCCTCGCACGCCACGGTGAGGAGCACCGCCTCGTCGCCGACGACGAACACCTTGTCCTGCTTGAGCCGCAGCTGCACGTCGGAGGTGCCGTCCTCCGCGGCCTTCGCGCTCAACGGCCGCGTGCGCTCCGGCTCCGCCAGCTCCATCTGATCCGGATGCTCGCGGCTGGGGCGGGACTCGGGCGGATAGCGCGTGGCCGCCACGTAGGACTCCAGCGAGCGGCGCGCGCGCTCCAGGCGCTTCTGCCACAGCTCACGCCGGGCCTCGCGCTCGCGGTCCTCCGGGCTGAGCAACGACGGGGTCGCCGCCGCCGGGTCCGCCGCCGCGAGCGAGGAGCCCCCGCGTCCGGCCAGGGCCCGCGCCCCCTCTCGTGCGTCGGGCACCGGGCCCACGTCCGCCGGCTCCGGAGCACCCCTCGGGACCTCCGCCCCCTCGCTCGAATGCCACCAGAACAACACCCCACCCCCGAGC
>NZ_RAWB01000704.1 GCF_003612055.1 Corallococcus llansteffanensis
GGGTGGGGGCGGCCGTTCCCGGCTCGTTGCCGGTGGGCGTGGCGGTGGGCGACGTGCCGTCGGTCCGCTTCAGGTCGGCGGGCGCTGCCGCGCCGGACTCGTCGCTCGACGGCTGCGAGGTGGGGGAGGGCGGCTTGCTGCACGCCACCGGGCCGAGCACGAGCACGGCGGAGAGCAGCAGGGAGCGGACGTTCATGGCGACTCCGTTCAAGGGGGCCGCAGTGTCCTCCGCTGCCAGCCCGGGTTCCAGGTTATCCATGCGGTGCCAGGGGGCTCCACGTAGGGGACCCCTCCCGCCGCCTGTTCAACGTCCGGGCCTCGCGGTCAGGTCCACTCTGCCCGGCCGGGTGCCCGCCGGCCAGGGTGGCACGGGCGATTTCCACCCGGGTCCCACCTGGACGCCCGGACAGGTTGAAAATCACGGACAGTGGCAAGCGTTGAAGGGGTTCGTAGGAGGGCGGAAGGGTGATTCCGTTCGTTGACGCTCCCGCGGGCGCGGGCTACATCCCGCCCCGCGATATCGGCCTTCCGGGCCGTGACCTGTAAGGACGCCCACGATGGAATTCCGCATCGCCTCCGACGAGCTGAAGAAGGCCCTCTATCGCGCCCAGGGCATCGTGGAGCGCAAGACGACGATGCCCATCCTCGCCAACGTGCTCCTCACGGCGAACAAGGGCAGCATCACCGTCACGGCCTTCGACCTGGACATCGGCGTGGTGTCCGAGCACCCCGCCGAGGTCACCAAGCCTGGCGCCGTCACGCTGAGCGCCAAGTACGTCTTCGACATCGTGCAGAACCTGCCGGACGCGCAGGTGACGCTGAAGAAGCTCGCGAACAACTACGTCGACATCAGCTCCGGCTCCGCGCACTTCAAGATCGTCGGCCTGCCCGCCGAGGAGTATCCGAAGCTGCCCAAGGAGGAGAACGCGCCGCTGGTGCAGATCTCCGGCAACACGCTGCTGGAGATGATCCGCAAGACGCAGTTCGCCATCTCCAGCGACGAGACGCGCTACATCCTCAACGGCGTCTTCTTCGAGCCGCAGGCGAGCGGCAAGGTGCGCATGGTGGCGACGGACGGTCACCGGCTGTCGCTCATCGAGCGCGACATGGCGGGCGACTTCAAGTTGAAGAGCGGCGTCATCATCCCGCGCAAGGGCCTGATGGAGCTGAAGCGCCTGCTGGACGAGGCCCCAGACGCCGAGTGCCACCTGGGCTTCGCGGAGAACTCGGCGCTGTTCAAGAAGCCGGGCCTCACCATGGTGATGCGCCTCATCGACGGGCAGTTCCCGGAGTACCAGCGCGTCATCCCCAAGGAGGGCGAGAAGGTCGTCCTCGTGCCGAAGACGCGCCTGCTGGAAGGGCTCAAGCGCATCGCGCTCTTGTCGGCGGACAAGAGCAACGCCATCCGCATCGGGCTGGAGAAGGGCAAGCTGCTCATCACCGCCAGCAACCCGGACCTGGGCGAGGCGCGCGACGCGCTGGACGTGGACTACCAGGGCGGGGACATCACCATCGGCTTCAACGCCCGCTACCTGATGGACGTGCTGGGCGTCACCGACACGGACGAGGTCAACTTCGAGCTGGGCGACGAGCACAGCCCGGGCGTGCTGCACGGTCCCGGCGACCGCAGCTTCACCGCCGTGGTCATGCCCATGCGCGTTTGAGCAGGGCCCGCGTCCAACTTCCCACGTCGGTCCCCGCGCACCGTTCCACGCTCGACGCTCCGCGCCAAGGGGTGGCCTGCGGCCGGAGCGGCGCCTCCTTATGATGGGGGCGTGGCGACCCGTCCGGACGACCTGAGAGCGCGGCTGGAGGACCGAGCGGACCTCCTGGAGGCCACGCGCCTGCGCTACCGCGCGCTCAAGGGCGTGCTGGAGTCCTTCTTCTGGAAGGACCGGCTGCGCAACCACTTCGAGCTGCTGCGGGAGGTGGCCACGGTGCAGCCGGAGGTGGACGCGACGCTGGCCGCGCTGAAGCGTCGCTCGGAGGTGGAGGGCTGGCCGCGTGACACCGGGCCCGTGAAGCTGATGCTGGACGTGTCCCGGCTGCGCGAGGCGGTGGACCGCGCGGCGCGGCGGCGGTTGTCCGGGGCCGGAGCCGACGCGGCCCCCGTCACGCTGGGAGAAGCGCTGCTGCGCCTGGAGACGGAGGTGCTGGACGCGGGGCCGCTGCTGGGCGGTCGGGTCTGGGCCCAGGCGGTGGAGCTGCTGCCGCGGAACCTGCCGGAGCTGAGGGCCGCGTGCGCCGCGGGCGAGGTGTTCGAGCGCGTGTTCAAGCGTCCCGTGACGGAAGGGGCGCCGGCGTTCTCCGAGGACGAGGCGCGCGAGCTGGCACGGGCGCTGCCGCTGGGCGCCGCGTCGCTGGTGGCGCTGTGGGAGCGGCTGGAGCGCTACGACTCGCGGGGCCGGGTGAAGGACTTCCTCCAGCGCAGGATGCGCCGGGCGCCCATGCGGGTGCCGCGCAGCGGGCCGGAGCTGCTGTTGCACGCGGCCTTCTGGCACGACGTGGCGCGGGTGCGGGTGCGCGCGGTGCTGGAGGCGGAGCTGGCGCCGGTGGTGCCGCGCGAGGCGGAGCTGCCCGCGCTCCTGTCGTGGCATGCCGCGCGGGCATCCCAGCCGGAGCTGCGATTGGAGTGCGGGGACGCGTTCACGGAAGGCCGCGCGGGGCTGGTGGAAGCGGCGGCGGCGCTGGCGGCCCTGTCGCGCGAGCGGCCCCGGGGCGCGTGGAGCGAGGAGACGGCGTGGGCGCGGCTGGAGCAGGCGGCGCAACGGGCGCGGACCGAGGAGGGGCCGGAGGTGGAGGCCCTGCGGGACGCCTTGCGGCTCTTCGTGTTGCTGCGGGGACAGGCGCGCACGCCCGCGCGGCTGTTCTCACCCGGGAGCGCGAAGCCGGCCGCGCTGGACGTGGGCGGGACGCGGGACCTGCTCGCGCTGGTGCAGGCGGCGCGTCACGCGGCCCTGCGGCAGGGCGGATAAGACAGACGTCGGACTGGAGGGTGGTTTGAGGGCGGCGGGAGGCTTCTGTTAGGTTGGAAGCCATACCATGACCGACCCCGCCTCTCCGCCGGCCTCCGACGCCGCGCCGTTGCAGTTCGACCAGGCCGACTACACCGAGCCGCCCCCGGCCCCCCGGTGCACCGCCTGTGAGCGCCCCATCTCGAGCACCTACTACGAGGTGAACAGCCACCTGCTGTGCCCGGAGTGTCGGGAGACGGTGGAGGCGTCGTTGACGGGCGGCTCGAAGTCGAAGCGCTTCCTGAAGGCCAGCGTGTTTGGCTTTGGCGCGGCCGTCGCGGGGGCGCTGGTGTATTTCCTGGTGAGCCTGTCGGGCTACAACATCGGCCTCATCGCCGTCCTGGTGGGCTGGATGGTGGGCACGGCCGTGTTCAAGGGCTCGGACGGGCGCGGGGGGTGGTTCTACCAGCTGGTCGCGGTGGTGCTGACGTACCTGTCGGTGGCCGCCTCGCTCGCGCCGGAGGTCTACAAGGGCTTCGAGGCGCAGCAGGCCGAGTCCGTCCAGGCGGCAGCGCCCACGGGCGGACCCGCGGCCCAGGCGCCCGCCGCCGCGCCGGAAGCGGCCGGGGACGCGGCGACACCGACCTCGCCGGAGGCCGCCGTCGTCCTCACCGCGATCATCTCCGTGGCGGCGCCCGTGCTGGTGGGCATCGAAAGCCCGCTGTCGGGGCTCATCTACGGGTTCGCGCTGTACGAGGCATGGCGCCGCAACAAGAAGGCGGTGCTGAACATCGCCGGGCCGTTCAAGCTGGCCGACGCATCCGGGGCCGAGGCATCCGAGCCGCAGGAGCGGTCCGTTGGCTGAAGCGCTTGCAATCCCTCTCACCCCACGCTGTGAGGGTTGTGGTTCGGAGCTCGCGCCCCGACTGCTCACGTGTCCCGCGTGCCGGAAGCTGGTGCATGGGCAGACGTTGAAGCGGCTCGCGGCGGAGGCGCAGGAGGCCACGGACCGGGGCGCGCCGCTGGAGGCGCTGGCGCTGTGGCGTCAGGCCCTGGACCTGTTGCCGCCGGGCACGGGTCAGCACGCGCAGGTGACGGCGAAGGTGACGGCGCTGAGCCAGCAGGTGGATGCGCTGGGATTGGCGGCGCCGCTGGCGGAGGCGGAGCGCAAGCGCTCGGGCATGCCCAAGGTGCTGGCCAGCATGGGCGCGCTGGGGCTGATGCTGTGGAAGTTCAAGTTCGTGCTGCTGCTCCTGCTGGGCAAGGGGAAGCTGCTGCTCGCCGGGCTCACGCAGGCGAGCACGCTGTTCTCCATGCTGCTGGCGGTGGGCGTGTACTGGACGGCGTGGGGTTGGCGCTTCGCGCTGGGGCTGGTGGTGTGCATCTACGTGCATGAGATGGGGCACGTGGCGTCGCTGCGCCGCTTTGGCATGCAGGCCAGCGCGCCCATGTTCATCCCGGGCCTGGGCGCGTTCGTGCGCTTGAAGCAGTCGCCGGTGGATGGGCGCGAGGACGCGCGCGTGGGCTTGGCGGGGCCCATCTGGGGGAGCGCGGCGGCGGTGGTGGCGCTGGTCGCGGCGGTCCTCACGGGATGGAAGGGATTGGGCGCCATCGCGCACGCGGCGGCCTGGCTCAACGTGTTCAACCTGGTGCCGCTGTGGCAGC
>NZ_RAWB01000705.1 GCF_003612055.1 Corallococcus llansteffanensis
GTGGGGGCCTGGGCGAAGGCGGACGTGGCTCCCAGCAGGACGGCACAGGCGACAAGCAGGCGCGACATGGGGACTCCCAGCGACGAGGGGAAGGAACGCGGCGGGCAGCCTAGTCCCGTCGCGCGCGGCGCGGGATGCCGTGAAGGATCCGCTGCGCTCGCGGACAGCCGGGTGGGAAGGATGGCGCGGGAGTGGACTTGCGCTGAGCGTGGCGCAGCAAGCCACGAAGGTTTTGCCTCGCTTCCAGGCCGCTGGATGGAGGGGCACGGAGATGCACCGCGCGCGGTGCGGCCGTGAAGGCTCGCTTCGCTGCGAGGCTGTTTGATGAGGGGATGGCGCGGGAGTGGACTTGCGCAGAGCGTGGCGCGGGACGGCTGCGACAGAGCCGGCTCGCCTCCGGGCATCCAGGACGAGACGACGCCCGCGGCCCCCGCACGACGGACGCGGTGGAAGGCCACCCGCCATGCCTTTTTTCCGCGCGCGGACAGGAGAGCGTCGGGCATCGCCCAGCCGGTGGACGTGGCGCTTTGCCCGGCCGGACGCGCACCGTAGTGTGGCCGCCGTCATGCCCCTGCTCTCGCTCGACTCCCTCTCCCTGACGTATCCCGGCGGCGCCTCCCCGGCGGTGCGGGACGTGTCGCTGGCGCTGGAGCCGGGTGAGGCGCTGGCGCTGCTGGGCTCCTCCGGCTCCGGCAAGACGGCGCTCCTGCGACTGGTGGCGGGCCTGGAGCGGCCGGACACGGGCTCCATCACCCTGCAGGGCCGCGTGCTCGCGGGCCCGGACGCGTTCGTGCCCCCGGAGCAGCGCCCCTTGCGCCGCGTGCTCCATGACGCGGAGCTCGCGGCGGGCCTCACGGTGCGGGACGTGGTGATGGACGCGCAGCCGAAGGGCGAGGGCGTGGCGCACGCGCGGGGCCTGCTGGCGCTGTTCCAACTGGAGGACCTGGAGTCGCGCGCCTGTGGGACGCTCTCCCGGGGACAGCGGCAGCGGGTGCTGCTCGCCCGCGCGCTGGCGTCCGGGACGAAGCTGCTGGTGCTGGACGAACCCTTCGCGGGGCTCGACGCCGGGCTGCGCGCCGCACTGCTGGCGGAGTGGCGCCGCGTGCTCAAGGCGCGGGGCACCGCGGTGCTCTTCGCCACGCACGACGTGGGCGACGCGCTGGCCTTCGCGGACCGGCTGGTGCTGCTGCGCGCGGGCACCGTGGAGCAGCAGGGCACGCCCGAAGCCGTCTACGAAGCGCCGCGCACCGCCTTCGCCGCGTACTTCCTGGGCGGCACCAACCTCTTGCCCGGTTCGGGCTTCGGCCGCGTCGCGCGCACCGCGCTGGGCAACCTGCCGCTGAACGCCGAGGCGCGCGGCCAGGTGATGCTGTCCCTGCGGCCGGAGGCGCTCAAGCTCACGCCGGACACCGACGGCGTGGCGGTGGGAGGCGCGCTGCGCGCCGAGGTGTTGGAGCGCGCCTTCCGGGGCGCGCACGTGGACTTCACCGTGTCCTGCGCGGGCCTGGCGCTCGTCGTGCGCGCGGGCCCCGCGTCACCGCTGCGCGAAGGAAGCCGCGCCCGCCTGGAAGTCATTGGCCGCGCGGAGGTGCTGGAAGAGACGGCCGGCTAGACTCGTCTGCACAGCGAGCGTGCAGGCACAGGGCACGGGAAGTGCAATCACCCGGGCCCCCCATGCGTAGGGAGGGGTATGAACATCGCAGGCCTTCGAGGAATGGGGACCCGCTTCTTCCAGTACGTGCGCGACCCCGGCGTGGGGACGTGGCGGAAGCTGGCGGGACTGCTGGCCGTCCTGTACTTCGTGTCGCCGGTGGACGCGATTCCGGACTTCATCCCGGTGCTGGGCTGGCTGGACGACCTGGGCGTGCTGTCGGCGGCGGCCCTCTTCATGGTGCGCGAGGTGCAGCGCTACCGCCCCACCGCGATGGGCACACCCCTGGACGGCCTGCCGCGCGACGAAGCGGGGCAGCCGCGCGTGCCCACGCTGCGCCGGCACCGCTAGCCCGTCAGTCGCTGTTGCCGCCGCCCTTGTTCTCGAAGTGCACGAAGTCGATGAGGAACGTGGCGGCCACCACCAGCGCGCGGACGTGGGGGTCCTCCAACCCGTCGAACCGGACGCCGAAGTTGTCGGCGTCCGTGAACATCTCCTTGCCGAAGCCGCTCCACTTCTTGGCGATGGTGCCCACCTCGCGGCCCTGCTGCTCCACGACGAACGTCCACGGCCGGAAGAACGGCCCGCCCAGGTGGGCCACCTCTTCGCCCCGGGGCCCGAGCACGTCGTAGGCGCGGGTGAAGAAGCGGAAGCGCTGCTGGATGCTGCCCAGGTGCCGGCCCTCGCCGTCCTCCACCTCCATCCGGGACAGCCAGAAGCGCCACGGCCGGCGCAGCCGCAAGAGCGTCTCTCCGCGCGCGGACTTGAGCTCCATCGTGAAGGGCCGCTTCGCCTTGAGGAAGCTGCGCAGCAGGAACAGCCCCACGCCGCCGCCCACCTCGCCCGCGAAGAAGAGGGGGCCTCCGTCGTCGCCCACCACCTCGTAGCGGTTGCGACCCTCGAACCCCATGAGGATCTCCCCCCACTCCTTCACCTGCCGCACGCGCAGCGTGCGCTCACCGCGCAGCAGGGTCAGCGCCTGGGACTCGACGGGCATGGCGGGCTCCGGGGTGACGGAAGGAAGGCGGGCTAGAACTGTCCGAGCACCGTCAGGCCCAGGCCGCCATGACGGCCCATGGCCGTGGGGGCGACGGAGACGGTCGGTGCATCGTCCCGTGCATCATAATCACGCGTGAAGAACGTGGCGGCGCCCAGGCCGGCGAGCACCCCCACGCTGGTGCCCACGAGGAACACGTCCGCGTCCTCTTCCGCGTTCAGCAGGAACAGGGTGCTCGCCCCCAGCAGGCCGCCCAGGATGCCGCCCGCGTCGATGAGCAGCACCCGCCCCCGGGAGATGTCCAGGTCGCGGGAGATGAGCGCGAACGTGACGATGCCCGCGGCCACCACGCCCTGCTCGATGCCGAGGAACACGCGCGTATCGCCATTGTTGTTCGTGGCCATCAGCAGCCCCGCCACCACGCCGGACCAGAGGCCGCCGGAGTTCGCCAGCGACACCTGCCCCGCGGTGGGCTGCGCGAACTCCGCGATGAGGAGCCCCAGGCCCGTGAAGCCCAGCGCCCCCACCATCACCGACGCCGTGGCCTTGTCCCCCTCCAGGTCGAACGAGCCGATGGACGCCAGGCCATAGCCGAAGCCCCACACCGTGCCGGAGTTGATGGCCGCCGCCTGTCCCGACGTCAGCCCGCTCTTCGTCAGCAGCAGCGACGCCGCCGCGCCCACGCCGCCGCCCAGCAGCGACACCGCCACGTACGCGCGCGAGTCGTCACAGTCCGCGATGGTGCACAGCAGGATGCCCTGGGTGATGCCATGCATCGTCTGCAGGATGGTCAGCGACGCCCGCGCCCCCTGGGACGTGCCTTCCACTTGCGGCGGCCGCGCCAGCGTCTCCTGCGCCAGCTTGCCGCCGGGGTTCAGCCGCGCCCGCGCCAGCCGTGCCAGCTCCGGCGCGAACGGATGCTGCGGACACGCTTGCAGCACCCGCTCCAGCGACTCCACCGCGCGCGCGTCCTCCCCCTGCACCAGCGCATCGAAGCCGGCCAGGTAGTCCGACTCGGCGGCGCAGGCGTCCGGGCTCGCCACGAGCGGCGGCGCGGGCATGGCCGCCGCGGGCGGGGTGGACTCCTGGGCGGAAGCGGAAGGGGCGTCACCCCGCACGGGGGGCCCGGGCTGCGCGGCGACGAGGACAGCGAGGACGAAGGGCACGAGGAGCATGGCCCCGTCACCCTAGTCGACCCCCGCGAAAAGACGGGAGCGCGGGCCCCGGCATTCCTCCTGGGAATGCCGGGACCGGCGGTGGTGCGTGCGATGACCTATCGCGTCGCGAGCGTCTCCACGTGCTGGCGGAGCGCGGCCTCGTCCCCCAGCCGTCCGCCCAGGCCCGGCAGCGGCTTCGCGGCCTGTTCAATGCGGCCCCGCGTGCGCGGACCCGACGCCACCAGCCACGCGACACCCAGGGCCAGCTCGGCCACGTCCGGGGCCTGGGTGAGCTGCGAGGCCAGGGCCAGCAGCGCGTCCACGGCCTTCTTCACCTGCGCGCCGTGCAGCGGGTGGCTGCTGGTGATGCCCTGGCGCAGGAGCACCAGCAGCATCCGCGCGGTGGCGCGGGCCTGGCGCACCACGTCCGGTCCCTGGCCCGCGCCGTCCCACAGGCCGTTCGCGAGCTGCTGGCCCAGCAGGCTGCCCAGGTCCTCGGCGGCGAGGCCGCCCACGGGCTCGGCCACGGAGGGCAGGACGCTTTCCTGGATGGAATAGGCGTCCTTAGGCATGGCTTCCGCCTCTTCCTTCGCTTCCTTCCGGGCACGCCGCTCCACGGAAGACGAGGGTGGCGCGGCCATCGACTTCTGCGGCATCGCGGCGGACACGAGCCGGCCCAGCAGGCTGCCCTTCTTCTTGGCCTCCTCGCGCTCCATCGGGGGAGGCCAGGAGCCGGTCGCGGCGCCATCCGCCGCCTCCGCCTGGAAGAACACAGGCGCGGACGCGGGCGCGGGGGCGGCGGATGGCGC
>NZ_RAWB01000706.1 GCF_003612055.1 Corallococcus llansteffanensis
GGCCCCTGACTTCCGTCATCAGGGGCCCCCCCCGGGACGGCGCCCACGCCAACGCAATCCCCTGGAATCACGAAGGCCGGATGGCCCCAGGGTCCGCGAAGCGGTGGGCACGCAGGGTGCAGTAGGGGTGGTCCGTCGCCGCACTCCCCTCCCGAGGCCTTCCATGAAGCTGCGCTCCTCTTCGTTCTCCAAGCCTTCGTCGTTGTCTTCTTCTTCCAGCTCCCGCCCGCGCCGCGACAGCCTTCCGGCCCGGCCCGAGAACGCGAAGCCGAAGGCCCCGGTGTCGCCCGCGGAGCTGAAGACGGGCAAGAACAACCTCAAGCCGGCGGACTACGGCGTGGTGGATCCGAAGCTCCAGGGCATCCGGACCCGCCGTGACAGCAAGCAGTCGGGCGCGGACTTCGCGGACTTCACGCAGGACGTGCGCAACTCCACCAACAAGCTGACCAGCAAGCCGGTCGGCAACCGGATGCTGACGGAGCTCAACGGCCGCACCCAGGCCGTGAACCCCGGCGCCACGGGCACGCTGCGCAAGCCGCTGACGGTGGCGGACATCTCCTCGGGCCGCAACGCGGCGCTGCCCAACGCGCATGTGCCCCGCAACGACGGCACGTTCTCCTCCTCCCGCCCGGCGTACCGCTTCGACGGCCGGCCCGGCGCGGGCACGGCCAGCGACATCAAGTACAACGAGAAGGACTCCGGCCCGCGCTTCAACAACCTGGGCCACGAGTCGGTCCACGCCTGGCGCGCGTCCAATGGCGTCCAGGTGAGCCCCCTGGAGGCCAGCAAGCACAGCAACGCCGACGTCTTCAAGCAGAACCCGGCGTTCTCGTCCGACATGAAGAAGACCGTCGACACCCGCCTGATGCTCACGGAGGAGTTCGAGACCGTCGGCCTGCGCCCCACGCCGCACACCAAGAACAACTGGGCCCCGTCCGAGAACGCCATCCGCGCCGAGCACGGCCTGCCGTCCCGCCAGGACTACTCGGGCCTGAAGCCCGACGTGAAGCACGGCGGCGACGACGCCTTCAAGAACTACGATGAAGGCACCGACGCCCGGAACTTCTTCCAGAAGCTGGCCGGCCAGCCGTCGCCCTTCCAGAAGATCGTCGGCGACCTGGAGAAGTGATGCACCGGGGGCTTGCGTCCCCCACCTTCGTGCAATCCGTCCTTGCGCCGGCCGGCAGCCGCTCCAGGAGACCGCGAAGACGTTCGTGAATCGCGTGGGTCGGATGCACGCCACTGGGTGTGACGAGCTCGAGCAGGCAGCCCCCGTCCGGCCAACGCGCGCCGGGATGGAACGTTCATGGACGCCCGGGCGACTTCTGCGGGCCTTCTGAGGTGATGTTCTGGGGGCGCAGCAGCGCGGCGGCCAGCACGACGCCGTAGACCGCCGCGCTTCCATGGACCGCGAGCGCGAAGGCGAGCGAGGCACCGCCATGCATCACGGTCAGCGCGTCCACGGTGGGCATCACCATGCAGGCGAGGACGAAGACGCCCGCGGCCTGTCGCTGTCGGATGGCCACCAGGGCGAACATCGCCAGTGCCAGGCCCAGGTCCCTGCCCGCCTTGACGTACAGCCAGGGGATGACCTCGCTCCCGGAGTCGGGCAGACCGAAGCCCCTGGCCGCGCTGATCGGGTCCAGCGCGGCCCGGAGGCTGAGGAACAGCATGAAGGCGCCCAGCAGCAAGGTGAACAAGGCCGTGGGAGAGGTGAGCTTCCAGGGCAACTGTGAGGGGTTCGGGCTCATGAGGTCTCCAGCTGAAGCGCGGGTGTCGTTCATGGCTGGGAATGTGACGTGCTGGCCTCGGAGGGGCCATTCGCGGACGGCTCAATCTTTTGTCTGAAACGCTCAGGGCGCGAGCGGTGGGGACAACCCGCTGCTAGCCTCGAGGGCATGGACCTCTCGCATGCTTCCGACCTGCTGGGGCAGATTCTCGAGCGAACCCGTCTGCGAGGGCAGCTCTACTGCCGCACCGTGGCGCGGGCCCCCTGGGGGCTGCGCTTTGCTCCCACGGCCTCGGCGACCCTGCATCTGGTCATCGCGGGCTCCTGTCACCTCACGCAGGGCCGGGACGCCGTCGCGCTGGGGCCGGGGGATGTCGTGCTGCTGCCGCGCGGAGACGGGCATGCCGTGGCGGACTCTCCCCGCAGCCCCAAGCTGAGGGTGGAGGAGTGGCTGGCGACACGTGGAGAAGGGGCTTCCTCGTATGTGCTGGGCGGGGCCGGCGTGGAGTCGCGGGTGCTCTGCGGCTTCTTCGCGTTCGACGAGCCGGGGGCGCATCCCGTGTTGCGGCTGCTTCCCGAGCGGGTCCACCTGCGGGGGGCTTCCGAGGACGCGCGTGCCCTGTTGCCCACGGTGTCGCTGCTCGAACGGGAGTACGCGCGGGGAGAGCGGGGCGCCTCGGTCATCGTCTCCCGGTTGCTCGACATCCTCCTGGTGCAGGTGCTTCGTGCCTGGGCGGACGCGCAGCCGCCGGGCGGCGCGGGCTGGTTGGGGGCGCTCGGCGACCGGACGCTCGCGAGCGCCCTGGGCTGGATGCACGCGGAGCCGGGGCGGAGCTGGACCGTGAGCGAGCTGGCGCGGCGCTCGGGGACCTCGAGGGCGACGCTCGCGCGGCGCTTCGCGAGCGAGGTGGGCGTGGCTCCGCATGAGTACCTCACGCGGCTTCGGATGCAGGAGGCCGCGCACGCGCTGCGTGAGGGACAGGACGGGCTCGCGGCCATCGCGGTCCGCGTGGGTTACGAGTCCGAGTTCGCCTTCAATCGGGCCTTCCGGCGGGAGATGGGAGTGCCTCCCGGCGAGTACCGGCGCAAGGCCCGTGAGGGCTGAACCGGAGTTCGTGGGACCCTGACGTCCGCGTCCCCTGGGGCGACCCCACGCGCGTGCCAGCGCCGGCACGTCCAGGGAGTACCTCACCCTCCCCTTCCAGATGCAGGACACCAACGTCTCGCGCTACCTCGCGGGCGGGGCCTCGCCCGGGCAGCCCGACGGTGGGCGCGGATGTCTGGTCCGGCATGACCTGGGGACATCCGGGCGCCTATCTGATCCTCCAGAACGACGGCAACCTCGTCATCCATGACAAGGACGGCGTCACCGCGCTCTGGAACTCCGGGACCTGGGGGCACTGAAGCAAGGGCACGACGACGCACTCAACCCTTGCGTGCCGTTTCAATCGCCGCGATGTCGATCTTCTGCATCTCCATCATCGCGGCGAACACCCGCTTGCGCGCGGCCGGATCTGGATCGCTCAAGCCGTCCGTCAGGGCGGCAGGAGTGATCTGCCACGAGAGTCCCCACTTGTCCTTGCACCACCCGCACTGACTTTCCTGACCGCCGTTGCCGACAATGGCATTCCAATAGCGGTCCGTCTCTTCCTGGTCCCGGGTGCTGATCTGGAACGAGAAGGCTTCGCTGTGCTTGAAGGCGGGGCCGCCATTGAGGCCGAGGCACGGAATGCCCAGCACGGTGAACTCCACCGTGAGGGCATCGCCCTCCTTGCCGTCCGGGTAATCGCCCGGTGCGCGGTGACTGGCGCCGACGGAGCTGCCGGGAAAGGTGCGGGCATAGAACGCAGCGGCTTCTTCGGCACTGTGTTCGTACCAGAGACAGATGCGGGTCTTGTTCACCGTGTTCGTCATGATTGCGCTCCTTGGCTCATTCGCCCTTGCGGCCTACGACACCAAACGCGGCGCCCGCCGTCGCCATCCTAACGGATCCTGCCGCGGCTCGTGAACGTGGGGCGTCAGTCGTCGAGTGGAGGCGAATTCGCGGATTCACCGCAGCTGTGCTCCAGTGGGTTCCCCTCCCCTTCCATCCATGACCACCGAAACCCCTTCGCCTCCTCATGAGCCGGGCATGCGGCGCGCGGTATCGCGCTGGGAAATCGTCGGGTTCTCCATCAACGACGTCATCGGCAGCGGTGTCTACCTGCTGCCCGCGGCCGCCGCCGCGAACCTGGGCTCGGCCAGCACGGGCGCCGTCGTGCTCGCGGGGCTGGCGGTGCTGCTGCTCGTGCTCTGCTTCGCGGAGGCAGCCAGTTACTTCGACAAGCCCGGCAGCGCCTATCTCTACACGCGTGAAGCCTTTGGAGAACGGGTGGGGTTCCAGGTCGGCTGGATGACGTGGCTGGCGCGCGTCTCGTCCGTGGCCTCGTTATCCGTTGGCTTCTCCCGCGCGCTGGGCTTCCTGTGGCCAGCGGCGAACTCGGGCCTGGGCCAGGGATTGGCCATCGCCGTGCCCCTGCTCGCGCTCACGGCCATCAACGTCGTGGGCGTGAAGGGCGGCGCGCGCACCGCGGTGTTCCTCGCCATCACCAAGACGGTGCCACTGCTGGTGTTCATCGCCGTGGGCCTCTTCTCCGTGTCCGTGCCGCTGGCGACGTCGGTGGCTCCCAGGGAGGGAGGCAACCTGGGGGCCGCGGTGCTGCTGCTGCTGTTCGCCTATTCCTACAGTTGTAGTTTGGAAGAGACCGCAGTCGCCCTCCGGTTGAAGAAACATGAGGGGGAGGAGCGGGATTTCCCATGCAGCCACCATCCGCCGTCGAAGCGCAGGCACCGGAAGTCCGCTTGGT
>NZ_RAWB01000707.1 GCF_003612055.1 Corallococcus llansteffanensis
CACCTCGCCCGCGACGATGCGTCCGGGCGGCACGCTGGGGGTGGTGGGGGAGAGCGGCTGCGGCAAGAGCCTCACGGCGCTGTCGGTGATGCGGCTCATTCCCCAGCCGCCCGGACGCATCGTCGCGGGCGAGGTGCGCTTCCGGGGGGAGGACCTCCTGAGCCTGCCGGAGCCGGAGATGCGGCGCGTTCGCGGCCGGCACGTGGCCATGGTCTTCCAGGAGCCGATGACGTCGCTCAACCCCGTGTTCACCGTGGGCGAGCAGATTGGCGAGGGCGTCCGGCTGCACCTGAAGGCGTCCCGGGCCCAGGCGCGCGAGCGCGCGGTGGAGATGCTCCGGCAGGTGGGCATCCCAGCCCCGGGGGAGCGCGTGGACGCGTACCCGCACCAGCTCTCCGGCGGCATGCGCCAGCGCGTGATGATCGCCATGGCGCTCGCGTGCGACCCGGCGCTGCTCATCGCGGACGAGCCCACCACGGCGCTGGACGTCACCATCCAGGCGCAGATTCTCGAACTGCTCAAGCGGCTGCAGGCCGAGCGTCACATGGCGGTGATGCTCATCACCCACGACCTGGGCGTGGTGGCGGGGAGCTGCGACGCGGTGGTGGTGATGTACGCGGGCCGCATCGTGGAGCAAGCCCCGGTGCGCGAGCTGTTCGCCCGGCCCGCGCACCCGTACACTGCGGGCCTCATGCGCTCCATCCCGTCCCTGCATGACGCGGGCGCGGCGGTGGACGGCGAGCGGCGGCGCCTGAAGGCCATCCCCGGCATGGTGCCCTCGCTGGGCGCGCTGCCGTCCGGGTGCGCGTTCCGCGACCGGTGCGACCGCGCCACGGAGCTGTGTGCCCGCGTCACGCCCGCGCTGGAGCCCAAGCGCGGAGGCCAGTGGGCCGCCTGCCACCACCCGGTGCCCGCGCCATGAGCGAACCGCTGGTCCAGGTGCGCGACCTGAAGGTGCACTTCCCGGTGCGCGGTGGCTGGCTCGGGCGCACGCGAGGCACGGTGCGCGCGGTGGACGGGGTGTCCTTCGACGTCGCGCGCGGCGAGACGCTGGGGCTGGTGGGGGAGAGCGGCTGCGGCAAGAGCACCCTGGGGCGCGCGCTCCTGCGCCTGCTGGAGCCCACGGCCGGCTCCATCCGCATCGATGGTCGGGAGCTGACCGGGCTGTCCCAGCGCCAACTGCGCCCCCTGCGGCGGCGCATGCAGCTCGTCTTCCAGGATCCGTACGCCTCGCTCAACCCGCGCATGACGGTGGGGGACATCCTCGCGGAACCCTTCGCCATCCATGGGCTCGCCCGGGGCGCGGCGCGCGAGGAGGAGGTCCTGGCGCTGCTGGACGCGATGGGGCTGCCCCGCGAGGCCCGGCACCGCTACCCGCACGAGTTCTCCGGTGGGCAGCGTCAACGCATCGGCATTGCACGTGCCATCGCGTTGCGACCGGACCTGGTGGTGGCGGACGAGCCCATCAGCGCGCTGGACGTCTCCATCCAGGCGCAGATCGTCAACCTGCTGGTGGACCTGCAGCGCGAGCGCGGGCTCACCTACGTCTTCATCGCGCACGACCTGAAGATTGTTGAGTACGTGTCCACGCGCGTGGCGGTGATGTACCTGGGCCGCATCGTGGAGGTGGCACCGTCGCGCGCGCTGTACGCGGGCCCTCGCCACCCGTACACGCAGGCGCTGCTGTCCGCGGTGCCGGTGCCGGATCCGGAGCGTCCCCCCACGCGCCTGCTGCTGCCGGGCGAGCCACCCTCGCCCCTGTCTCCTCCGTCCGGCTGCGCGTTCCACCCGCGCTGCCCCTACGTGATGGAGCGCTGCCGGCGTGAAGCGCCGCCGCTGTACCCGGTGGGTGGGGGCCACGCCGCCGCGTGCTTCCTGGCGGAAGGGGATGCCCAGCGCTCCGAGCCCGCGTCCCACGGAGGTGCCGGTGTTCTGGCTCAGCCACCATCACGCGGATGAGTACAACCGCACGTACGTGCTCGCGGGCGTGCGCGTCTGCGCGCGCTGCCTGGGCACGTACCCGGTGCTCGCCGCCGTCTTCCTGGGGTTGTTCGCCCTGCGGGCACCGCTGGCGTGGGCGTGGGACGTGCCGGTGGGCCTCGGCCTCACGCTGCCGGCGCTCGTGGACTGGGCGGTGGGCCGCTTCCGTCCGGCGGCCGGCCACAACGCGGTGCGCACCCTGACGGGCGTGCTGCTGGGCGTGGGGCTTGGCCGCTCGCTGTACCTCCACGTGCAGCGCCCGCTGCCGGCGGTGCTGCTGGCGCAGGCGCTTCTGGTGACAGGGGTGGCGGTCCCTGTCATTCTCGCCACTTACCGGCGACCACGGCCGGATTAGACCTTTCCCGCGTGCCTGTCCGTTACAGGCAATGGGCGGGAAGGGGATGGCACCCGTGGCTTCATGGCACTGGGGGAGAGTTGGCACCCGAAACCTCAGACGAGCGGCTGATGCTCGCCTTCCAGGCAGGGGACGCGCGCGCGTTCGAAACGCTGATGCGGAAGCACCGCGCGCCGGTGTTCAACTTCATCCTGCGCTTCGTCGGGCACCGGGCGCGGGCGGAGGACGTGCTGCAGGAGACGTGGCTCAAGGTGGTTCGCAGCGCCCGGGAGTATGAGCCCAAGGCCCGGTTCACGACCTGGCTGTACACCATCGCGAGGAACCTCTGCGTGGACAGCACGCGCAAAGAGAGCTACCGCCAGACGACGTCCCTGGAAGCCCCCGTGGCCGGTGCGGATGGGGACGAGGGACGTCCGCTGGGCGAGGGGCTGCCGGACTCCGGGGCCAGCCCGGAGCGCGGGGCGCACAACGCGCGCCTGCGGCCCCTGCTGGAGCGGGCCCTCGCGGGCCTGCCGGAAGAGCAGCGCGAGGTGTTCGTGCTGCGTGAGTACAGCGGCATCCCGTTCAAGGAGATCGCCGAGGTGACGGGCGTGTCCGAGAACACGGTGAAGAGCCGGATGCGCTACGCGCTGGAGGGCCTGCGCCGTCGCCTGGGAGAGCTGGGCGTGGATGGCGACCTGTCGGAGGATGGAAGGACGGTGGCGGGATGAGTGCCCAGAATGCGCATGCACACGAGGACCGGCTCCTCGACTTCGCCTACGGCGAACTGCCGCCGTCAGAGGCGCAGTCGCTGGAGCAGCACGTCCAGGGCTGCGCGCGCTGCTCGAAGTCCCTGGCGGACATCCGCGGCGTGCGCTCCACCATGGCGCACCTGTCGGTGGAGCCCGCGCCGGACGCCGGACTGGAGTCGCTCCTGGCGTACGCGCAGCAGTCCGCGCGTCGCGCCGCCGCCGGTCCGGAGCCGAAGCCCTCGCGCTGGCGCCGCTGGCTCTTGCCCGCGGTGGGCCTGGCCACGGTGAGCACCTTCGGCCTGCTGACGCTGGAGGTCAGCAAGGGCGTGAAGCTGGAGCCGCAGCTGATCCAGAAGGCCCCGCGCGAGGAGGCCCTCAAGTCGAAGAAGGACGCGTACGCCTCCGCGGAAGTCCAGGCGGCGCCCGCCCCGGTGGCGGCTGCTCCCACGCCGTCCGCCGCGCCCGTGCCCAGGGATGAAGAGCCGATGATGGGTGAACCCCTGGGCTCCGCGAGGGATCAGATGGCGTCCCTCGGAAGCAAGGCGGGTGGCGGCCGGCCCTCGGACTGGATGAACGCGGGCAGCGGTGGTGCGATGCTGGAGCGGCGCCGCGGGGGGAGCCCGGTCGCGAAGAGGAAGATGCCCAGCTTCCAGAAGGAGGCGGCGGAAGGGGTTGCGACCGCCGCGCCAGCTCCGGCGGAGCTGGAGCTGAAGGAGGACAGCGAGGAGAGCGACGCGTTCGCG
The DNA here is from genome assembly GCF_003612055.1 of Corallococcus llansteffanensis. Classification (GTDB taxonomy): domain Bacteria; phylum Myxococcota; class Myxococcia; order Myxococcales; family Myxococcaceae; genus Corallococcus; species Corallococcus llansteffanensis. The sequence continues at coordinate 3,810 of NZ_RAWB01000707.1, forward strand.
AAACAAGCGCCCTCCAAGGTGGCGAGTCTGGACCGTGACAGCCCGGCCCGCGACAAGGCCCTGAAGCAGGAGGTGAGCGGGTCCCTGCGGCTGGGCGGTGCGTCGTCGTCCTACGGACGGGGTGCTTCCGCGGACGACGGGCTCGCCGATGAGGCGGGTGCGCCGCCTCCACCGCCGCCGGCCTCCGCGCCCCAGGCCCAGGCCCCCGCGCCGACAGCGCCCGCCACCAACGCCGTCCGTCGCGAACAGGCCGCCCCGGGCAAGGGCGCCGCGGCCCCCGAGCCGACGCCGCAGGGCGGCTTCCAGGAAGTCGCCAAGCCCAAGTCCGTGGAGAAGTCGGCCCGCGCCGATGCGATGACGTCGCGCGACCTGGCCCGCCAGGCCCAGGACGCCGCGGATCAGGGTGACCGCGTGCGCGAGTCCCAGCTCCTGCGCGCCGCGCTCGCGGCCGGGGCCCGTGGCAGCGAACGGCTGTCCCTGCTCTCGCGGCTGTGCGAGTCGCAGTACGCCCAGGGACGGAGCGCCGAGGGTGCGGAGGTCTGCGGGCAGATCGTCTCCGAGGCCCCCGGCTCCGCCGAGGCCCAGGTGGCCCAGCGCCGCCTGCGTCAACTGGCTCCGGCCACTCCGGCGCAGGCCGCTCCGGCGCAGTAAGGGAGGGGCGGCGTGCGGGCCGCCCCCACCGCGCCACGGTCCAGATGACCGATGCGTGAAGGCCGCGGGTCCTGGATACTGGGAGCATGAGGCCGGACG
>NZ_RAWB01000708.1 GCF_003612055.1 Corallococcus llansteffanensis
GTGGGGGCCTGCGGCACGGCGAGCAGCGTGAAGAGCAGGGATTCCAGCAACATGGCGTGCGCCTCCGGAGCAGGCACCGGGGTGCCCGCGGGGACCATCTACCGCATCCGGACGGCCCCCGGGGGGCCAGCATTCACCGCTGTGTGGCTTTGACCAGACGCTTCCGCTGCTTCACGCCCAGCAGGTAGAAGCGCTCGCGCAGGGCCTGGGCCTCGTCGGGCGTCAGGTCCCCGGAGCCTCCCAGGTGCTCGTCCCGCCAGGCGATCGCCCGGCTGATGCTGGCCGAGGCCGCCGCGGAGATGTTCAGGCTCTGGCTGAAGCCCTTCATGGGCACCCAGAAGGTGCCGTCCACGCCGGAGAGCACGTCGTCGCTCACGCCGAAGCGCTCGTTGCCGAACACCATGGCGAACTTCGTGTCGAAGCGCAGGCTGTAGAGGCTGGTGGCCCCTTCGCGCAGCGCGGACGCGTAGAGGCTGAAGCCCTGCCCCTTCAGGTGCTCGCGGCACTCCGCGAACGTCTTGTAGAGGTGCACGTCCAACCACTTGTCGCAGCCCTGGGCCACCCGCGAGTTGGGGATGAAGGGCGCGTCCGGGTTGATGACGACGTGCACCTCCTGCACGCCCATGGACTCGCAGGTGCGCAGCACCGCGGCCATGTTGAAGTTGTCCTCCAGCCGGTCGAGCACCACGGTGAAGTTGCGCGTGCGCTGGCTGACGACGCGGTCGATGCGCTCCTTGCGTTCGTCAAGCAGGAACTGCTCCGGCTCGACGACGTCGCGCTCGAACTTCTCGTAGCGGGGGCCTCCACCAGCCATCGACTCAGCGCCTCCCGCCGGACTTCTTCGCGGCGGACTTCTTCGCGGACGCCTTGCGCACGGGCTTCCTTGCGGACGCCTTCACCGGGGCCTTGCGAGCGGTCTTCTTCGCCACCGGCTTGCGCGAGCCTTTCTTCGCGGCGGACTTCTTCGCCACGGCCTTGCGAGCACCGCCCGCCTTCTTCGCCACGGCCTTCTTCGCGGCGGCCTTCTTCACCACGGGCCTGCGCGCGGCCTTCTTCGCCGGGGCCTTCTTCACGGCGGCCTTCTTCACCGGGGCCTGCTTCGCGGAGGACGCCTTCTTCGCGGGGGCGGCGGCCGAGCGCTTCGGCGGGGCCTCCACGTGGATCTTCTCGGTGCGGCCGGTGAAGAGCACCTCCGCCACCGCGTCCATCAGCGCCTGCATGCCCTCGCCCGTGGCGCAGGACACCGGGTACACGCGGATGCCACGGCGGCGCAGGGCCTCCGTGAAGGGCCCCAGCCGCTCGCGGGCCTCCGTCAGGTCCAGCTTGTTCGCGGCCACCACCTGCGGCTTGCTGGCCAGCTCCGCGCTGTACTTCTTCAACTCCACGTTGAGGATGTTGAAGTCGTCCAGCGGCTTGCGGCCCTCACCCTCGGCGCCCATGTCGATGAGGTGCACCAGCACCTTGCAGCGCTCCACGTGGCGCAGGAACTGGTGGCCCAGGCCCACGCCCTCGCTGGCGCCCTCGATGATGCCGGGGATGTCCGCCATGACGAAGGACAGGTTGTCCTTGTACTGGACCATGCCGAGGTTCGGCACGAGCGTGGTGAACGGGTAGTCCGCCACCTTCGGCCGCGCCCGGCTCACGCGCGAGATGAACGTGCTCTTGCCCGCGTTGGGGAAGCCCAGCAGGCCCACGTCCGCCAGCAGCTTCAGCTCCAGCCGCAGGGTGATCTCCTCGCCCTGCGTGCCGTCCTGCGCGAAGCGCGGCGTCTGGCGCGTGGAGGTGGCGAAGTTCATGTTGCCCAGGCCGCCACGGCCGCCCTTGGCCGCCACGTACTCCTGGCCCGGCTCGCTCAGGTCCACCAGCAGGTCGCCGGTGTCGTTGTTGCGGATCAACGTGCCCACCGGCACCTGGAGCACCATGTCGTCGGCCCCGTGACCGTTGCAGTCACTGCCCATGCCGTGCTCGCCGTTCTTCGCCCGGTGGTGCTGCTGGTAGCGGTAGTCCAGGAGCGTGGTGAGCTGCGGGTTCGCGACGAACGACACGGAGCCGCCGTTGCCACCGTCACCGCCGTTGGGACCGCCCCGCTCGATGAACTTCTCGCGCCGGAAGGACACGGCGCCGTTCCCGCCGTCCCCCGCCTTCACGTAGATGCGCACTTCGTCGACGAACTTCATGGGGCGAACGCCCTCCTGGAAAAATACAAAGCGGGCCGTCCTCGCATCCAACCGTCCGCGAGGACGGGGTGGACCGGGAACGACCCGCTCGGGGATGCCGTGCCCGGGGTTGCCCCCGGAGCAGCCGACTAGGCGGTCGCCTGCTCGGCGGCAGCGGCCGGGTACACCGACACCTTCTTCTTGTCGCGGCCGAGGCGCTCGTACTTCACCACGCCGTCCACCGTCGAGAAGAGGGTGAAGTCGCGGCCGAGCTTCACGTTCGTGCCCGGGTGGATGACCGTGCCGACCTGCCGCACGAGGATGCTGCCCGCGGAGATCGTCTCGCCGCCATACACCTTCACGCCGCGGTACTGCGGGTTGGAATCACGCCCGTTGCGCGAAGAACCCTGTCCCTTTTTATGGGCCATGACACCTGCTCCTTGAAGTTCGTGACTGAAAAAGTCCGGGAAGGCAGCGACCGACTAGCCGGAGATCGAGGTGACCTTCACCTCGGTGTACGGCTGGCGGTGGCCACGGCGACGCGTCCAGCCTTCCTTCTCCTTGCGGAAGTGGAGGACGCGGCGGTGCTTGTCCTGCGCCAGCACCTTGCCCACGACCTTCGCGCCCGACACCGTCGGCTGCCCCACCTTCGGGCTGTCCGAGCCGCCCAGGAGGAGGACCTCGGTGAAGGAGACCTCGGCGCCGATGTCCCCGGCGATCTTCTCGATCCGGAGAACGTCGCCTTCGGCAACGCGGTACTGCTTCCCGCCTGTGCGAATGACTGCGTACATCGTCGAACCCCTGTCAGCTTCGGGTTGGTTCAACCCATGGAATCCAACGCGCATTTCGGACGGCGGACCGCCCGGCGCGCTAAAAGACGGCGGGACTTACGGGAAACCCCGGGGGGAGTCAAGGCACATGGCGGATCAGACCTCCACCCGGCGCCCTATTTACTTTTGAATGGAATTCCCGGAATAAAGTCTACTGGAAACCAAGCGGATGATCGCTAGGATGCGCGCCGCTTGCAACCCAACCTGTACCTCATTTCGAGGGGGAGACACACCATGAAGAAGATCCTGTTCGGCCTGGCGGCCATGGCCTCGCTCACGCTCACGGCCTGCGGCGGCAGCGTTTGCGACGACGCGAAGGACGCCGGCTCGCACCTGAAGTCCGTCTACGAGAGCTGCGGCATCGACGCCTCCGATGTCGAGTTCACCGACGAGGACGTGGAGAGCTGCGAGGAGAGCACCAAGTCCTGCACGGACGACGACAAGGATAAGCTGAGCGCCTTCACGGACTGCGTGAACGACATCAGCGACTGTGCCGACAAGACCCAGGGCGAGCAGACGGCGCTCCTCGGCAAGCTCGTCACCTGCAGCGGCAAGATCTCGGGCCTCAGCTCCGGCTGTAGCACCAACTAGTCAGCCCCGCTGTTGCCTGTCAGGGCCCGGTTCCCTCCCCAGGGAATCGGGCTCTTTCGTTGCGGGCTCCCGCCGCGCGGGCCCCCAGGGCCCGGTCCACCACGCGGTAGCGCTGCTGGAACTCCAGCTCCAGCGGGTCCAGCTTCAAGCCGCGCTCGTAGGCCTCCAGGGCGCGCTGGAGCTGGCCGTCGCGCTCCAGCGCGCCGCCGGTGAGGAAGTGCACCCGTGCGGCGCCCACCGCCCGGGGCTGCTCGGCCAGGTACTCGCGGCGCAGGGCCTCCGCCTGTCCGGGGGTGAGGCCCGCCTCCAGGCACCGGGCGACGCCCCGGGGGTTGCCCAGCCGTGCGTCGTAGCGCGCCCGGCGCAGCGGCACGCCCAGCGTGTCCCCCGCGTCCCTCACGCGGCCCAGCATCGACTCCAGGCGCGACTGCTGCCCGCGCGACAGGGGCCGCTGCCGCAAGGCCGACAGGGTGGTCCACACGTCGCGCGCCCGCTCCCGCACGGCCTCCAGCTCCACGTCCGGCGCGAGCCCCAGCACCGTGTAGTGGGTGCCATCCCCGCCGGGCCGCTCGCGGTGGGACTCCAGGACGCGCTCCGCCTCGGCGTCGTCGGGGAGCTCCCGGGGCGCGGGCGGCGCGGAGGCCGGGGCGCCGGAGAGGTGCTGCTCCACGCGGGCCTTCAACGTGGGCGACGGCGCGACGAACTGGACGCCGAAGCCCGGGCACATGCTCCAGGCCCGGGCCTGCTCGGGCGAGACGTGGCGTACCACCTCGCACGTGACGGCCAGCGGCCCCGTGCGCAGCGGCAGCACCACCTGGACCCGCGCGAACAGCGGGGGCAGCTCCCCCGTCGCGTGCAGGAACACCCCGCCGCGCGACAGGTCGGAGCCCGTGAAGGACCGGGGCTGCGTGCCCGGATGCAGCAGCACCTGCACCGGCTGGGACAGGGACCCGCCGCC
>NZ_RAWB01000709.1 GCF_003612055.1 Corallococcus llansteffanensis
GGCGTAGACGGTGTCGACGATGCGCAGGCGCGCGGGGCGGTCGCGTTGGGCGCCGCGGGTCTCCTCGGCGCGCACGGCCCAGCCATCCATGGCGGAGTTGTCGCAGCCGGGCAGCGCGCGCGAGGCCGCGACCCGGGCGGCGAGGAAGCGCCCGTGGGCTTCCAGCAACGGAAGGGCTGTGGGGGCCGCGGGCGCGATGGCTTCGAGGGCGGCCATTCGCGCGGCGGTGAGGGGAGTCAGCGGCATGCGTCGGAGGCAGGACTCTACGCCCGGGCGTGCGGCGCTTGTCCACGGGGTGGCTTGGGACGGCGGTTGCTCCCTCCCTCCCGGGTCAGGCGCAACCTCCGGAGTGACACGCCTTCCAGGGCCCTGGGGGCGGGCCTGGACGGAGGGAAAGCTGTGTAGGGTCGCGCGGACATGGATGGAGCCGCGACCTTTCCCGACGTGACGCTGAGCATCCTGGCAGGCGGGCGGGGCGCCCGGCTGGGCGGCGTGACCAAGGGGCTGCTGACGGTGGACGGGCGCACGGTGCTGGAGCGGCTGCTGGAGCTCGCGCCGCGCTTCGGGGACGTGCTGCTGGTGTCGAACGCGCCGGAGCCCTACGTGCGCTTCGGGGTGCGCACGGTGGCGGACGCGGTGCCAGGCAAGGGCGCGCCGGGGGGCGTGCACGCGGCGTTGGGCGCGGCGCGCACGCCGTGGGTGTTCACGGTGGCGTGTGACATGCCGTTCGTCACGGAGGCCGCGGCGCGGGTGGTGCTGGACGCGCGCGCGGAGGACGTGGACGCGGTGTGCTTCGAGCGCGAGGGACGTTGGGAGCCGCTGCTCGCCGTCTACCGCGCGGAGCTGGTGGCGCGGTGGGGGGAGGCGCTGACAGAGGAGCCGTCGATGCGGCAGGTGCTGTCGCGGTTCCGCACTCGGACGTTGCCGGAGGCCGCGTTGCGCACGGTGGATCCGCGACTGCGCGCGCTGGCGAACGTGAACACGCCGGAGGACCTGGCGCGGTATGGCGTCGGGTTGCCCCGGCCGTAAGCGCTGTCATGGAAGGGTGTGTCCGAAACCGGACGTTGTCGCGGGGCTGCAACCTGGAAGAAGAACCCCCGATGCAACTGATAGGGGTTGGCACGAACCTTGTCCTTTCACGGCGTCCACTCCACTCCCGCTTTCAACTGACGGCACCTACCCTCCGGTCCTTGGGGGGAGGCGAAGTGCCACGAAGACGTTCATGCGTGGCCGGGAGCGAGTGGAGACCTGCATGTCGTCAGACGGGGCGCCCCTGATCCTCTTGATCGAGGACGAGGAAGACATTCGAGATGCGGTCAGTACGTTGCTGGAGATGGAAGGCTTCCGCGTCGAGCAATGCGTCCACGGCGAGGACGCGTGGGCGTGGCTCACGTGCCATGAGCGTCCGAACCTGGTGCTGCTGGACCTGATGATGCCGGTGATGGACGGTCAGTCCTTCCTCCTGCGCCTGTCGCAGGAGCGCCTGCTGACGGACGTGCCCATCGTCGTGCTGTCCGGCAGTCCCTTCAAACCGGAGGGCGCGGTGGCCTACCTGCGCAAGCCCGTGTCGGTGAACCAGCTGCTGGAGATGGTGCGGCGCTTCCTGCCCTCCTCCAAGGTCGGGCGGGGAGAATCCCGCACGTCCTGAAACATGTCTCATGTCGACAGGCAGGGGACTCGCGGTGGAGGGGAAGCTGTGGAATGGTCCTGCCCGGCAGGCTCCCTACCTGCCCTCTCAAAGGACGACGGATGCCGCGCGGAACACTGGAGCTTCCAGAGGACATCGCACGCGACCTGACGGCCCGCCTGGGCGCCACCACGGAGGAGGACACGTCCCGGGGCATGTTCTTCCTGGGCGTGCTGGACGCGGTGCGCTTCCTGGGAGGAGAGGAGGCAGTGGCGCGCGTGCTGGAGCAGGCGGGCGAGAAGGCGGACTACGTCCCCACGCAGCCCTATCCCTTTCCCCGCTTCCTGCGCCTGTCCTACGCGGCGGCCTGGCAGCTGGCGCCGCAGGTGGGCGACTTCGACTCCGCCATGCGCCAGATTGGCACCCAGGCCATGCTGGACTTCCTGCACTCCATGTTCGCCCGGGAGGTGGTGCAGCAGGCCGGCGGAGACCCGAAGCGGCTGATGGAGCTGATGCAGGCGGGCTACCGGATGGCCTTGAACTTCGGCGAGCGCACCGTGGAGTGGAAGAGCCCGACGTCGGGGCGCATCACCATGACGCGCACCCTGATGCCGGTGCCGTACACGGAGGGCATCCTGCGGGCGGCCCTGGAGGTCACCGGCGTGCACGACGTGCAGGTGCAGGGCCGCTCGCTGGCGCTCGTGGAAGCCGTCTACGACATCGCCTGGAGCTGAAGCAGCCTCACGGCTCCGAACGCCGCAACTCCACGGTGGCACCCTGGCGGCGGAGGCGGCTGGCCATGGCCTCCGCGACGCGCAGGGGCCGCAGGCGCACCAGCACCGCGGGCAGGGGGTGGCGCAGCACGCGCACGAAGCTCTCGTGCTCCTGCCGCAGCTCCGCGATGAGCTTCGTCAACTCCAGGGGCGTCGCGCCCGCGTCGGTCAGCACGACGTCGTAGCGCGGCTCCTTCAGGGGCGGTGAGGAGGGGCGCAGGAAGGCCAGCGGATCCGTGTCCTCGCGCCAGGGCTCGAAGAGGCGCACGCGGACCTGGAAGTCGTGCTCGCGCGCGAGGGCGTCCACGGCGGTGAAGCCCTTCACCAGGTCGGTGAAGACCACGCCCACCGTCAGGTCCACGCCCAGGTGCTCGTTCGCGCCGCGCATACGCCAGGCGATGTGGGGCTCCGCGGGGACGAGCTGCACGAGCGGCCCGTCGTCCGCGTTCAGCGCCTCCAGGAGCTCCACGGTCCGGCGGGGGATGTCCAGGCCGCCGCGGACCTTGTTCGGCATCCACAGCTCGAAGACGCCCACCAGCGGGTGGTGCGCGTGCTCCACCGTGGTCTCCACGTAGCCGCCGCGCTTGTAGATGAACGCGCCGTAGAGGTTCGGGAGGGAGAGGGCGCAGGGGGCGTGCAGGAACACCTGGTGGCCCAGGGCCCAGACCCGGGGCGTGTCGTCGTAGCCCTCGCTATCGGAGTCGGTGTCGCGAGGGGCACCGAGTCCGTGGCGGGCGGCGAAGTCCTCCAGGGGCGTGGGGCGGGACTCGCTGCCGGTCCCCGTCTGGGAGCTGGCCTGGACCCAGGCATGGTGCGCGGCGGACAGCTGGGACAGCTCCCCGGCGACGCTCGCGGCGGTCTGTTCGTCCTCGAAGGCGCCCACCACCGTGTAGCTGCCGCTGTTGTTGCTGGCGAAGGCGTTCCAGACGTGGATCTTCATGAGGCGGCTCCTGACAGGGAGGACAGGCCATGGCCCGGCGTGCGCGCGCAGCCGGGCAGGGTGGACGCGGAGGCCAGCTGAGCGCGCTGGCCGTGCCACACGTCCATCACGTCCCGGGCGGACGTCACCGGGAAGGCGAGGTGGTGGAAGCTGCACGGCATCACCTTGCGGTCGGAGGTGATGACGAGGAACTCGCGGCCCGCGCCGCAGTCCTGCTTGTCGAAGAGGCGGGGGACGCCCTCCAGCCGCTCGCCCCAGCACACGTCGAGCTTCAACTGGCAGCGCGACCCGAGCGCCCGCGCGAGCACGGCCACGCGGCGCGACAGGTCGCGGGCCTGGGCCGCGTCCAGGTGCAGCGCGCGGTCGTGGCCGTTGTAGCTGAGCAGCAGCACGTCCCGGCAGCCCAGCGCCACCAGCTCCAGCACCACCGCTTCGAGCGAGGGCAGCCGCTCCGGGGTCACCAGATAATTGACGCCGAAGCGCGCCCCCGCGTCCGCGAGCCTCCCCACGGTGCCGCGCCATGCGTTGTCGTCATAGAGCGAAACGCGAATCTGGCCGTACCGGCCGCGCACGGCGGCCAGCCGCTTCGGGGTGAGCGCCAGGCCGTTGGTGGTGAAGCTCACCGCGAGCGGGGTCTCGTCGTACAGCCGGGCCACCAGTGTCTCGAAGTGGGGGAAGGCCCAGGGTTCGCCGCCGCCGAAGGCGACCTCCAGCACGCCCGCGTCCGCGAGGCCGGAGAGCAGGTCGAAGGCGCTGTCCGCCGTCCAGTCGCTCTTCGCGTCCAGGTCGCGCGAGCAGAAGGTGCAGGCGAGGTTGCAGCGGTTGGTGATGCCGAACTGGAGGGCGCGCGGGGCGCGGGCGCGCAGGTGCGCGGTCTCCTCCCCCTCGCAGCGCACGTTGGTGCCGGTGTCGCGGTCGAACAGCAGCAGCGCCCCGTCCAGCGGGAAGCGGCGCAGGTGCGCGAAGGGCGCGGGGACGGGGACGGCGGAAGGGTCGGACCAGGTGGATGACACGCGGGGCCTCCAGGGACGCGGCGCGGACGCGGCCTGGGGCCAGGACCTGACGCTCCGGCGGCCGAGTCTTGCACGGGCGGCTCCCCTTCCAGTCATGGGAGACGGGCTCGCAAGAGGGCGTGCGGGGAGCTTCCGCGCGCCCTGCTCCCGGCACGGAGGGCGACCGGGCGAGGGAGGG
>NZ_RAWB01000070.1 GCF_003612055.1 Corallococcus llansteffanensis
CTCCACCGCCGCGCTCATGTCGCCTCCTCGCATGGCCACCCGCCATCGGTGCGGATGTCCGCCCAGTATGTGGAGCCGTCTGACACACGAGCGCGAGGTTGGATGCACGGATCAACCTGTCAGGTCGGGAGCTCCACTCGGAGGCAGAGCGCGGATCCGCGCGTGCGCGTTCGCACGTCACCGGACATGCCAGGTCACCCTCCCCGCAACGAAGAAGGGCCCCGCGTCGCCGCGAGGCCCTTCACCGTGCACCACCGCTTGCGCCGCTCAGCCGCCCGCTAGCCCGCGCACAGCACCTTCACCTCCACCTTCGTGTCGCCCACGCGCCGCAGGCACGGGCCCAGGAAGAACAGGCGCGCGGCGCGGTCCTCGCCGGACGGCTCGTAGCGCAGATCGCCGTTCGCGACCGAGCACGTCTGCACCGAACCATTCGCGCGCGTCACGTTCACGATGGCCAGCCGCGGATCCGGCAGGTTCACCACGTCGATGCTCTGCGCCACCGTGGCGAGCTCCGCGATGTCGAGCAGCGTCTGCCGGTAGTCGCTCTTGCAGATGGAGTCCAGGTTCGCCTTCGTCGCGTCGAACTGCGTCGCCATCGCGCTCTGCCGGTAGCCGGGTCCATACGAGGTCGGGCAGTCGACGTTGCGCACGTAGGTCTTGTCGCCCACCGTCTCCGTCACGGCCTCCGCCCGCTTGTCCGTCAGCGCCACCGGCCCGATGGTGGCCCACAGCACCTCGCGCGACGCGCCCCGGCCGTCATGCAGCCCCTGGAAGGCCTTGTAGTAGTCCTCCACCGGCGTCAGCTTGTCCGCGTTCTGGCTGCACGCGTCCACCGACGGATCCAGCCCCAGCGACACCGGGGGCGGCCGGGCCGTGGAGCTGCAGTCCTCCTCGTCCGTCACCACCACCACCAGCAGGCGCGCGCCGTCCCGCAGGAAGCCCCCGTTGCCTCCCTCGGCGATGGGCCGCTGCGCGAGCGTGCCGCTGATCGCCAGCCGCACGGCCTCGAAGGGCGTCTCCTGGCCGCTGCCGGAGGTGCCCTGGGCCACCAGGCGCTGGAACTTGTCCAGGAGCAGCGGATCCGAGCTTTCGATGAAGCGCTCGGCGGTGGGCTGCCCGGCTTCGTCCTTCACCGGCTGGAGGCGCCCTTCCTGATCCGGGAACGAGCGGATGCTGTCCGTCCCGTCCCCCAGCATGAGGCGCTGGTACACCGAGGTGGTGATGACCCCCACGCGGAACTCCTGCGCCACGCCGCCGCCCTCCCTCAGCGCGGCCAGGAAGGCGGGCAGCTCCGTCACGATGGCCTGCTGCTCCTCCTGCATGGAGTTCGAGTTGTCGATGACGAACAGGAGGTCCGTCTTCTGCGGCGCCACCACCGGAGGGGTCGCCTCGCAGGCGTCCGGCACCGTGGAGCCCGCCTCGTCGACAGGCGAGTGACACCCCATCGCCAGGAGCGCGGACAGCGTCAGCAGGTGGGCACAGGTGTGGGCCTTCACGTCGACCTCCAGTACGGCGAGCGCACTCGCGCACCGCATCAAGCAGAGAGGGGGCGAGCATGCCCCACCCCTCTACGGGACGCGAGACTTCTGGGCCGTTAAAGGAGGAGCGTCGTACAGCCGACGAGGCACGGAAATAACGCACATCGCGTTTGCCATGTCCGGTTTGGTTGTTACGTTGGTTCATCCGTCGCAGAAATCAACCGGATGGTTCACCGGCCCGGCCGCTTGCTGACCGGGTTCAAGCAAGGAAGAGGCCGAACTCCATGTCTGACGAGAAGAAGAAGGGCACCGCGGCCAGCGCCATGCCCACCGCGATGGCCCCTCCGGGGCTCATCAACAAGGAAGACATCCCGCAGGTGCTGCCCATCCTGCCCCTGCGCAACAGTGTCTTCTTTCCCGGGGGCGTGCTCCCCCTGGCCGTCGGCCGCCAGAAGACGATCGCGCTGATCAAGGACGCCGTTCGCGACGACCAGGTCATCGGTGTCGTCACGCAGCGCCGCGCTGAAGAAGAGGATCCGGGCGCGTCCGACCTGTACACGATGGGCACCGTCGCCCGCATCGTGAAGCTCTTGAAGATGGGCGAGGACAACTACTCGCTCGTGGTGCAGGGCCTGGCCCGCTTCCGCGTGATGGAGCTGGTGCAGGAGGCCCCCTACCTCAAGGCCCGCGTCGACGCCGTGGAGGACAAGACCTCCTCGGAGAACGTCGAGGTGGAGGCCCTGGGCATCAACCTGAAGAAGCTGGCGCGCGAGGTCATCGAGCTGATGCCCGAGCTGCCCGCGGCCGCCACGGAGCTGGTGGAGAGCATCACGCACCCGGGCCACCTGGCGGACCTCATCGCCGCGAACGTGGACGTGCCCATCGAGGAGAAGCAGGCCGTGCTGGAGACGGTCGACCTCAAGGCGCGCATGAAGCTCGTGCTGGAGCTGCTCAACCGCAAGCGCGAGATCCTCAAGCTCTCCAACAAGATCGACTCCGCCGTGAAGGGCGAGATGTCGAAGACCCAGCGCGAGTACTACCTGCGCCAGCAGTTGAAGGCGATCAAGGAAGAGCTCGGCGAGATGGGCGAGGAGGAGGAGGAGCTCGACGAGCTGCAGGAGCGCCTGAAGAAGGCCGCCCTTCCCCCGGAAGTGGAGAAGGTCGCCCAGAAGGAGCTCAACCGCCTGAAGACGATCCCGGCGGCCTCCAGCGAGTACACCGTCGCGCGCACCTACCTGGACTGGATCGCGGATCTGCCGTGGTCGAAGATCAGCGAGGACAACCTCGACATCGAGAACGCGCGCCAGCAGCTGGACAAGGATCACTTCGGCATCAAGAAGGTGAAGAAGCGCATCCTGGAGTACCTGGCCGTCCGCAAGCTGAAGAACGACATGCGCGGGCCCATCCTGTGCCTCGTCGGTCCCCCGGGCGTCGGCAAGACGTCGCTGGGCCAGAGCGTGGCGAAGGCCACGGGCCGCAAGTTCGTGCGCCTGTCCCTGGGCGGCGTGCGTGACGAGGCGGAGATCCGCGGCCACCGGCGCACCTACGTGGGCGCGCTGCCGGGCCGCTTCATCCAGAGCATGAAGAAGGCCGGGACGAAGAACCCGGTCATGATGCTGGACGAAATCGACAAGCTGGGCGCGGACTTCCGCGGCGACCCGAGCGCGGCGCTGCTGGAGGTGCTGGACCCGGAGCAGAACAGCACGTTCAGCGACCACTACCTGGACGTGGCGTTCGACCTGTCGAAGGTCATGTTCGTCGCCACGGCGAACCAGCTGGATCCCATCCCCGGGCCGTTGCGCGACCGCATGGAGATCATCGAGCTGACGGGCTACACTTTCGAGGAGAAGCAGGCCATCGCCCGCATCCACCTCGTGCCCAAGCAGCTGCGCGAGCACGGCCTGTCGCCGGACCACATCGAGATCCTGGACGAGGCCCTCCTCATCCTGACGACCTCGTACACGCGTGAAGCCGGCGTGCGTAACCTCGAGCGCCGCATCGCGGACATCTGCCGCGCGGTGGCGGTGGAGGTCGCGGGTGGCAAGCTGGAGAAGCAGACCATCGGCACGGAGCGCGTGAAGGAGATCCTCGGGCCCGAGATGTTCTACTCGGAGGTCGCGGAGCGCACGGAGGTTCCCGGTGTGGCGACGGGCCTCGCGTGGACCGCGGCGGGCGGCGATCTGCTCTTCATCGAAGCCACCAAGATGGCGGGCAAGGGCGGCATGACGCTCACCGGCCAGCTGGGTGACGTGATGAAGGAGAGCGCTACGGCGGCGCTGAGCTACCTGCGCAGCAAGGCGGAGTCGCTGGGCATCAACCCGAACTTCCTCGAGAAGACGGACCTGCACCTGCACTTCCCGGCGGGCTCCATCCCCAAGGATGGTCCCTCCGCCGGCGTCACCATCCTCACCGCGCTCACCAGCCTGCTGACGGGCATCCGGGTGCGGCACGACACGGCGATGACAGGCGAGGCCACGCTGCGTGGCCTGGTCCTGCCGGTGGGTGGCATCAAGGAGAAGGTCCTGGCGGCGCACCGCGCGGGCATCAAGCGCGTCATCCTGCCGGAGCGTTGCCGCAAGGACCTGATCGACGTGCCGGATCAGGCGAAGAACGAGCTGGAGTTCATCTTCGCCACGCACATGGATGAGGTCCTCAAGGCCGCGCTGGAGACGTCGCCGTTCAAGGAGCCCGCCGCGGTGCCGGCCCCCACGGACACGCCTCCGGAAGTCCGCGCGTAGCCTCGCGGGACGGCGGTTCGAAGGCTTGAAGTGACGCGGGCAGGTTCCCTGGTTCCAGGGGACCTGCCCGTTGTCTTTTCCCTGCCCTGCCCTGCTCAGGCCGGGTGCAGGACGAGGGGCAGCGTGGCGGGCCCGCGCACCACCAGCGTGCGGTGCCACGTCATGGGCTCCGGGCTGGCCTCCAGGTGGCGGAAGGCATCCAGCAGGGCGTCCAGGGCCAGCCGCCCCTCCATGCGCGCCAGCTGCGCGCCCAGGCAGAAGTGGATGCCGTGGCCAAAGGGCAGGTTCTGCGGGCCGGGGCGGGACAGGTTGAAGCGGTCGCCGTCCGGGAAGTGGGCCTCGTCGTGCGCGGCGGAGCCCAGGAGCACCAGCACCGGGGCGCCCTTGGGCAGCCGCACGCCGCCCAGCTCCACCTCCTCGGTGGTGAGGCGCGGGGCGGCCTGGGCGGGCGGCTCGTAGCGCAGCACCTCCTCGATGAAGGCGGGGATGCGCGAGCGATCCACGCGAAGCTGGGCCCACACCTCCGGGTGCTCGCGCAGCACGACGAGGGACGCGCCCAGCAGGTGCACCACCGTCTCGATGCCGCCCACCAGCAGCAGGGCCATGAAGGCGATGAGCTCGTCGCGGGACAGGGCCTCTCCGTCCACGCGGGCCTGTTGCAGCTCGCTGACCAGATCCGTGCCGGGCCTCCGGGCGCGCTCGTCCAGCACCTCGCCAAAGTAGGCGCGCAGCTCCGCCACGGCGTCGCGGGCGCGCTGCTTGCGGTCCTCCTCCTCCGGGCGGACGGTGGTGACGCCGCCGGTGATGAGGTCCGCCCACTGCTTCAGGCGGGAGGCGCGCGTGGGGTCCAGGCCCAGCAGCTCGCTGATGACGGCGGCCGGGATGCGCAGGGCATAGGGGGGCATCATGTCCACCGGACGGCCCCGGGGCAGCTCCGCCACCGCCTGCCGGCAGATGTCCCGCACGCGCGGCTCCAGCCGGGCCATGGCGGCCGCGCCAAAGGCCTTCTGCACCAGCACGCGCAGGCGGCCGTGCTGGGGCGGGTCCAGGGTGAGCATGGAGTCCGCGAGGGGGTTGCCTCCCAGCCAGGGCGGGTTGGTGGCCACGCGGAAGCCCTGCGAGGAGAAGCGCTGGGGGTCCTTCAGGACGCGCAGCACGTCGTCATGGCGAGACACCGCCCACATCCCACCCGGATCCACCTGGCACACGGGGGCCTCGCGGCGCATGCGCGCGTAGGTGGGATAGGGATTGGCCTTCACTTCCGGTGACAAGAGGTTGAAGCGCACGCTCATGCTGGGTCATACGCAAGCAGCGACGTGAACTGGCAAGCAAGGGGAGCGCACCGATGAAGTACGCCAATCTGGGACACACGGGCCTGCGGGTGTCCCGAATCTGCCTGGGCTGCATGAGCTACGGCACCCCGAAGTGGCGCCCGTGGGTGCTGGACGAGGAGGCCTCGCAGCCCTTCTTCCGCCGCGCCGTGGAGCTGGGCGTTACCTTCTTCGACACCGCGAACATGTACTCGGACGGGGTGAGCGAAGAGGTGACGGGCCGGGCCCTGCGCCGCTACGCGAAGATGGACGAGGTGGTGCTGGCCACCAAGGTCTACTTCCCCACCGGCAGCGGGCAGAACGAGCGGGGCCTGTCGCGCAAGAACATCACCCAGGCGTGCGAAGCGAGCCTCAAGCGGCTGGGGGTGGAGACCATCGACCTGTACCAGATCCACCGGATGGATCCGAACACGCCCATCGAGGAGACGCTGTCCGCGCTGGATCAGCTCGTGCGCCAGGGCAAGGTGCGCTACCTGGGCGCCAGCTCCTCGTACGCGTGGCAGTTCGCGCGCGCGCTGGGCGTCTCCGAGCGCAACGGCTGGGCGCGCTTCGTGTCCATGCAGGACCACTACAACCTCGTCTACCGCGAGGAGGAGCGGGAGATGCTGCCCCTGTGCGAGGCCGAAGGGGTGGGCGTCATCCCCTGGTCCCCGCTGGCCCGGGGGCTGCTCACCGGCACGCGCAAGTCGCTGGACGACCGCGAGTCCACGACGCGCGCGGAGACCGACACGCTGTCGCCGGGGCTCTACAACCAGCCCGGGGACTGGGACGTGGTGGAGGCGCTCAAGCAGGTGGCTGAAGCACGCAAGGCTCCGCCCGCGCAGGTGGCCCTGGCGTGGCTGTTGTCCAAGCCCGTCGTCACCGCGCCCATCATCGGCGCGACGAAGCTCGAGCACCTGGAGGACGCGGTGAAGGCCGTGACCCTCAAGCTCCAACCCGAGGAGCTCAAGGCGCTGGAGGCGCCCTACAAGCCCCACGCCATCCGCGGAATGTAGCGCCCGGGCCGGGGCCGCGCTGGCTCAGTCCTCCTTCGCCAGCGCGTCCACGTCCTCGGCCAGCGGGGTCAGCTCCTCGAAGAACGAATCCACCGAGTGCGCCGGGGCGACGCGCAGCACCGGCGGCAGCAGCGAGCGGGGGAACTCCAGCGCCTCGCTGAAGTCCTCGTTGCCCAGGAGCGCCGACACGTTCGTCAGCACCAGCACACCCACCGACGCGATGACGAGCCCGCGCACCACGCGCCGGCTGCTCCACCGCGTCACGTAGCGCAGGTGCCAGTAGAGCCCCCACCCCACCAGGCCCAGGACGAGCAGCGTCCTGACAATGGCCAGCCCCGAGCCCAGCGAGAAGCTGAAGCTCAGGAGCGCGAACAGCGGCGGCGCCAGCGCGAAGCCCAGCAGCACCATCCCGCCGATGGTGGCGTGCACCCGGAAGAAGAAGCTCCTGCGCGCGATGCGGCTGGCCAGCGACCAGCACCCGGCCCACAGCAGCGTCAGGCCCAGCGGCAGCACGCTCGCGAGCAGCAGGTCGCCCCAGTCCGTCTTCTGGAACTGGGTCACCCGTTCGGAGATGAAGGCCACCGCGACCAGCGCCTGCAGCGTCAACGCGAAGGCCCGGGGACGCTCGAAGAGGCGCTCGCGCGGGGCGGCGGCGGCTTCGTTGACGACGGTGTCCTCCACCTCGAAGCCGCGCGGCCGGAAGCGCAGCACCGTGTCGCCCACGGCCACGCGCGCGTCCGGGGTGAGCACCATCTCCGCGAGCCGCGCCCAGGGCTGCACGTTGAACGTCCCGTTGACGCTGCCCACGTCGCGCAGCACCACCGCGCCGTCCTCGCGCCGCTCCAGGCGCAGGTGCTCGGCGGACACCTTCGGGTCATCCAGGATGACGTCATTGCCGTAGCCGCGCCCCACCGTCACGGGCAGCTTCTCCAGCCGGTGGCGGGCCTGGACGGCGTCGCCCTCCAACACCTCCAGGAAGATCACTTCGTCCACGACAAGCCCTCCAGGTAGCGGCGCGCCAGCTTGCGCGCGTTCTCCGCGGAGAAGCCGCCCAGGGTGAGGCTGGTGTCCACGCCGTGCGTGGAGGCGTTCAGCGTGGCCGCGCGCAGCACCAGGTCGTAGAGGCCCGGGAAGCGGCGGTAGGAGCGCAGGCAGAGGGCGGCGCGCACCGTGAGCCCGCCCACGTCCACGAACTGCGACTCGCAGCGGAAGTTGGTGACGTCCTCGCGCGTGGCGGAGACCGGCTCCGGGTCCTGGGAGAAGAGCGTGCTGTAGAGCGCGGAGAAGCGCATCGCGCCCAGCTTCTGGCTCGTCACGTGCTGGTGCAGGTAGGCCACCACGCCCGTGCGGTGGCTGGAGGACAGGAAGATGTCCTCCTCGGAGGAGCACTGGTAGCTCGTCACGGTGTACGGCGTCTCCGGGTCGTGCGGCGTGTCGCCCCAGCACTTGAGGAACGGGCTCCAGCGGCCCGGGACGCGGTACTCGCCCAGCGCCTGCTTCGGCAGGTCCGTGGCCATCAGGCGGTCGGTGATGCGCTGCTGGTTGGCCAGGAGCTGCTCGCGCACGGACAGCATCAGCGCGGCGGAGTCCGGCGGGGCTTCGAGCTTCAGCGCGCCGTCCAGGAGCTGCCGCGCGCGGGCCACCGGCACGAGGAAGCCCACCTGGTTGCCCATGGTGGCCACGTTGACGCCCACCACGCCGCCCTCGCCGCTGAGCGTGGGTCCGCCGCTCATGCCGGGGTTGATGGCGCCGCTGAAGTGCACGCGCTCGTAGAGGGCATCGCGCACGAGGCCGTTGTAGGTGCCCTCCACGATGGTGGTGCCCAGGTCGCGCGGGTTGCCCATGGCGAACAGGCGCGTGCCCTGCGGCGGCTCCCCGTCCTCCAGTTTGAAGAAGTCCGCGACGGGGGCCTCCACCTGGACGACCGCCAGGTCGCTCGCCACGTCCACCGCGAGCAGGCGCACGGGCACCGTGGAGTCCCCCCGGTCCAGCTCCGCCGTGTAGTCCTCCGGGTGGAGCACCAGGTCGGAGACCACGTGGTAGTTCGTGAGGGCGTGGCCCTTCGCGCTCACGAAGAACGCGGAGCCGATGGACGATTTGGTGCCGGAGCGGCGCTCGATGATGCGCACCTGCGAGACGCGGCCCTGGATGCGGCGGAACAGCTCATGGGTGGCGGGAGGCAGCGCGGCCACCGGCAACGGCGGCACCACCGCGTCCGCGACGCCGGCATCCGGCACCAGCACGGTCGGCGGCCCCGACGGCTCCGGAGGACGATCCGCGACGGGCCCCTGCGCGAGCGCGGCGACAAGGAGGAGGGAGAACATGGGCGCGGCACCGTATCCCACCACGGGCCCCGCGGGGGATGCCTTGCGTCCCCCTTGCGCCCCTTACGACGAGGCCGTCCCCTCGCCCTGCCGGCGTCGGCGCCAGGCGGCGTAGGACACGAGCAGCGCCCCGGCCAGGGTGCCCGCGAGCGCCCCCGCGAGCCGCTTGGAGATGACCCCCGTCACCGGGGCCTCCATGCGGAAGGTCTCCAGCGAGGCGCGGACCCGGGGGGCCATGGCCTCCCAGCGATCCGCCGGCACGCTCACGGTCACCACCGCGTGGCGCCCCTCGGACGCGAGCCCCGTCACCAGCACCGTGCGCACCTGCCCCGCCTCGCGCAGCGTGCCCAGCAGCTCCACCCGGGGCACGGGCCCACCCACGCGGTCCACCCGCTCCGGCGTCAGGGCCACGCCCAGCTCGCGCTGGAAGTGCTGCACCACGGCGGTGGAGAACGCGTCGCGCTCCGAGGGACTGGCGGAGAACCCCCCGTCCACCACCGCGATGAGGAAGGTGGCCGCGTCCGGCCCCTCCCCGTCCGCCAGCGCCGCGGACAGCCCGCGCGTGCGGGCGCCATCCTCCGACACCGCCCCCGCGTGCGAGCCGACGTAGCGCTCCCAGCGCGTCATCCGGAATGAGTCCGGCGGCCGAAAGCTGTAACCGTCCCGCCGCAGCTCCGTACCCAGTGCACCGGACAGCGACAGCCAGACACCGGTGAGGACGGGCAGGAGCATGGCCTGCCACGATAGCGCACACCTCGAGGGCGCGCCCGACCCAGGCAGGCAACCTGCCTCACGGACGTGTTCCCGGAAGCTCACCTTCATGTTTCACACGCCAGAAAACCGCGTGAACAATGATTCCTGTCTCCCTGTGGAAAGAGGGGGAGTTCTTGGATTCTTCCGTATTCAGCTTGGCCTGTTTGGGCTTGACTCGATAAGCCATTACACGTAAGTCGGCCCCAAAAAATAGTATTGGAAATGTCCTTATGGGGGGAGCTCGGATGACTGGGGCAGGCACCGCTGTGTCTCGATGGCCTTTGACCGCGGCACAGCGTGGTGTCTGGGTAGCCCAGCAGTTGGATCCGTCCAACCCCCGCTACAATTGCGGCGCCTATCTTGAAATCCATGGGCCGGTGGATGTCTCACTTCTGACCCGGGCGGTTCGTGAGACTGTCTGGGAAAGCGAAACCCTCAGGGTTTGTTTCATCGAAGACGCGGACGGTCCCTGGCAGGTGCCTTCTCCCCCGGGCGCCGTCGCCCTGGACGTGGTGGACGTGGGCGGTGAGCGCGACCCCCGGCAGGCCGCGGAATCGTGGATGCGATCCGACCTGCTGCGTCCTGTGGATCTGCGCGTGGCCCCCCTGTTCCACCACGCGCTCTTCCACGCGGGCCCGGGGCGGTCCTTCTTCTACGTCCGCTACCACCACATCCTCATGGATGGGTTCGGCCAGACGCTCTACTGGCGCCGGGTGGCGCAGCGCTACTCCGCGCTCGCGGGGCACCCGGAGGCGGAGGCCCCCGCCTTCGCGCCGCTCGCCACGCTGCTGGAGGAGGACGCCGCGTACCTCGCCTCGTCGCAGGCCGGGCGCGACCGGACGTACTGGCACGACGCGTTCGCTGCCCCACCGGAGCCGGCGCGCCTGACGACGGGCGCGACCCTCGCCTCCCGGGGCCTGCTGCGGCGGACGACGCACCTGTCCCCGGACGCCATGGAGTTCCTGCGCGCGGCGGCGCGGCGCGAGCAGACGCGCTGGTCCGTCATCGCCATCGCGGCGACGGCGGCCTACCTCCACCGGCTGACGGGCGCAGAGGACGTGGTGCTCGCCCTGCCCGTCTCCAGCCGCCTCACGGCCGCCTCGCGCGCGACGCCGTGCATGCTGGCCAACGAGCTGCCCCTGCGCCTGACGGTGCCCGCCGGCTCCAGCGTCCAGGCGCTGGTGAAGCAGGTGTCCTCCCAGGTGGGGCGCCTGCTCGTGCACCAGCGCCACCGGGGCGAGGAGCTGCAGCATGCCCTGCGCCTGAAGGGCCACGAGGGTCGCGCCACCGGCCCGGTGGTCAACGTCGTCTCCTTCGACCACGCGGTGCGTTTCGGCGAGCACGCCACCACCGCGCACTACCTGTCCTCCGGCCCGGTGAAGGACCTGCTGCTGGGGTTCTACGGCCGCTCGGATGGATCCGACCTCCAGCTCTACCTGGACGCGAACCCGGACCTGTACAGCGCGGACGACATCGCCGGGCACCAGCGCCGCCTGCTGCGCTTCCTGGAGCGCTTCACGCAGGCGGATCCGGCCCTGCCCGTGGAGCGGCTGGACCTGCTGCTCGACGGGGAGCGGGAGCACCTGGTGCAAGGCCTCAACGCCACCCGGCGCCCGCATGACCTGTCGCGGGGCCTGCACGAGCTGGTGGACGCGCAGGCACGCCGCACGCCGGACGCGGTCGCCGCCGCCGTCGTGGGGGGAGCGCTGACATACCGGGAGCTGGTCGCGAAGGCGGATCGGCTCGCGGGCCACCTGCGCGCGCGCGGCGTCACGCCGGGCCAGCACGTGGGCGTGTTCGAGGAGCGCTCACTGGAGCTGGTCGTGGGCCTGCTGGCGATCCTCAAGGCCGGCGCGGCCTACCTGCCGCTGGATCCGGAGCTGCCCCGCGCCCGGCTCGCGTTCCAGGTGGAGGACGCGGGCCTGCGCACGGTCCTCACCCGCTCCACGTTGGCCTCGTGGCTGGAGGGCCTGGGCGTGGAGGCGCTGCCGGTGGACACGCTCCTGCCCACGCTGGATGCGCCGACCACGCCCCTGCCCCGGGCGGCGGGCCGGGACGCGGCGTATGTCATCTACACATCGGGCTCCACCGGACGGCCCAAGGGCGTCGCGGTGCCCCACCGCGGCGTCGTCAACCGGCTCCTGTGGATGCAGGACACGTATGGGCTGGGGCCAGACGACACGGTGTTGCAGAAGACGCCCTTCACCTTCGACGTGTCAGTGTGGGAGTTCTTCTGGCCGCTGATCGTGGGCAGCCGGCTGTTCCTCGCGGCGCCCGGAGGCCACAAGGATCCGCGCTACCTGGCGAGGACAATCCGCGACGAGGCCGTCACCACGCTGCACTTCGTCCCGCCCATGCTGGACCTGTTCCTGGCCGAACCCGAGGTGGCCACCGCCACGGGGCTGCGCCGGGTGATGTGCAGCGGAGAGGCGCTGCGGCCGGAGACGGTGCGCGCCTTCTTCGAGACGTTCCCCCGCGAGCGTCACGACATTGGCCTGCACAACCTGTACGGCCCCACCGAGGCCTCCATCGACGTGACGGCCTGGGCCTGCGCCCCGGAGGAAGCCGCAGGCCCCATCCCCATTGGGAGGCCGGTGGACAACACGGCCATCTACCTGCTCGACCGGACCGGTCAGCCCACGCCCCCGGGTGTCCCGGGCGAGCTGCACATCGGCGGCGTCCAGGTGGCGCTGGGCTACGTCAACCGACCGGAGCTGACGCGCGAGCGCTTCATCCCCGACCCGTTCTCCCAGGAGCCCGAGGCCCGGCTGTACCGGACCGGGGACCTGGCCCGCCACCGCGCGGACGGCGCCATCGAGTTCCTGGGCCGGCTGGATCACCAGGTGAAGCTGCGCGGCTTCCGCATCGAGCTGGGGGAGATCGAGTCCGTGCTGCTCGCGCACCCCGCGCTGGAGCAGGCCGTGGTCACGACGTGGGACCGCTCCCCGTCGGACCGTCGGCTCGTCGCGCACGTGGTGGCGAAGCCGGGGACCGCGGCGCCCACACCGCGCGAGCTGACGGACTACGCCGCCCAGCGGCTCCCCGAGTACATGGTGCCCGCGCACCTGCTCGTGCTGGACGCGCTGCCGCTGTCATCCAGCGGGAAGATCGACCGGCGCGCCCTGCCCGCTCCCGTGCTGGCCCCTTCCGGCGACGCCTCGGCGCCGCTGGAGGCCCCCTCCACGCCCCACGAGCAGCGCCTGCATGCCGTGTGGAAGGAGGTGCTGGGCCGCGAACACCTGGGCCTGGACGACTCGTTCTTCGCGCTGGGCGGTGACTCCATGCTCAGCATCCGCGTGCGCGCGGCGCTGGAGAAGCAGGGGCTGACGTTCCACGTCCAGGAGCTGTTCCGCCACCCCACGCTGCGCGAGCTGGCGAAGCACCTGCATCCGCTGGATGGCACCGGCCACCGGCGCGAGCACACCGCTCCGTTCGCGATGCTGCGCGAGGCGGATCGGGCGCGACTGCCCGCCGGACTGGAGGACGCGTACCCGCTGAGCGCGATGCAGGCCGGCATGCTCTTCCACGCCGAGTTCGACGACGCGACGTCCGTGTACCGCGTGGTGACCAGCCTCCACGTGGGCGCCCGCTTCGACGAGGCGGCCCTGCGCGGCGCGCTGATGGACACCTTCCGTCGGCACCCCGCGCTGCGCAGCGCGTTCGACCTGTCCACGTACTCGGAGCCGTTGCAGTTGGTGCACCCGGAGGTCGCGGTGCCCCTGCACGTCGCGGAGGACTGGGGATGCCTGGACGCGGATGCCTGCCGCGCGGCGCTCCAGGCGTGGATGGACCGGGAGAAGTTCCGCCGCTTCGATCCGGCCTCGCCGCCGCTGCTCGCCTTCACCGTGCACCCTCGCGGCGCGGATGCCTTCCAGCTCTCCGTCGTGGAGCACCACGTGGTGCTGGACGGGTGGAGCGACGGCGCGATGCTGGAGGAGATCGTCACCCGCTACCGCGCCCGCCTCTCCGGCGAGGAGCTGTGGCTGCCCGCCGTGCCCTCGCGCTACCGCGACTTCGTGGCGGAGGAGCGACGCACTGTCGCCAGCCCCGAGGCCCGCCGCTTCTGGACGGAGCTGCTGCGCGGCGCCGAGCCTTCCCTGCTGCCCCGGAAGCCCCTGCCTCCGGGCGAGGCCCCCGTCGCGCGGCACCGACCCTTCGACGTCGCGCTCTCGCCCCAGCTCGCGGAGCGCCTGCGACTGAGGGCGGTGGAGGAGTCACTGCCGCTCAAGTCGCTGCTCGCCGTGGCGCACGTGGCGGTGCTGCGGCGCGTGTGCGGCACGGACGAGGTCGTCACCGGCGTGGTGTCCAACGGACGCCTGGAGGAGGAAGGCGGCGACGAGGTCATCGGCGTGTTCCTCAACACGCTGCCGCTGCGGCTCGACTCGCGCGGGGGCACGCTGCGCGCCGCGGCCCATGCCGTCTTCGCGCACGAGCGCGACGCCGCGCCGCACCGCCGCTACCCGTTCATGCAGATGCAGCGGGACCTGGACCACCCGCTGGCCCTGGACAGCTACGTCAACTTCATGGACTTCCGGCGGCAGTGGAAGGTCACCGGGCCCTCGGGCGCGCTCATCCTCGACGGCGTGGGCGTGGCGGAGACGAACTACCCGCTCGCGGTGAACTTCCTCTACGACCCCGTGCAGGGCGGCCTTCGCCTGTGGCTGGACTGCGACCTGTCCACGCTGGACGCCGACTTCTGCGAGCGACTCACCGGCTACTACCGCCGCGCGCTGGAGGCCGTCGCCGCCAGCCCCGAGGCCCGCTTCGCCGACGTGACGCTCGTGGACGACGCGGAGCGGGCGCGCGTGGCGCGCTGGAACGACACCGCGGTGCCGTACGACCGCGAGCTCACCGTCCACGCGCTCATCGAGCACCAGGCCCGCCAGGGGGGTGACCGCGTCGCGCTCGTGCACCGTGGCGTCCCGGTGCGGTACTCGGAGCTGGACGCGCGCGCCAACCAACTGGCGCACCTGCTCCATGCCAGGGGCGTGCGTCGCGGAGGCCGCGTGGGTGTGAGCCTGCCGCGCGGACCGGAGCTCGTCATCGCGATGATCGCGGTGATGAAGGCGGGCGCCGCGTATGTGCCGCTCGACCCCGGCTACCCCCAGAACCGCCTGGAGTTCATCGCGTCCGACGCGGACCTGCACGCGCTCATCACCTTCCGCGAGGGCCCCACCGGGCTGCCCGCGCGCGTCGTGGTGCACGTGGACGCACCGGAGTGGACCCGGCAGCCCACGACGCCGCTGAAGGCAGGCGCGGACGGGCAGGACGCCGCCTACGTGCTCTACACCTCCGGCTCCACGGGCAAGCCCAAGGGCACCGGGGTGCGCCACCACAACGTGGTGAACTTCTTCCTCGGAATGGACGCGCGCATCGGCTGCGGGCCCGAGGACGTCGTGCTCGCGCTCACGAGCGTGTCCTTCGACATCTCCGTGCTGGAGCTGCTCTGGCCGCTCACCCACGGCGCGCGGGTGGTCATCGCCAGCGAGGGCCTGGTGAACAACCTCGTGCGTGTTCCCGGGGCAGAGGACGCGCAGGGCGACTTCGCCTTCGCGGAGCTGTGCCTCCGCGAGCGCGTCACCCTCACGCAGAGCACCCCGTCCTTCCTGGCCGCCGTGGCCGCCGAGCCCGCCGCGCTGGACGCCCTGCGCGGGGCGCGCGCGGTGCTCGTGGGCGGAGAGATCCTCCCCGCGGGGCTCGTGGAGCGCGTGTGCTCGCGGCTGCCCGGCGTGAAGCTGTTCAACATGTACGGCCCCACCGAGACGACGGTGTGGTCCACGGTGCATGCAGTGGACGCGGAGCAGGACGCGCGCCAGGGAGTCATTCCCATTGGCCGGCCCATCGCGAACACGGACCTCCTGGTGCTGGATACCGCGCGCGAGCCCGTCCCCATTGGCGTCTCCGGCGAGCTGTGGATTGGCGGCGAGGGTGTCAGCCAGGGCTACCTGAATCGCCCGGAGCTGACGGAGGAGCGCTTCGTCCCGCACCCCACGCGCCCGGGGCGCATGTACCGCACCGGCGACCGCGCGCGCTGGCGTTCGGACGGTGTGCTGGAGTTCCTGGGCCGCGTGGACCGGCAGGTGAAGATCCGCGGGCACCGCATCGAACCCGACGAGGTGGAGGGCGTGCTGTCGCGCCACCCGCAGGTGGCCTCCGTCGCGGTCGTCGCGGTGTCGCGCGCCAATGGCTCCACGGAGCTGGTCGCCTTCGTGTCGCCCGGCCCGGGGCTGATGGACCGGGGCGCGGAGGACGCGCACGTGCGGCGCTGGGGCGAGGTCTGGGAGGGCGCCTATACCGACCCGGAGACGGGCGCGCGTGGCACCGACCTGGACCGTGACTTCTCCGGCTGGCTCAGCAGCTACACCGGCAAGCCCATCCCGCCAGCGCAGATGCGCGAGTGGCTGCACCACACCGTGCAGCGTGTGCTCGCGCTGAAGCCCCGCACCCTCGTGGACGTGGGTGTCGGCGTGGGGCTCGTCCTGCGCCACCTCTCCTCGCACGTCGAGCAGTACCTGGGCCTGGACGTGTCCCAGGCCGCCCTGCGCACGGCGGCCGCGTCCCTGGGCGCGGGTCCCCTGCCCGACCACGTCACGCTGATCCACGGTGACGCGGGCCACCTGTCCACGCTGCCGGCGGACGCGGACCACACCGTGGTCATCAACTCCGTCATCCAATACTTCCCTGGCACGGACTACCTGACGCGCGTGCTGGACGAGGCCGTGCGCGTGGCCGGCGCGAAGGGCGCGGTGTTCGTCGGCGATGTCCGCGACCTGGATCTGCTGGAGGCCTTCCACGCCTCCGTGCAGTTGCACAAGGCGCCCGCGCTGCTGCCCGCGCGAGACCTGGCCGCGGCGGTGGCCCGACAGGTCGCCGCGGAACGCGAGCTGTGCCTGTCGCCCTCCTTCTTCCGCGAGCACGCCGCGCGGGCCCACCAGCCGGTGCGCCTGGAGCTGAAGCGCGGCCACGCCACCAACGAGCTCACGTGCTTCCGCTACGACGTGACGCTGGGTGCCCGCGCCGCGCCGCCTCCTGTCGGTGACACCGTGAGCTGGAGTCAGCTTTCCGGCGGGGGCGACCGGAGCACCGGGCTTTCGAAGCTGCTGGAGACGCCGCGCGGCCCGGGCGCCTTCAGCGTCACCGGCATCCCCAACCGGCGCCTCGTCCGACCGCTGGCGCTGGTGCGGTTGCTGCGAAACGCCACACCCTCGCAGACGGCCTGGGACGTGGAGCGCCAGCTCTGGGACGCGGACGAGACGCTGGCCATGGATCCGGAGGACGTGGTGGCCATCGCCGACCGCCACGGCCACTCGGTGCGGTTGTGGGTGCCTGAAGCCGGACGCGCCGGCACGTTCGACGCCGTCTTCGAGCCGAAGGAGCAGCAGCGATGAGTGACGCCACCTCCCGTGCGGCGAACGCGCCGCTCCTGTCCACCTCCGTGTCCGGCCTGCGCACGGACCTAGCCACCTACGCCCGCGAGCACCTGCCCGAGGTGATGGTCCCCACGCGCATCGTCATCCTGGAGGAGCTGCCCAAGCTACCCAATGGCAAGGTGGACCGCGCCCGGCTCCCGGTGGGCGATTCGTCCGAGCCCTCCAGCGCCGCGTATGTGGCGCCCGCCACGCCCGAGGAGGTGCGCATCGCGCAGCTCTGGCAGGACGTGCTGGGCGTGCCGCGCGTCGGCGTCGAGGACAGCTTCTTCGATCTCGGCGGCGACTCCGTGGCGGCGGCCCAGATGGCCGCGCGCGTGAAGGAGGCGTTCGGCGTCGCCCCTGCAATGCGACGCTTCTTCGAGCGGCCCACCGTCGCCCACCTCGTGCGGATGATCGGCGCGAAGACGGGCGGTCCGTCCTCGCGCGAAGCGAGCCCGCGCAGCCTCGCCAGCGAGGACCTGTGGGCCGAGGCCCGGCTCCCGGACGACGTCCGGCCTGATGCGGACGCCCTGCCCCCGGCGAGCGCGCCCTACCGCACGGTGCTGCTCACCGGCGGCACCGGCTACACCGGCGCGTACCTGGTGCGCGAGCTGCTGGATCGCTCCGACGCACGCCTCTACGTGCTCGCGCGGGCGAAGGACGCGACCGAGGCGCTGGAGCGCGTGCGCAAGAACCTCACCGGCTACGGCCTGTGGCGCGACGCGGACGCGGCCCGCCTCATCGGCGTGGCGGGCGACCTGGGCCGGCCCTACTTCGGCCTCACGCGCGCGGAGTACACGACGCTGACCACCGAGGTGGAGGTCATCATCCACAACGGCGCGCACTCCAGCTACGCGCTGCCCTATCCGCGCCTGAAGGCCGTCAACGTGCTGGGCACCCTGGAGGTGCTGCGGCTGGCGTGCCGCAAGCGCGTGAAGCCCGTGCACTTCGTCTCGTCGCTCGCGGTGTTCCCCGGCCACCCGGGCCCGCAGCACTTCGCGGAAGCGGAGCTCACCGACCCCTCCAACGTCATGGGGGGCTACCGGCAGACCAAGTGGGTGGGCGACAAGATGGTGTCGCTCGCTGGGCACCGGGGACTGCCGGTGTGCATCTACCGGCCGGGCCTCATCACCGGCGCGCAGGACACCGGCGCCTGCTCCACCGACACCTTCCTCAACGAGACGATGAAGGGCTGCATCCAGTTGGGCGCCGCGCTGGACTTCAACGTGCTGCTGGAGATGGTGCCCGTGGACTTCTGCGCCCGCGTCGTCGCGCACGTCGCGCTGAGCGGCCAGCGTCACGGCACCGCGTTCCACCTGCCCGGGGCCCGCACGGTGCGCTGGAGCGAGCTGGTGGAGATGCTGGACGCGTGCGGCTACCCGCTGCGCCGCGTGCCCTACGCCACGTGGTACCGCGAGCTGACCGCGTCGGTGGAGCGCGACGAAGGCAACGCGCTCACCCGCTTCCATCCGCTGTTCACCGAGGACACCCCGTCCGAGGACGTGGGCTACGCGGGCAGCGAGCCGCACTTCGACACCACGAACCTGCACGCGGCGCTGGAGGGCACGGGCATCGTCTGCCGCGAGGTGGACCCCGCCTTCCTGCGCCTCTACCTCGACTACTTCGTCTCCATTGGCTACCTGCCTCCGCCGCGCGCGGAGCCAAGAGGGTCCCATGCCCGCGTTTGAGCACGCCCCCAACATCACCGAGCTGCTGCGCGAGCACGCGCGGACCCGCCCCGACCAGGAAGCCGTGACGCTGGTGCGCGACCTGGACCGCGCGGACGGCGCCACCACGCTCACCTACCAGCGCCTGGACGCCGAGGCGCGCAGGGTGGGCGCATGGCTCCAGGAGCGCTTCCCCGCGGGCGAGCGCATCCTGCTGCTCTACCCGGTGGGCGTGGACTTCGTGGTGGGCTTCTTCGGCTGCCTCTACGCCGGGATGATCGCCGTCCCTGCCCCGCTGCCCGGGCAGTACCCGCACCAGCGCCGCCGCGTGCAAGCCATCGCCCGGGACGCGGGCGTGCGCGCCGTCTTCACCGACAGCACCCACGTCGCGGCCGTCACCGAGTGGGCCGGCGCGGAGGGGCTGGACGCCGTGCCGGTGCTGGCCACGGACGTCGCGGGCGAAGGGGACCCGGGTGCGTGGCGGATGCCGCCCACGCCGCGTGACACGCTGTTGCTGCTGCAATACACGTCCGGCTCCACGGGTGAGCCCAAGGGCGTGATGGTTTCGCATCACAACCTGCTGCACAACGTGGCCAGCTTCCAGCGCGCGCTCGGCTTCACGGATCGGACTCGCTTCGGCGGATGGATCCCGCTGTACCACGACATGGGGTTGATGGCGCAGCTGCTGCCCGCGCTGTTCCTGGGCAGCGCCTGCGTGTTGATGACGCCCAACGCGTTCGTCATGCGGCCCCACCTGTGGCTGCGGATGATCGACAAGCACGACATCGGCTATTCGGCGGCGCCCAACTTCGCGTTCGAGCTGTGCCGCCGACGTGTCAGCGACGCGCAGCTCGCGGGGTTGGACCTGTCGCGCTGGGAGTTCGCGGCCAACGGGTCAGAGCCGGTGCAGGCGTCCACGCTGCGAGCCTTCGCCGAGCGCTTCGCCGCCGCCGGCTTCCGTGAGTCCGCCCTCTGCCCCTGCTACGGGATGGCGGAGGCCACGGTGTTCGTCTCCGGCCGCGCCCACCGCGCGCCCGTCGTCCGCCGCGTCGCCGCGGAGCTGCTGGAGCGCCACGAGTACCGCCCCGCCACCGACGGCCAGCAGGCCCGGGAGCTGGTGAGCTGCGGCGTCCCGGAGGGCTACGACGTGCGCGTGGTGGATCCGACGACGCGCGAACCCCTGCGGCCGGATCGCATCGGTGAGATCTGGCTGAGGGGTGACAGCGTCTCGCGCGGCTACTGGAACAACCCGGTCGCCACGGCCGCGAACTTCGGGGCCGTCACGGCGGACGGAGACGCGGGCTACCTGCGCACGGGCGACCTCGGCCTGGTGCACGAGGGCGAGGTCTACGTCACCGGCCGCATCAAGGAGATGCTCATCGCCCACGGCCGCAACCTCTACCCGCAGGACATCGAGCACGAGGTGCGGGCGCAGCACCCGGAGCTGGCCACGCGGTTTGGCGCCGTCTTCACCGTGTCCCCGCCGGACGAGGAGGAGTCGGTCGTCGTCACCCACGAGGTGAAGGGCCGCTTCGACACGGAGGCGTTCCGCCAGCTCGCCTCGCGCATCAAGGTCTCCGTGTCGCGCGAGTTCGGCATCCGCGTGGGCGGAGTGGTGCTGCTCAAGCCCGGCAGCGTGCAGCGCACCACGAGCGGGAAGATCCAGCGCGCCGCCATGCGCCGGCTGTTCCTGGCGAACGCGCTCCCCGCGCTGCACGAGGAGCTGGACGCTCAGGTGTTGCAGGCGCGCCAGTCGCAGCCCGGGGAGCCGCCTCCCGGCCTGGGCGCGATGCGGGGCCCGGGCGAAGAGGAGTTCGTGGGATGAGCACGGCCGCTTCGCCCTCCCTGGCGCTCGACGCGCTGCTGCGGGAGCTGGAGTTCCAGGACGGCCCGTTCGCGCCCGCGCGTATCGCGGAGCTGGACCGCAAGGAGGCCTTTCCCGACGCGGCCTGCGAGGCGTTGGACGCCTTCGGCCTGGGAGCGAATTACGTCCCCACGAAGCACGGGGGACGGCTCGCGCACTACCCGGAGCTCGTGGCGCTCTGGCGCACGGTGGCCCGGCGCGACCTCACGGCCGCCATCGGCCACGGGAAGACGTTCCTGGGCGGCGCGTGTACGTGGGTGGGCGGCACCGCGGAGCAGGCCTTGGCGTTGGGCGAGGCGGTGTCCCAGGGCACGCGCGTCTCCTGGGGCCTGACGGAGCGGCACCATGGCAGCGACCTGCTGGCCGGCGAGCTGTCCGCCACGCGGACAACGGAGGGCTGGCGGCTGCGCGGAGAGAAGTGGCTCATCAACAACGCCACGCGGGGCGAGCTCATCAGCGTGCTGGCCCGCACGGATCCGGCCGGTGGGCCTCGGGGCTTCAGTGTGTTCCTGGTGGACAAGCGACAGCTTCCCCCGGGCGCCTTCCACTGCCTGCCGAAGGAGCGGACCCACGGCATCCGGGGCGCGGACATCAGCGGCATCGCCTTCAACGACGCGGACGTGCCCGTCTCGGCGCTCGTGGGCAAGCCGGGTGGTGGCATCGAGCTGGTGCTCAAGGCCCTGCAGCTCACCCGCACCGCCGCGGTGGCCATGTCCCTGGGCGCCGCGGACCACGCGCTGCGCCTCACGGTGGAGTTCGCGAAGGGGCACCACCTCTACGAGCGCAGGCTGGTGGATCTGCCCCGGGCCCGCCGGCCCCTGGGGACCGCCGCCACGCAACTGCTGCTCGCGGAGGCCGTGAGCACCGTGGGCAGCCGCGCCCTGCACGCGCTCCCCTCCGAGGCGAGCCTCACCTCCGCGCTCACCAAGGCGTTCGTCCCCACGGCCATCAACGACATGCTGGCGCAGCTCGCGGACCTGATGGGCGCGCGCTCGTTCCTCACCGATGTGTATGCGCACGGCATGTTCCAGAAGGTGGAGCGCGACCACCGGATCATCGCCATCTTCGACGGCAGCACCCTGGTCAACCGCAACGCCGTCATCAACCAGTTCCCCGTGCTGGTCCGGGCCTTCCGCCAGGGCCGGCGCGACGCGGACGGGCTCGCGACGACGACGACGCTCTCCGCTCCGCTCCCCGAACCCGATCTGTCGCGCCTGGGCCTCATCTCCATGGGCGGGTGCAGCGTCGTGCAGGGGCTGCCCGACGCCGTCCTCCGGCTCCAGTCCTTCGCGGATCGGGGCGAGGCACCACAGGCCGTGGCGAAGCTGGCCCAGGCCCTGGGCCGCGTCACGGACGCCGTCCACCAGCGCATGGCTGTTCAGCCCCCGTCCGCGCGCGACGTGCCGCCCGAGGCGTTCCATCTGGCTGAGCACTACGAGGCCTGCTTCGCGGGCGCGGCGTGCTTGCAGCTCTGGCTGGGCCACGCGCGCGAAGCCCGGGGCCCGCTGTGGAAGGACGCACTCTGGCTGGAGGCCTGCCTCGTGCGCGTCCTGTCCCGCCTCTGTCCGGAAGAGCAGCACGGGGACGCGAGCGTCTTCGACCGGCTGGCCGACGTGGTGGTGGACGCGCCCGGCCCCTTCTCGCTGCTGACCGACGCCAGGACGGAAGGTGCGCCGTGACGCCCCCCGCTGATCCGACCTCCGTGGAAGCGCTGGAGCAGCGCCTGGGCGATCCGTGGGACGACGCCAACCCGGTGGGCTTCTCCCAGGTGCTCGGCGCGGACGAGCGCGGCGAGCTGCTCGACGCGGGGGAGCGTCTGCTGGATGCGTATGGCCTGGGCGCCGAGTTCGTCCCCGTCTCGGACGGCGGCCGGATGGCCGGGCTGGACCGGCTGATCGGCATCATGCGCGCGGTGTTCCGCCGCGACCCGTGCCTGGGCCTGGGCTACGGCGCCAGCTCGCTCATCGCCGCGGTCAACGTGTGGACCGCGGGCAGCGCGTCCCAGCGTCGCACCGTGGCGGACCTGCTCCTGCGCCATCGCAAGCTCGCGTGCGGCTACTACGAGCTGGCACACGGCAACGACCTGTCGCGCGCGGAGTTCGAAGCGCTCCCCGCCGGGGACGTGCTGCGACTGAGCGGCACGAAGCAGGTCATCTCCAACATCCATCGCGCGGATGCGGTGGTCCTCTTCGCCCGCACGCAGCCGGGTACGGGCAGCCGCAACCACTCGCAGGTGCTGGTGGACCTGACGCGCGTGCCCTCGGACCGCGTGACACACCTGCCCCGCTTCCGCACCGCGGGCATGCGCGGCGTGCCCCTGGGCGGAATCACGTTCCAGGATTGCCCGGTGCCCGCGGACGGAGTGCTCGGCACGCCGGGCCAGGGGCTGGAGACGGCGCTCAAGTCCTTCCAGGTGACGCGCGTCGCGCTGCCCGGGATGTTCCTGGGCATCGTGGACACGGGGCTGCGCACGACGCTGCGCGCCTCGCTGGGGCGCACGTTGTACGGCCGCGCGGTGGCGGACCTGCCCCAGACGCGCTCGGTGCTCGCGGACACCTTCGCGGACCTGCTGCTGTGCGACGCCTTCACCACGGCGGCCGCGCGCGGCGTGCACCTGCTGCCTCGCGAGGCCAGCCTCACCACCGCCGCCGTGAAGTACCTGGTGCCCCGCGTCCTGATGGACGCCATGGGCCGGCTGTCCACCGTGCTGGGCGCGCGCTTCTACCTGCGCGACGGAGACACCGCCGTCTTCCAGAAGCTGCTGCGCGACCTGCAGCCCGTGGGCTTCGGCCACCTGGCCCGCGTCGCCGGCCAGATGACGCTGCTGCCGCAATTGCCCCTGCTCGCCCGTCGCGGCTGGGCGAACCCCACGCCCGCGCCCGCGGACCTCTTCCGCCTGGACGCGCCGCTGCCACCCCTGCCCTTCGACAAGCTGGCCCTCGGCGGGGGCGGACAGGACGGGTTCACCGGCTCGCTGCTGGAAGGGCTGGAGGCGCTGAGCGCGACTCCGGGCGCGGAGACCCGCGAGCTGCGCGGGCGCCTGGAGTCCTTCGCCCGGGAGCTGGAGGGCCTGCGGAGCGAGGCCGCCGCGCTGCCTCCCCGCGAGCTCACCGCCACCGCGTCTCCTGCGTCCTATGACCTGACGACGCGGGCCATCACGCTGATGGCCGCGAGCGCCTGCCTCAACGTGTGGCGCCAGCAGGCCGGGGATCCGTTCCTCGGGGATCCGGCGTGGCTGCTCGCGGCGTTGCACCGGCTGGACGTCTGGCGGGAGCGTGCGCAAGGCCCGCTGCCGGAAGGCCTTCGCACACGACTCTTCACGGAGCTGCTCGCGCGCCACGAGGACGCGCGGGCCTTCGACCTGACCCGGAAACCGCTGGGAGGTGGGCGTCCGTCGCCCGCCTCCAGCCCTGAGACCTGACCGAAAGGAATCACGCATGCCGTCCATCCCCTCCGCCGACGCCCTCAGCTCGTGGCTGTCCGCGCGCATCGCCACCTATGTGCAGCGCAAGCCCGACGAGATCCGCTCCGACGTGCCGCTGGCCGAGTACGGCCTCGACTCCGTCTATGCGCTCACGCTCGCGGGCGACCTGGAAGACCACCTGGGCATGTCGCTGGATCCGACCCTGATGTGGGACCACCCCACCATCGCCGGCCTCACCCAGGCGCTGCTCCAGGTCCTGACCAGCGCCTGATGCGCTCCCCACCTCCCCACCTTCGATGGAGCCCACGATGAATCCTTCCGCGCCCGCCGCCGCCCTGCCTCCGCTGCCCTCCACCCGGAC
>NZ_RAWB01000710.1 GCF_003612055.1 Corallococcus llansteffanensis
GCCGGGCGCGGCTTCCTCCCCCGTGTCGTCCTCGCCGGAGCCGTCTTTCAGGCCTGGCTCCGGCTCACCATCGAGGATGCGCCGCAAGAGCCGCCCATCCGCATGGATGGCGTACTTCGCGCCGGAGTGCAGGGCCGGCACCTGCCGGCCACAGGCGGCGGGGTCTTCGTCGATCCGGATGAAGATGACGTCCTGCTCGCGGAGGATCCGGTATCGGTGCGACTCCGGCCGGTCCCAGCAGGGCGTCGAAGGCGTGGTGGGCGGAAGGAAGTCCGTGGTCGCGAGGGAGAGCGCGCGCAACATGGCGCCGTCCAGCTCATAAGTCTTTCCCTCGGCCGCCCCCACGGTGCTGCTGACGAACGAGGAAGGGAAGACGAGCGAAGGCTCTGCCTCCACGAGCGCGGGACGATGGGCCGTGATGCAACCGCAGAGCGTCAGGCCAGACACGAGGAAGAGGGGGCGCAAGCGCATGGAGGATGCCGTCCTACTGCCGTTGGATGCGGTAGTTCGTGTCATCGAGCCAGGTGAGCGTGGCGATCTGCTTGCTCTGCCATCGTCCCTGCTCCCGCGCGGTCCACCGGATGATCTGCCCGGTGCTGGGAACGTACTGGAAGAACCCATCGCACGTGGGCTGCATGACGTCGTGGCCTCGGGAGAAGAACGCGATGATGGAAAGCGGAACGAGGCCCGCCCGGGTGCTCACGGTCAGCCCGTGGACGTCCGCCATGGCGACGGCGAAGCGGATGTCGAAATCAGAGAGCTCGTTCTCGAAGGGATGGTTGTGGAGGATGAAGACGTAGCCCAGGCTCTCCGGAGGGTGACGCGGATCCGTGACGACGGGCGGGAGCGCGCAGCTCCTCTTGCGCGAATCATCCTGCACCGCGCTGGTGGCCAGCATGCTCAACTCGAACTGGTGGTCGGGCGTGTAATAGACCCAGGCGCAGTACTCCTGCGAGAGCCTCCAGCGCAGCGGAAACTCCTGGTCGGTCGGACGGCCCGCGGTGGCCTGGGGCTGTTGCAGGATCAGCGGGCAGGCCGCGATCAACGCGTCGGAGAAGGACTTGTACGGCCCATGGCCGGGAAGGGGACCTGGGATGCTCGCCAGGCGCTCACCTGGATCCGGTTGGACGACGCCGGGCAGGGGCCGGGAGGCTGAGCACCCCAGCCCCAAGGCCATACCGCACAGGAGCGACCTCCACATCGGCTCTCCTCAAGAGGCACCGGGAGGGTGCGCCGACTCCTGATAGCACGCTCCTCCCGGCCGCCCTCAGTCCCTCACGGCCGCCGCTTGAGCCACGCGGCCACCTCCGGGGCCACGCGTTCGCGCAGGGCCACGTCCTGCGTCAGCCGCTCCAGCGTCTGCGCCGTGGCCTGCTGCGCCTCGGGGATGGGGTTCGCCTGCAGCAGCGCCTTCATCTGCTCCAGGTGCTCGCGCGTGCGCAAGAGGCCCAGGCCTTCCACCACCCGGCGCAGCAGCATGGGCGCCGCGCCCGTGCGCGCCACCAGCTCCTTCCAGCGCTTCTGGAGCTGCTCCCACCACGCGTCGCGCCCGGTGCGGTTGCCCAACAGGCCCGTCGCGAAGCTCGCCACGTCCTGCGTCTTCACCGTCTCCGAGAACAGCAGCGCCTGCGCCCGCTCCGTCAGCTTGACGTCCTCGAAGGACGTGAGCGCCATCAGGTAGCGCCGCTGCGTCGCCGGGTCCGGCTCCTTCGGCATCCGCTGCAGCAGCTCATCGAACAGCGCCGCGTCTCCCGCCCGCGCCACCATGCCCACCGCCGTGTCCAGCAGGTTGGCGTCCAGCGCCGTGTTGTCCCCCTGGAGCATCCGCGCCACCAGCGGCCGCGCCTCCGCCAGCGTCTCCGGGCTCCGCGCGAGCCCACCCACCGCGCGCACCAGCGCCGCGCGCCGCAGCCGCACCCGGTCCGGCTCGCCCTTCGCGGACTGCCAGCCCAGCTTCTTCAGGCCGCCGCCCAAGAGCGACTCCACCCACCGGCGGAAGCGCTCCTGGTCCGCGCCCTCCGTCAGCCGGCCCTCGATGTACGCGAGCCGCCCGACGAGCTCGTCCAGCACCGCCTCGTCCTCCTCGTCGCCGAAGCGCCCCGCCAGGTCCAGCAGGTCCGACACCGGCGCCTGCGCCGCGCGCACCAGCGCCCAGGTGTCCGCCAAGAGCGAGATGCGCTCCGACGGCGCCAGCGTCCCCAGGTTCGTCGCCAGCTTCTCCAGCGCCACCTTCTCGTACGCCACCCGGTAGAAGCCCGTGGAGCCACCGTTCGCGCACAGCCACTTCACCTCGCCCGTGCCCTCCAGCTTCACCGTCGCCTGCGAGTCGCGGAACAGCACGCGCTGCTCGCGCACGCCCGTGCCGTCCTCGAAGCGCAGCACCATGGGCACCGGCCACGTCTCCGGGCTCTTCACCCCCGGCTCCGAATAGAAGCGCCGCTGCGTCAGCGTGACGTCGCGCCCCTCCACCTTCACCGACACCAGCGGGAAGCCGCTCTGGCCAATCCACGCCGTGGCCAGCTCCGACACCGGCTGCTTCGCCGCCTCGCCCAGCGCGTTCCACAGGTCGTCCTTCACCGCGTTCGCGCGCGCGTGCTTGCGCATGTACAGCCGGATGCCTTCGCGGAAGGGGCCCTCGCCGAGGAACCCCTCGATCATCCGCAGCACCGCGCCGCCCTTCTCATACGTGATCGCGTCGAAGCTCTCACCCGCCTCGCCCGCGTTGCGCACCTCTCCGTGGATGGGGTGCGTGGACTTGAGCGCGTCCAGCGCCAGCGCGCTCGCCCGGTGCGCGTCGAAGTCCAGCCACATGCGCCAGTCCGGCCGCCACTGGTCGACAATCTTGAAGGCCATCCACGTCGCGAACGCCTCGTTGAGCCAGAGGTCGTCCCACCACACCATCGTCACCCAGTTGCCGAACCACTGGTGCGCCAGCTCATGCGTCACCACCTCCGCCACCCGCTTCTGCACCGACAGGGGCGCGGTGGCCGGATCCAGCAGCAGCGCCACCTCCCGGTAGGTGATGAGGCCGGCGTTCTCCATCGCGCCCGCCTCGAAGTCCGGGATGCCCACCTGGTCCACCTTGCCAAAGGCATACGGCAGCCCGAAGTAGTCCTGCAGCCGGGGCAGCACCGCCAGCGCCACGTCCTGGCCGAACTTCGCCAGGTGCGCCTTCTCCGGCAGCGCCCAGGTGCGCACCGCGACGCCCTGCGCCGTCTCCTCGGGCGTGCCCACGAGCGGCCCCACCACCAGCGCGACCAGGTATGAGCTGAGCAGCTCCGTCTCCTGGAACGTCACGCGGCGCAGCTCGCCGTCCGGCTCGTCCTTCACCACCTTGCCGTTGCCCAGCACGGTGTGGCCCGGCGGCACGCGCACCGTGATGGCCCAGCGGGCCTTGAAGGCGGGCTCGTCGAAACAGGGGAACAGGCGGCGCGCGTCCGCGGCCTCGAACTGCGTCGCGGCCACCTTGCCCGCCGCGTACAGCCCGCGCAGCCCTTCCGAGAAGCGCCCCTTCCACCGCACGTCCAGCGTGGCCTGTCCCACGGGCAGGGGCGCGTCGAACGTCAGCACCACCGTCTCGCTCACCGGCACCGCCCGCGTGGACGTGGGCTTGCGCGTGTCATTGCCGGCGCGGAAGGTGACGTCGCCCAGGTCCAGCGCGTTGGCGTGGAGGATGATCTCCTGCGTGGGCTGGGACAGCTCCAGCTCCACGCGCTGTTCGCCCGTGAAGGTGCGTCCCTCCAGGTCCAGGGTCACCGTCGCCGCATGACGGCGCGGACGCAGGGTGGTGGGCAGGCGGAAGTTCTTGTCGTCGGTGGGATGCGCCATAGGGGCGCGAATCTACCGCCCGCCGCGCCTTGTGCTCGTGCTCCATTTCCCAGTGTCCGCCGCTTCACGGCGTTTCGGGGCGCCCGCCGGGGGGACGCGCTGCTGGAAGAGGCTCGACTCGCGCACTCCCTCCACCCACGGTCGCGGCGTGGCGGGCCTGCGCAGCGGCACCTTCGTGACGGCGTCGCCCTGGCGGTAGACCCGTTGCTCGGCCACCGACAGACGCTGGTGGTAGGCGAAGCGCACCCGGTGAAGCCTACCCTGCTCATCGGGTGCCTGCCCTACATCCGCCCCGAATCACCTCCACCGGGCGACAGCGCCGTTGGCCGGCGAGCATCCGAGGGGCCGCGCGGTTGGCAATGGGCGGGCGTGCTCGCGCAGACTGCGGGTCATGGTCTCCCGTCTCTTCCAGGTGGCGCTGCTGGCGCTGGTCACCGTGCTGGGGTTGTTCTTCGTGAACGGGCTGGCGGAGCTCTACGCGCAGGGGCTGGAGTGGATCCTGCGCCTTGCGGCCGTCGAGAAGCTGTCGCTCGTGGAGGAGGGGGTGGTGCGGCGGCTCGCGGAGCTGGGCACGTACGCGCTGGCGGGCGCGCTGCTGGGGGCCGCGCAGGCCCGGGCGCTGCGCCTGGTGGGGTTCCAGGTGCCCGGGTGGGTGTCGGTGACGGCGCTGGGGTTCGCGGTGGGCGTGGTG
>NZ_RAWB01000711.1 GCF_003612055.1 Corallococcus llansteffanensis
GTCCACGTCTACGACTCCAGCGGCCCCTACACCGACCCCGCCGCGGACATCGACCTGCGCCGGGGCCTGCCCGCCCTGCGTGAGAACTGGATCCACGCCCGCGCGGACACCCAGGAGCTCGCCGGCATCACCTCCGAGTACGGCCGCGCCCGTGAGGCCGATCCGCGCCTCGCCGGTCTGCGCTTCAGCCACCTCCGCAAGCCCCGCGTCGCGAAGGCCGGCGGCAACGTCAGCCAGATGCACTACGCCCGCAAGGGCATCATCACGCCGGAGATGGAATACGTCGCCGTGCGTGAGAACCAGAAGCTGGACGCGTCACTCGCCGCGCAGCACCCCGGCAATTCCTTTGGCGCCGCCATCCCGCGTGTCATCACCCCGGAGTTCGTGCGCGATGAGATCGCCCGGGGCCGCGCCATCATTCCCGCGAACATCAACCACCCGGAGCTGGAGCCGATGATCATCGGCCGCAACTTCCTGGTGAAGATCAACGCCAACATCGGCAACTCCGCCGTCACGTCCTCCATCGAAGAGGAGGTGGAGAAGATGGTCTGGTCCATCCGCTGGGGCGCGGACACCGTCATGGACCTGTCCACCGGCCGCAACATCCACGAGACGCGCGAGTGGATCCTCCGCAACGCCCCGGTGCCCATCGGCACCGTGCCCATCTACCAGGCGCTGGAGAAGGTCAACGGCAAGGCGGAGGAGCTCACCTGGGCCATCTTCCGCGACACCCTCATCGAGCAGGCCGAGCAGGGCGTGGACTACTTCACCATCCACGCGGGCGTCCGCCTCAAGTACGTCCCGCTCACCGCGAAGCGCCTCACCGGCATCGTCAGCCGCGGTGGATCCATCCTCGCCAAGTGGTGCCTCGCCCACCACCAGGAGAACTTCCTCTACACGCACTTCGAGGAGATCTGCGAGATCATGAAGGCGTATGACGTCAGCTTCAGCCTGGGCGACGGCCTGCGCCCCGGCTCCATCGCCGACGCCAACGACGCCGCCCAGTTCGG
This sequence comes from Corallococcus llansteffanensis, assembly GCF_003612055.1. Lineage (GTDB taxonomy): Bacteria > Myxococcota > Myxococcia > Myxococcales > Myxococcaceae > Corallococcus > Corallococcus llansteffanensis. The sequence goes on from NZ_RAWB01000711.1 coordinate 1,011, forward strand.
CGAGCTGGAGACGCTGGGCGAGTTGACGAAGGTGGCCTGGAAGCACGACGTGCAGGTGATGATCGAAGGCCCCGGCCACGTCCCCATGCACCTCATCCAGGAGAACATGACGAAGCAGCTCGCCGTGTGCCACGAGGCGCCGTTCTACACGCTGGGGCCCCTCACCACGGACATCGCGCCGGGCTACGATCACTTCACCAGCGGTATCGGCGCGGCGATGATCGGCTGGTTCGGCACGGCGATGCTCTGCTACGTGACGCCCAAGGAGCACCTGGGCCTGCCCAACCGGGATGACGTGAAGGAAGGCGTCATCACGTACAAGATCGCCGCCCACGCCGCGGATCTCGCCAAGGGCCACCCGGGCGCCCAGGCCCGCGACAACGCCCTGTCCAAGGCGCGCTTCGAGTTCCGCTGGGAGGATCAGTTCAACCTCTCGCTCGATCCCGAGCGCGCCCGCGCCTTCCACGACGAGACGCTCCCCGCCGAAGGCGCGAAGGTCGCCCACTTCTGCTCCATGTGCGGCCCGCACTTCTGCTCCATGAAGATCACCCAGGACGTGCGCGACTACGCCGACAAGGTCGGCGTCGATGAGGTCCGGGCGCTGGAGGCGGGGATGAAGGAGAAGAGCGAGGAATTCAAGAAGGCGGGCAGCGAGCTGTACCGCTGAGCCCTCCAGGCGGACGGGGTCCCCTGAGGGGGCACCCTGTCCGCTGGATGACAGGCACCGACGCGGCGTGCCATGTTGCGAGCCTTCCGGGCGCATCCCGTCGCGCCCCATTCAGACTTCGGAGGGCGTTTCATGGACCCAGGGCAGCGCGAGGATCAGCAGTTCGGCACGTTCATCACCGGTTCGCCCACGGCGACCTCGGATGAGAAGACGATGGGGATGTTGTCCCATCTGGGCTCCATCGCCGGCATCGTGGTGGGCGCGGGCTTCCTGGGCTGGGCGGTGCCGCTGTTCCTGATGCTGACCAAGGGCAAGGAGTCGTCCTTCGTCCGCGCGCACGCGGTGGAGTCGCTCAACTTCCAGATCACCACCTTCATCGCGATGGCCATCTCCGCCGTCCTCATGTGCGTGGCGGTGGGCTTCATCCTGGTGCCCATCGTGGCGCTGGCGTCCATCGTCTTCACGGTCATCGCCGGCCTGAAGGCCAACGACGGCGAGCTCTACCGCTACCCCGTCAACATCCGGCTGGTGAAGTAGCCCTCAGCCGCCAATGCCCATCATGGGCAGGAGCGTGGCGCCGTTTCCGGCCTCCGTGAAACGGTGCCCCTCCGGCTTGTCCCCCAGCGCGCGGCGCACGGCCATGGCCAGTTCCGCGTCGGTGGCTCCGCCCCGGATGAGCTGGTGCAACGGCGCCTGCGCCCGGCCGCCCAGGCAGCTGCGCAGGTCCCCGTTGGACGCCACCCGCACCCGGTTGCACCCGCCGCAGAAGTTCTGGGTCAGCGGGGAGATGAACCCCACGCGCCCGCCCGCAGTCCGCCAGTAGCGCGCCGGCCCGGACGTGGGGGACGCGGCGTCCTCCGCCGGCTCCTCGGTGAGCGCCACGCCCGTGGCCTTCAAGCGCTCCAGCAGCTCCGCCGTGGGCACCGGCGTGCCCTGGCCGAAGGGCATCAACTCGATGAAGCGCGGGGTGATGCCGCGCGCGTGCGCGAAGGCCACCAGCGCGGGCACCTCGTGGTCGTTGAGGCCGCGCATCACCACGACGTTGAGCTTCAGCGACTGGAAGCCCGCGCCCGCCGCCGAGTCGATGCCGCGCATCAGCGCGTCGAAGTCCCCCTGCTTGGAGATGCGCCGGAACGTCTCCGGCGACAGCGTGTCCAGGCTCAGGTTGAGCTGGGTGACGCCCGCGTCGCGCAGCGGGACGGCCAGCGACTCCAGGCGGCTCGCGTTGGTGGTGATGGCCAGGTGCTGCACGCCCGGCACCGCGGCGAGCCTCCGGGCGATCTCCTGGATGTCCGGCCGGATGAGGGGCTCGCCGCCGGTGAGGCGCACGCGGCGGATGCCCATGCGCGCGAACACGGAGACGATGCGCTCGAACTCACCCGCGTCCAGCAGGTCCTTCTTGCCGCCCCAGGACGCAGGCGAGCAGTAGGTGCAGCGGAAGTTGCAGCGGTCCGTGATGCTCAGCCGCAGGTACGTCATGCACCGCCCCTGCGCGTCGAGCAGCGGAGGGGCGAGCGGATTGGGAGCGGGCAGGGGGGCGGTCATCACGGGGCGTTCCGCGTTCATAACAACCCACCCGGGGGAAACCCATCGCTCCCGTCGGGACGTTCAGCCCTCGGTGCCGGAGGCGGAGCGGATGGCGACGGGCGGGGTGGCCAGCGCCGTGGCCGTGGCCGCGCTGGAGGGGCCCACCGGGGTGTGATCCGGTTCGTCATCCAGGTCGGTGAGGCGCGCCAGCTCCGTCTCGGCCTCCGCGGCGTCGGCGGCGGCCTGCATCGGGTTGAGCTTCTTCTCCGCCATCTCCTTCTTGATGCGGATCAGTCCCTCTTCACCGATGTCGAGGAACGCCTTCACCACGTCCGGATCGAACTGGGTGTTGGCGCAGCGTTTGATCTCCTGGATGGCGTTGGCGAACGTCGTGCCCTTGCGGTACGGCCGGTCGCTCGTCATCGCGTCCAGCGTGTCCGCCACCGCGAAGATGCGCGCGCCGATGTGGATCTCGTTGCGCTGCAGGTTGCGCGGGTAGCCCGCGCCGTCGAACCGCTCCTGGTGCGACAGGACGATGTCCGCCGGGGTGGAGAGGAAGGGGATGTTCTGGATCATCTGGAAGCCGATCTCCGGATGACGCCGCATCTCCAGCCACTCGTCGGGGGTGAGCTTGCCGGGCTTGAGCAGGACGGCATCCGGCACGCCAATCTTGCCGATGTCGTGCAGGAGCGCCCCGCGGCCGATCTCCTCCATCTGCTTGCCGTGGATGCCCATGCGGCTGGCGATGGCGGACGTGTAGCTGACCACGCGCTGGGAGTGGTCGCTCGTCTCGTGCTCGCGCGCGTCCAGGGCCGCCACCAGCGCCAGCAGCGTGTTCTGGTACGTGTTGGCGATGTTGTGCAGCGCGCTGCGCAGCTCGGCGGTGCGGTCGCGCACCTTGCCCTCGAGCTTCTTCTGGTAGCGCTTGCGCGCCATCTCGATGCGGCGCTTGGCGAGCGCGCGCTCGATGGCCCGGATGAGGTCGGTGAGCTTCGGTGGCTTGAGCAGGTAGTCCACCGCGCCCCGGCGCAGACAGTCCACCGCGGACTCGGTGTCGCCGTAGCCGGTGAGCATGATGACGGACGTGTCCGGCAGCCGCTCGCGCAGGTTCTCCAGCAGCCACAGCCCGTCGCGACCCGGCATCTTCATGTCGCTGATGACGAGCGGCGTCTCTTCTTCCCCCGCGACGTCGAGCGCCATCTCGGCGCCATTCGCCACGACGCAGTTGTAGCCCTCCTCACGGAGGAGCACGGAGATCACGTCGCGGACGGAGTCATCGTCGTCGACGATCAGGATTC
>NZ_RAWB01000712.1 GCF_003612055.1 Corallococcus llansteffanensis
GTCCTGCCTCCGCCCGTCGTCACGCCACCGGTCAATACCGGCCTGCTCGCGCTCCAGCAGGTCGTCAGCACGGTGAGCACCTTCGTCACCACGGCCACCAAGACGGCGGTGCCCCAACAGGACGCGCGCGCTGGCACCACGCCGGGCTTCAGCGTGGGCTCCCTGCTCATGGGCGGCGCGCAGGCGCTCCAGCAGCTCGCGCGCATGCTGCCCACGACGCGCGCTTCCGGCGGCGCGGCGGATCCGTTGAGCCAGGGCATGACGCAGCCCCTGACCTTGGCGAGGGAGGAATTGAAGCTGGAGCTGGCCCGCAAGCCGCCCAACCCCCAGTCCCTCGCCATCCTCATCACCGCCGGTCAGCAGGCGCTGGCCGAGGCCTCGGGGACGCTCTCCAACGTGCCTTCGGACCTGGCCGGAGCGCCGGCCGCCGCGCTGGCCTCGGAGGCGGGGGCGCTCGCGGGCGTGATGGCACAGGCGCAGGCGCTGCTGCCCCAGGGGCCCCAGCGCGCGCAGGCCGGGCAGGCGGTGCTCGAGTCGCAGGCCGTGCAGGCGCAGTCCGAGGCGCTGGTGGCGATGTCCGCCTACGTGAACGCCCCCTCGGAGAAGGGCTTCGACACGTACGTGCGCGAGTTCGCGGAGGCGCAGCTCGCCTCGCAGCGCTCGGACCTGAACCGCGCGGCGCTGCTGCTGCCCAACGCCACCCCTGAGCAGTGGGGCGCGCTGGCGGTGGCCGCCGCCGAGCTCCAGGCGCTGATGGGCATCCTCCAGCAGCCGGAGCCCTTCCAGACGCTGACCACGGAGATGCAGGCGCTCAACACCCAGTGCCAGGGCGTGGAGCGGGACTGGAAGGCCGCGCCCGCCGGCATGACGGGGCAGCCCGCGGCGCTGGGGCCCCAGCTGTCGCGCCTGACGAACGGGGTCCTCACCGGCCTGCCCGTGTCGGGCGAGCAGCTGCTGTCCCTGCCTGTCTCCCAGCGGCAGGCCGTCGTGGATGCGATGAGCCAGTACTCGGGCCGGGGCGCTGTCAGTCCGGCCCCCGCGTTCGGCACGACGGAAGGGGGCCAGCGGCTCACGCAGGCGCTGAGCACGGCCGGGGAGCTGCGCGCCTCCGGCCTCACCTTCCAGGCGTATCAGGACCAGGCCTCCGCGCGCGTCTCGGCGCTCTACCAGCAGAACCCGCTCCTGGGCGTGGTGGATCCCGCGCAGGTGGTCCAGGGGCTCGCGCCCGGCATGACCGCGCGCTTCACGGTCTTCGACGGACAGCTCAGCCCGTCCGTCCAGTTCGGCTCGACGTCCTTCGCCCCGGAGGCGAGCACCGCGTCCAGCGACGCGATGCTCCAGCGCATCACCTCGCAGCCGGGCTTCGCGGGGACCACCGCGGGCCTCACCCAGAGCTACGGGACGCTGCTCCAGGGCGCGCTGGCGGACGTGGCGACGTTGCAGCGCAATCTGGCGAAGGCCGTGCCTCCGCCCACCGCGATGGACCTGCTGCCGTCCGCGAGCCGCGCCTTCGAGGCCCTGGCCTCGCGGCTCACGTCACCGGGCGAGGCGGGCGGCGCCAACGGACAGCCCGGCCCGCTGGGACGGGCGCTCATCTTCACGGGCGGGCTCTTCGACAAGTACGCGGAGCAGCAGCAGACCCAGGGGCGCAAGGACCTGGCCATCGGGCTGACGGGCGCGGTGGCGGGGCTGGGCGCGACCATCCTCACGGTGGCGACGGGCGGGGCGGCGGCGCCGCTGCTCATCGCGTCGATGGCGGGCACGTCGCTGCTGGCCGGCGGCTACGGCATGTTCCGCACCCACGAGCGCTTCGTGGATGCGCAGCGGCTGGCGCAGTTCGGGCAGCTCTCCGGCGTGGAGGACCCCAACGCGTTCCAGTACCTGCTGGAGCAGGGGCTCAACCTGTTCGGCATCGTGATGGACGGGGCGGACATCGCGCAGGCGGTGCGCGTGATGCGCGGCGCGACGGCCGCCACGGAGGCGGCGCAGATGCTCGGCTCGCTGGAGCAGCTCCTCGCGTCGCCGCTGGGCCTGCGGCTGGCGAGCCGGCTGGACGATGGCGCCGAGGTGACGGACGCGACGCTGACCACGCTGCGGCAGCTCCAGTCCGGCGGCTACACGTTCGAACAGGTCGCGGACATCGCCAACCGCGCGGTGACGGCCCCGGAGACCCTGACCGACGCGGAGCGCGCGCTCAACCAGGTGGTCCGCGCCGAGCGGCTCTTCACGCCGCAGGCGCTGGAGTTGTTTCAGCGCTACCACCTGGGCCGGGGCGTGTCCCCGGAGGATGCCTACCGGAGCGCGGTCGCCGCGTCGGGCGGAGACGCGACGAAGGTGCCCGCGGACGTCGCCCAGGACTACGTCCAGTGGATGCAGCGCCCCAGCACGGTGGCGAGTGCCCGGGACACGCGCATGATGATGGCGCCCTCCCTCAAGAACTACCAGCGCGATGCGCTCAAGGTCGCGGGGGTGGATCCGGCGACGGTGCGCATCGAGATGGGGATCGGGGGACGCCCCGTCTTCGTGGATCCGAATGGCAGGAGGCTCATCTACACGAGCCCGGGCGTGGTCTCGGAGGTGCCCGCGGACTTCCTCATGAACGTGCCGCGCGCCATGCCCACGAAGCCGGTCCCGCCGGTGGAAGTGCTCGTCGCCGCGGGGCTTCCAGGCCTCCGGCCCGAAAACCTGCGTGTCTTCCGGGAGGTGAAGGGCGGCTCGGTGCTGGTGGACCAGACGACGGGCGCCTTGTATCTGCAGAAGGCAGACGGCTCCGTGTCGGACTTCCTCGTCCACCTCACACAGCAAGACACCTACACCGCGAAGATCGCCGGACAGGGAATGTCTCCCTACGGTCCCACCAACCTGCCGGATACGTTCGCGGACGGCCGTCCCTACAACGGAGTCGGTGCCCTGACGGAGGATGGCGATGGCCAGTACATGGCCATGTGGACCGTCAGCTCCCATGATCAGCCCGACTGGTTCACCACGCGCAACCTGTCCGGCAGCCTCATGGGCGATACGCTCATCAGTCAAGCCATCCACGGCTCTAAAAACAATCCGGAGCTCGTCCTCATCTTCATGGAGCGCTCACCGACGGACGTGATGGAGGTGTCAGCGCACATCTTCCCGGAAGGGGGTGCGAGGATGTCGCGCCCCGACCTGACCCTGGAGCAGTGGTACCTGCGGGAACCCGGGACCGCCCCGGAGGTCATCCTCTTCAACGAGGTGTCGTGGGACCGGATCACCCTGGTCATGAATCAGCAGGGAACCATCCTCTACGCCCCGCCGCCCGTCCCCTAGAGAATGGGAGCCCTGGCCCTGCTCACCAGACCTTCCACCAGGGCTTGGGCGGGGCCATCCATCCCTTCACAGGGGCGGCAGCTTGTCCAGGAAGCCGGAGCGGGACAGCCACATCACCAGCGCGAAGCTGATGGTGTTGAACGCCGCGTGCGCGACAATCAATGGCAACAGCCGCCCGTGGTACCAGAAGACGAACCCGAACCAGGCGCCCATCACGAAGGTCTGGAAGACGGCGAGCGTGCCTTCGTAGAAGTGCCCCACGGAGAAGAGGACGGCCGCGCCCAGCACCGCCGGCACCCATCGGCCGAACACCACGCGCAGGCGGGGCACGAGGAAGCCTCGGAAGACGAACTCCTCGAAGCCCGTCACCACCACCATGATGGCCGCGAACGCGGGCACCCCCAGCCCCGTGTCCATCAGCGCCGCCGCCACGTCCTTGCGCGCCAGCAGCTCCTTGCCCGCGAGCTTCAGCGCCACGGCGACAGCCGCCAGCGGCACCGACGCGGCGAGGTGCACCACGTAGGTCGCGGCGAGCACGGGCACGCCGAGGAGCAGCTCCTTCCCCCAGCCCTCGCGCACCAGCCCCACCTGCGCGGGCCCCTGGCCGTCGCGCCACAGCAGCACCGCCACCAGCAGGCACATCCCCAGCGCGCGGATGACCAGCGGCGCCATGGACATCGAGAAGCCCTTCTCCACCTCCGCATCGGAGGCGACCCACGCGCCCGTGCCCGTGCCGCTCAGCGCCACGATGAGCCCCAGGATGCCGAACCACGCCCCTCGCCGCGTCGCCTCCCAGGGGCGCAGCAGGGCCAGCCCCCACGCCAGCAGCGCGACCGAGACCGCCACCAGGGCGCCCCGGCCCGCCCGGCCCACCGACGCGGGCCCGAGCACAGCGAAGAACACGAAGGCCGCTTCGGACAAGGCCCGGCGCCGCGACGGGGCGTTCTCCAGCAGCACGGCGACATCACGACGCAAGGGGGGCTCCAGTCGGGTCCTGCGCACACGCTACTCCGGGCCTGAGCGACCCTGAAGGACGACGCGGTCGGATGTCCCAAAGGGAATGACCCCGGTGTCGAAGCACCGGGCATCTCCATTTCCGTCGTTCCAAGACCACTTTGCCTGGGAGCCGTTCATGCATGCACTCCGACTGCACCACCTCTTCTCGCGGACCCTGCGCGCCACGCTCGCCGCGCCGCTGGTG
>NZ_RAWB01000713.1 GCF_003612055.1 Corallococcus llansteffanensis
CGGAGAGGGTCATGGGAGGGTTCCTTCTTCGGAGTGCGTGTGGGGCCAGTCGCGGCCGTGTGCGCTGTTCCAAAGCAGGAGGCGTACCAACCCCTTTCGCTCGCTTCCCCAAGGGGCCCTCAGAGGGGAGCCCCCCGGGCCCGGGTCCCCCGGTGGGTGACTGGAGTCACCCGACCCCGTTCGGGTGGGTGACTGCTGTCACCCGGCGTCGTCGTCCGCCGCGGGCTTGCCGTCACTGAGCTCCAGGCCGTGCTTGCGCATCAGCTTGCGCAGGTAGACCCGGTCGATGCCGGCCTCTCTCGCGGCGCGGTTGAAGCGGCCCTCGCAGCGCTTGAGCAGGCTCATGAGGTAGTCGCGCTCGAAGCCCTCGACGAGCTGCTCCTTGGCTTCCTTGAACGGCCGGGCGAGGTCCAGCTCCCCGCCCGCGCGGGACGCGGCCCGGTGGGGGACTCCCGGGTCGATGTCCGGCAGGGACTCCTCGCCCAGGTTCACCACCCGGTCCACCACGTTGCGCAATTCGCGCACGTTGCCGGGCCACGGGTACTGCAGGAGCAGCGCTCGCGTCTGGTCCGACAGAGCGCTGGGGGGCTTGCCCAGGCGCTCCAGCACGGTGTCGATGAGCAGCGGGATGTCCTCCGGGCGCTCGCGCAGCGGCGGCAGCACCACGCGCAGCACGGCGAGCCGGTGGAAGAGGTCCCGGCGGAACTTCTCCGCCTTCACCGCCGCCTCCAGGTCCACGTGCGTGGCGGCCACCACCCGCAGGTCCAGCGTTCGGTAGTCATTGCCGCCCACGCGCTTCACCTCGCGGCGCTCCAGCACCCGCAGCAGGCGCGGCTGCAGCTCCAGGGGCAGCTCGCCCACTTCGTCGAGGAAGACGGTGCCGCCCTGGGCGCGCTCGAAGGCGCCGGCCCTGTCGCCGTGCGCTCCGGTGAAGGCGCCCTTCACGTGGCCGAACAGCTCCGACTCGATGAGCGAGGGCGCGATGCCCGCCAGGTCCACCACCACGAAGGGCTTCTTCGCTCGCGGGCCCTCGCGGTGCAGCCCCTCCGCGCACAGCTCCTTGCCGGTGCCCGTCTCGCCCTGGATGAGCACGTCGGAATCACTGGGCGCCATGCGCTCCAGGAAGGTGAAGACCTCGCGCATCTTGCGGCTGGTGCCCACCAGCGCCCCGAAGTGGTCGCGCGAGGACAGCAGGCGCGAGCGCTCGCGGGTGTCCTCCGGCATCACCTTGAGCTGGGTGGCGCCCAGGGTGAGGACGACGCCGGGCTGCACCTCCAACTCGGAGAAGCGCAGACCCTGACAGAACGAGCCGTTGTACGAGCCCAGGTCCGTGGCGACGACGCGGTCCTCCGCCACGTCCAGGCGCAGGTGGTGACGGGACACGGCGCTGTCGTCGAGCACGATGTCGCAGTCCGGGCTCTTGCCCAGCCGGTACGTGCCCACCGGGAGCGGGTGGCCCTTGCCGGCCTCCGGACCGGACAGCACCCACAGCTTCAGCCGGACCTTGCCCGCGGGCTTCGCCGGAAGCGTCGTGGTCCGGTCGAGCCGCTGTTGCTTCGGGTCGTTCCGCTCGTCGTCCTGTCGCGCCACGGGCGGCACGCTACCACGCGCGCCGGGGCCCACCGACGGGCCGGCGGCCGTCGCGACGGTGGGGCTCCGCATGGGGCGGTGCGCTCGCCGGGTGGGCCTCCAGCCAGCGCGCCACCTCGGCGGCGCGGGGCTCGCGCGTCGCGCGCACGTAGCGCACGCGGGCCGCTTCGGCCTCCTGTCGCGCGGGGCCCGGCTCCCCGGCGTCCCACAAGGCCTTCGCGAGCGCGAAGCCCGAATCCGCGAGCGTCTCGTCCGGAAGGGACGCGTAGCCCACGGCCAGACGCAGCGGTGCGATGGCGTCCTTCGCGCGGCCCAGGCCCAGGAGCGCCTGGCCCACGCCGTCATGGGAGTACTGGAGCGTCTCCTCGCCGGGCGCCACCTGCTGCTTCAGCGCCAGGGCCTCCTCGTAGACGCGCAGCGCCTCGTCGTAGCGGCCCAGCTCCAGCAGGCACATGCCCACCTCGTCCAGCCCCTCCGCCACGGGCAGCGTGCGCGCGCCCAGCAGCGTCTTGCGGATCTCCACCGCCGCGCGGGCATGCGTCAGCGCCTGGGCCGCGTCCCCCGTCTCGCGCAGCGCCCAGGAGAGCGCGTCGTGCCTACGCGCCGTGTCCGGGTGCAGCGGGCCCACCGCGGCCTCTGTCTGCGCGAGCGCGCGCGTCAGCAGCATCACGCCCCGCGCCTTGTCGCCCATCCGCGTCGCCAGTCCTCCCTGGAGGAAGGTGATGCGCGCGCGCAGCGGATGCCCCGACTGCAGCACCGACTCCGCGCGCGCCTGCGCCTCGTCGAACAACCCCCGCGCCCGGGCGAGGTCGCCCTTCGCCGACGCGAGGTTGCCCTGGTTGATGCGCACCTCCGCCTCCAGCGCCGCGTCTCCTCCCATCCGCCGCAGCGTCGCGTCCGCGAGGCCGCTCCAGACGTCCGCCTGCTCGAAGTGCTTCTGGCCCTCCTCCACGTAGAGGAGCCGGTTGAGGATGAGCACCTTCAGCCGGTCCGCGCGCCCGGCCTCAGCGTCGAAGGCGGCCTGGCGCAGCGACACGGCGGCCTCCGCGGAAGCGCCCAGCTGCTCGCGCATCCAGCCCTGCTGCAGGTGGAGCCGCGCCATCAGCGGGGCATACCCCGTCGCCTGCACGCCCTGGACGAGGGGCGCGAGCTTCTCCTGCGCCTGGGCGAGGCGTCCGCCATCCACCAGCACCTTCACCTCGGAGAGCCGCGCCTCCAGCCGCTCCACCTCGGCGCGCTTCGCCAGGTCCTCCGGCAGCCGTTGCTGTTCGCCGAGCGCCGCCACGTCCGCGCACTCGCCCAGCGCGGGCAGCGCGTTCACCGGCGTGAGCGCCTTCTCCAGGAGCGGCCGATCCGCCGTGGCCAGGAGCTCCACCACCGCGCGCGCGTCGTTGCGCCGCCGCTCCAGGCACACCACGCGCTCCACGCGCAGGGCCTCGGGCTGCGTGCCGCTCACGCGCGTGGCCTCGCAGGCTTCGGTGTGCTGCCGGCTCCAGGCGCTCGCGTACGCATCCAGGGCCTTCGCCACGCGCTCCGTCATGCCCGCGGCGAGCGGACTGCCGGTGGCGAGGAAGGCCTGCTCCACCCGTTGATGCTGCGAGGGGCCCCACACCTCCGCCATCAGCGCGTCCGAGCCCGCGCACACCTGGGAGCGCTGGTAGAGCGCACCGCCTCCCAGCGCGAGCCCCATGAGCCCCACGCCCGCGGCGGCGAGGGCCCGCCGCTTCCGGGCGCGCCGCTGCTCCTGGCCCAGCGCGTCCAGCAGGGCGGAGAGCGTGGGGTAGCGGTCCTGGGGGCGCAGCGACAGGCCCCGCATCACCGCCTGTCGCACCCACGCGGGGCCGCGGGCCTCGCGCGGGGGCTCCAGGATGGAGGGCGCCTGGGGCCCGCTCAGGTCGGAGGGGCTTCGCAGCGCCTGCATGCGCTCCGTGTCGAAGGGGCGCTGGCCGTAGAGCGCGTAGTAGAGCGCCGCGCAGAAACTGAACTGATCCGTGCTCGCATCCGGCACGGCGCCCATGACCTGCTCGGGCGACATGTAGTGCGGCGTGCCCATCACCGCGCCCGTGGCGGTGATGGGCGCATCCAGCATGCGGCGCTCTCCCAGCAGCTCGCCCGGCCCCGGCCCCGCCGTGGTGTCCTCTTCGCCTGGCGTGGTGCCCACCTGGCGCGCGAGCCCGAAGTCCGTGACACAGACGCGGCCCCGGCCATCCACCAGCACGTTGGCCGGCTTGAAGTCGCGGTGCACCAGCCCCACCGCGTGCGCGGCCACCAGCCCCCGGCCCGCGGCGAGATACACGTCCAGCACCTCGTGCCAGGAGCGCGGGGCTTGCTTGAGCCACTGGCCAAGCGTGCCCCCGTCGATGAGCTCCATCGCCAGGAACACCTGCGCGCCCCACACGCCCACGTCGAACACCGGGATGACGTGCGGATGGGAGATGCGCGCCATCGCCTGCGCCTCGCGCAGGAGCCGCGCCCGCCCCACCTCCGAGTCCGCGTGCCCGTCCGGACGCAGCAGCTTCAGCGCCACCTTGCGGTCCAGGTCCGGATCATAGGCCGCGTACACCACGCCCATTCCGCCCGCGCCCAGCGGCCGCAACAACAGGTAGCGGCCCACCTGCACGGAGGGCGGCGGCCCCGGACGCGGGAGCCTGTCCGAGCCGTCCGTCCCCGGCGCGCCCTCGCCCTGCGCCCGTGGCAGGGGGCGCGTCGCCTCCTCGTCCGGACCGCGCGCGCGGAGTGTCGCGTCAGGCTCCTCTCCCGTGCGGGCTTTCATGGCGTGCTCAATCCTATCGGCCCTCTTGTTCTCGCCGCCATGACCCTGCTTTCCCTTCTTTCTTGGAAGGCGCAGCAACTTCCTGGCCGCGATCTTGGATAATGCGATGCCTCCGTGTCTCCCTCAGCAGGAA
>NZ_RAWB01000714.1 GCF_003612055.1 Corallococcus llansteffanensis
CAGCGGCAGGGGGTGGGCAGGGTGGCTCGTCATGACGGTTTGACTCCGGTGAGCAGGAAGACGCGGAAGGGACTGGCCCCGTCGCGCGCGTGCGTCTCGCGGGTGAACGACGTGAAGCCGGCCTCGCGAAGGGCCGCTTCGAGGGATTCGGGCGCGAAGCCCAGGTGCCGGTGACCCAAACGCTCCAGCACCCACTTCTCTTCATGGGGCAGCAACTCCAGCACCACCAGCCGGCCGCCGGGCTTGAGCAGCCGTGCGGCCTCCGACACCACCGCCGCCGGCGACTCCACGTGGTGCAGGCTCTGCGAAATCACGACCAGGTCCATGCGCCCGCCCGGCAGCGACAGCCGGTGCAGATCCTCGCGCAGGAAGGTGATGTTGGTGAGCGACTCGCGGGTGGCGTGCGCCCGGGCCTGCGCGAGCGCGTCCTCGCTCTGGTCGATGGCCCACACGTGCCGCGCCCACCGGGCCAGCGCCCGGCTGAACACGCCCGTGCCACAGCCGAAGTCCGCCACGTCCAGCGGCGGCAGGAGCGACGCCAGCGCGCCCGCCCACAGGAACCACGACTGCCCCGGCTCCAGGAGCCGCTCGTTGAGGGCCTGCCGGTCCTCCCGCGCACGCAGCAGGTCATTGAGCCGCGCCGAGTCCCCCGCCGCGTCCTCCGCCTCGCGCGCCAGGCGGACGAGCGGCCAGCGCGTGTCGTCCGTCTCCAGCGCCAGCGAGTAGTAGGTAAAACCCGCCTGACGCTCCTCGCGGATGAGCCCCAGCCCCTTCAGCTTCGACAGGTGGTGCGACACCGACGACTGCGCCACCCCCACCAGCGACACCAGCTCCGTCACGTTCAGGGGCGCCTGCGCCACCAGCCGGAGGATGCGCAGCCGCGTCGTGTCCCCCAGGACACGGAAGGATTGGGAGAGGACGTCCATATCGCCGCATCAACATATATCGATTTCCCCCTTCCTGACAATCATCCCGGCAACGCAATGCGTTGCCTCCCACACAACCATCCCGTAAAAATCCACCATGGCGCCCACCAACACGCTGCACTCCCTGCTCGACGGCAAGCGCTTCGGGCTGGTCCTCTCCGCGGGCTACTTCGGCTTCTACGGCCACGCGGGCTTCCTCAAGGGGCTGCACGCCTCCGGTCTGAAGCCCCACGCGTACGCGGGCACGTCCGCGGGCGGCATGGTGGCGGCATACGCGGCGGCGGGCATGCCCATGGACCAGCTGGAGGAGCTGGTGCTGCGCCAGACGCGCGCCAACTTCTGGGACCCGGACCCCATTGGCGCGATGCTCAACGTGGCGTCCGCGGGGCACGGCTTCACCGGCCTGCTCAAGGGCGACCGCTTCCGGCGCCTGCTGGAGGACACGCTGCCGGTGCCCACCTTCGAGGACACCCCGCACCCGCTGCTGCTCACCGCGGCCAACCTCACGCACGGCACGCACGAGGTCTTCACCACCGGGGAGCTTGCCCCCCGCGTCCACGCCACCTGCGCCTATCCCGGCCTGTTCCGCGCGGTGCCGCTCAACGGCAACCTGTTCTGGGACGGCGGGCTCGTGGACAAGGCGCCCGCGCTGTCCCTGCACGAGAGCGCCATCGGCAAGGACCTGGACGCCATCCTCGTGCACTTCCTGCCCAGCCGGACGCGCAAGGTGGTGGGCGGTCCCATGGCCTACCCGCAGGGGCTCGCCGCCGGATCCGCCGCCCTCCGGCGCGACCACTTCCGCCTCCAGCTCACCGTGCTCCAGCAGCGCGGCGTGCCCGTCTACGTGGTCGTCTCCAACCTGCCCCCGGTGACGCCCGCCACCCTGGAGCGCGGCTTCGACGCCCTCGACCAGGCCCGCCTCTCCGCGGAGCGCGCCCTGGCCCGGCCGCCCGTGCCCTTCGAACAGAGCACGTGAACCGCCTGCGGCACCGACAGGTTCAACGGGACTCGAATAAAGCAACAGAGCAGCAATATCTGAATAACTCGACTTGAATGACAGACCAGCATGCGATGCTGGGGTGGCTGTTCATCCCGGAGGAAGTCCATGCTGAAGTCGACGCTGTCCCTGCGCCCCCTGCGCGGCGCGGTCATGGCTGTGTCCCTGCTGGCGTTGGCCCCCGTTGCTGGCGCCGCGCCGAAGCTGGCGCCGCGCGCTCTCTCTCCCAAGCCCACGGGGCGTGAGCTGCCCTCCCAGACGTTCGTGGAGCGGCTGGTGGTGAAGTTCCACGAGGGCAGCCGCGTGCGCCTGCGCGGCGACGCGCTCCGGGCCCTGGCCTCCGAGCGGGGCGCGGCTGAGCGCGAGTCCCTGGCGGGCCTGCGCCTGGACGACGCGCGGGTGGACGCGGACGTGGCGGAGGTGACGGCGCTGCTGGAGCGCGCGCCGCGCATCGGTGCGCTCTCGCGCCTGTTCGAGTCCGAGGAGACGGCGCTGGACGCGAGCAAGGCGTCGGGTGAGACGCTGAGCGGCCAGCAGCTGGCGGACCTGAACCTGTACTTCGAGGTGCCGCTGTTGCCGGGCACCACGTCGGAGGGCGTGGCGGAGCTGGTGGCGGCGCTCAACCGCGTTGGCAGCGTGGAGACGGCGTACGCGCAGCCGCCCGCGGAGCCGGCGATGGTGAACTTCGGCATGGAGGCGGGGCTGCGCACGCTGCTCGCGGCGGCGGACCTGCCGCCCACCACGCCGCAGTACGAGTCAGCGCAGGGCTACCTCAACGCGGCGCCCGGTGGCGTCAACGCGCTGTACGCGTGGACGGTGAACGGCGGCCGGGGCACGAACACGCGCTTCGTGGACATCGAGGGCGGCTGGCGCACCACGCACGAGGACTTTCCCGCGTTCTTCCGCGTGGGCGGCACCCAGTTCAACGACCTGGGCTGGCGCAACCACGGCACGGCCGTGCTGGGTGAAATCATTGGCGCGTCCAACGCCTACGGCGTGACGGGCATCGCCAACGCGGCGACGCCGGGCGTGGAGGCCATTGGCGCGCAGAGCGCCGCGAGCGCCATCACCAACGCGGCGGGCGCGCTGGGCGCGGGCGGCGTCATCCTGGTGGAGCTGCACTCGCAGGGCCCCGCGGACGGCACGGCGTGCACGTGCAACACCAGCCAGTGCAACTACATCGCGATGGAGTACTGGCAGGCGGAGTACGACGCCGTCCGCGCCGCCACCGCCAACGGCGTCATCGTCATCGAGGCCGCGGGCAACGGCAGCGCGAACCTGGACGCGGCGGCCTACGGCGGGCGCTTCAACCCGGCGACGCGCGACTCGGGCGCCATCCTCGTGGGCGCCAGCACCCGCACCACCCGCGTGCCCATGTGCTGGACGAACTACGGCGCGCGCGTGAACGTGCACGGCTGGGGCGAGGCCGTCGTCACCACCGGCTACGGTGACCGCTTCGCGGGCAACAGCAGCGAGGACCAGTACTACACGTCCACGTTCAGCGGCACCTCCAGCGCGTCGCCCATCATCGTGGGCACCGCGCTCAGCGCGCAGGGCGTGGCGCTCGCCAACGGCCGCCGCCTGACGTCCGTGCAGATGCGCGGCCTCCTGCGCAACAACGGCACCGCCCAGGCCGCGGACGCGCGCCAGATCGGCCCGCTGCCGGACCTGCAGAAGGCCCTGCCCAAGGTCATCTCCGGCAACTACTGAGCCCGGGCCTCACCGAGCCTCAAGGCCCACCGCGTGGCCGGAGGCGTCCTCGCGTGACGCTTCCGGCCCACGCCGCGCAACACGTATTCCTTGTCAGACCGGACATCCATGATGCGGGGCGCCTTCCACCCTCCTTCCAAGGACTCCGGATGCCCTTCGTCTCCCGTCTCACCCAGACCCTGGTGGGCCTGCTGTTGTGTAGCGCGGTGCCCGCCGTCGCGAGCGCCGCCGCTCCCCTCCAACCGCGCCTCGCGGCCGACAAGCGCGCCACGCCCTCGCTGCCCGAAGGCACGCGGGTGGAGCGCGTGGTGGTGAAGTTCCACGAGGGCAGCCGCGTGCGCCTGCGCGCCTCCGGGCTGCGGTCGCTGGCCTCCGAGCGCACCCTGGCCGAGCGGGAGCTGCTGGGCGCCCGGCGGCTCACGGAGGCCCGCGTCGGCGACGACGTGAGCGCCGCGCAGGCCCTGCTGGAGCGGGCGCCGCGCACGTCCGCGCCGCGCCGGCTGTTCGCCGCCGACCCCGAAGCCACGCTGGAAGCGAACAAGACGAGCGGTGAGGCCCGGAGCGGCCGGCAGCTGGCGGACCTCAACCTGTACTTCGAGGTGCCCCTGGTGCCGGGCACCTCCGCCGAGCAGGTGACGGAGCTGGTGGCGGCGCTCAACGCGCTGGACAGCGTGGAGACGGCGTACGCGCAGCCGCCCGCGGAGCCGGCGATGGTGGGCTTCGGCATGGACGCGGCGCTGCGCACGCTGCTCGCGGCGGCGGACCTGCCGCCCGCGACGCCGCTGTACGACTCCGCCCAGGGCTACCTCAACGCGGCGCCGGGGGGCATCGACGCGCGCTTCGCCTGGGGCGTGGCGG
>NZ_RAWB01000715.1 GCF_003612055.1 Corallococcus llansteffanensis
GCTGGGCGCGGGCTGGGGCCACCTGGCCTTCGCGCTGGCGGACCACTGCCCCCGGGCCCGCGTCATCGCCTACGAGCTGTCGTGGCTGCCGTTCCAGTTCATGCGGCTGCGTCAGCGCCTCTCTCCGCGCGCGAACCTGGAGCTGCGTCCCGAGGACCTCTTCACCGCGTCCTTCCAGGACGCAGCCGTCGTCGTCTGCTACCTCTTCCCGGGCGCCATGGCCCGCCTGGGGCCCCGGTTCGCGGACGAGCTGCCTCCGGGCGCGCGCATCCTCAGCCACACCTTCGCGCTCCGGGGCTGGACACCCACGCGCACCGTGAGGCTGGGCGACCTGTACCGCACCCCGGTGTACCTCTACGTGGTGCCGCCCCGCGCGGCGTCTGGCTAGAGTCCGCCGCCCAGGCACCTTCTGAGGCACCCGCTGCCCCCTCCCTTCTTGGAGACCCACCGCGATGAGTGACTTCCAGTTCCAGGACATGCTGCCGCTCGGCAAGGACGAGACGCCCTACCGGCTGCTCACGAAGGAGCACGTCTCCGTGTTCGAGGCGGGCGGGCGGAGCTTCCTCCAGGTGGAGCCGGAGGCGCTGACGCTGCTCACGCGCGAGGCCATGCGGGACATCTCGCACCTCCTGCGCCCCGGGCACCTGCGGCAATTGGCGAACATCCTCCAGGACCCGGAGGCGTCCTCCAACGACCGCTTCGTGGCGCTGGAGCTGCTCAAGAACGCGAACATCGCCGCGGGCGGCGTGCTGCCCTCCTGCCAGGACACCGGCACCGCCATCGTGATGGGCAAGAAGGGCCAGTACGTCCTCACCCGGGGCGGCGACGAGGCGGCCATCTCCCGCGGCGTGTTCGACACGTACCTCACGTCGAACCTGCGCTATTCGCAGATGGCGGCCCTGGACATGTACCGGGAGGTCAACACGGGCAACAACCTGCCCGCGCAGATCGAGCTCTACGCGACCGACGGCGACGCCTACAAGTTCCTCTTCATGGCCAAGGGCGGCGGCTCCGCCAACAAGAGCTACCTGTTCCAGGAGACCAAGGCGGTCCTCAACCCGCAGAGCCTGCTCACCTTCCTGGAGACGAAGATCCGCTCGCTGGGCACCGCCGCGTGCCCGCCGTACCACCTGGCCATCGTGGTGGGCGGCACGTCCGCGGAGTTCGCGCTGAAGACGGCCAAGTACGCCTCCGCGCGCTACCTGGACTCGCTGCCCACCGAGGGCAACGCGCTGGGCCGCGGCTTCCGCGACGTGGCGCTGGAGCAGGAGGTGCTGAAGCTCACCCAGCGCACCGGCATTGGCGCGCAGTTCGGCGGCAAGTACTTCTGCCACGACGTGCGCGTCATCCGCCTGCCGCGCCACGGCGCGTCCTGCCCGGTGGCCATCGCCGTATCGTGCTCCGCGGACCGGCAGGCCCTGGGGAAGATCACCCGCGACGGCGTCTTCCTGGAGGCGCTGGAGACGGACCCCGCGAAGTACCTGCCGGAGGCGAAGGACACGGACCTGTCCGGCGACGTGGTGAAGCTGGACCTCAACCGCCCCATGAGCGACCTGCGCGCGGAGCTGTCGCGCTACCCCATCAAGACGCGCCTGTCGCTGTCGGGCTCGCTGGTGGTGGCGCGCGACATCGCGCACGCGAAGATCAAGGAGCGCCTGGACAAGGGCGAGGGCATGCCGCAGTACCTCAAGGACCACATGGTCTACTACGCGGGCCCGGCGAAGACGCCCGAGGGCTACGCGTCCGGCTCCTTCGGCCCCACCACCGCGGGCCGCATGGACGCATACGTGGATCAGTTCCAGGCGGAGGGCGGCAGCTTCGTGATGCTCGCCAAGGGCAACCGCTCCCCGGCCGTCACCGAGGCGTGCAAGAAGCACGGCGGCTTCTACCTGGGCTCCATCGGCGGGCCGGCGGCGCGGCTCGCGCAGGACTGCATCAAGAAGGTGGAGGTGCTGGAGTACGAGGAGCTGGGCATGGAGGCCGTGTGGAAGATCGACGTGGTCGACTTCCCGGCCTTCATCATCGTGGACGACAAGGGCAACGACTTCTTCGCGAACATCAACAAGCCGTCCGCGAAGAAGGCCTGACCTCGTTTCCGGCGTCCCGCTTCCGGCGCGCGCTTGTCAGTCGAATTCCAGCGCGCGCTGGAAGTCCGCCGGGTTGGAGGCCGCGCTCTGGGCCGTCTCCAGCGTGATGTCCCCGGCGCGGTACAGCTGCGTCAGGTGCTGGTCGAAGGACTGCATGCCGAACATGTCGCGGCCCTTCTCGATGACGTCCTTCAGCTCGCTGGCGCGGTCGTCGCGGATGTACTGCTCCACCGTCTTTGTCTGCACCATGATCTCCAGCGCCACGGTGCGCCCCTTGCCGGTGGCGCGCGGCAGCAGCCGCTGGGAGATGGTCGCCTTGAGGCAATCCGCCAGGCGCATGCGCACCATGGTCTGCTCCTCCGCGGGGAACACCGACACCAGGCGGTTGATGGTGCGCGACGCGTCCGTGGTGTGCACCGTGGACAGCACCAGGTGGCCCGTCTCCGACGCCTTCAGCGCGATGTCGATGGTCTCCGTGTCGCGCATCTCGCCCACCAAGATGACGTCCGGGTCCTGACGCAGCGCCGCGCGCAGCGCGATGGCGAAGTTCTGGGTGTCCGGACCAATCTCCCGCTGGGAGATGGAGGACTTCACGTTCTTGTAGATGAACTCGATGGGGTCCTCGATGGTGAGGATGTGCAGGCTCTCCGTGTGGTTGATGTGGTTGATCATCGACGCGAGCGTGGAGCTCTTGCCGGACCCCGTCGCCCCCGTCACCAGCACCAGCCCGCGCTCGTTGCCCGCGATCGTCTTCAGCACCTGCGGCAGCCCCATGCCGTCGATGCTGGGAATCTCATCCGGGATGATGCGCAGGATGCACGCCAGCGAGCCCCGCTGCCGGTAGATGTTCACCCGGAAGCGCGCCACCCCCGGCAGGCTGTAGGACGAGTCGCACTCCTGCACGCTGTCCACCTGCGCCTTCATCAACGGATCATTCATCACGTGCAGGGCCACCTGCTTCGTGTGATCCGCTTGCAGCTTTTCCATCTTCAACGGCCGGAGGACGCCGTTCACCCGGTAGATGGGCGGGTCCCCGGGGCGGAAGTGGATGTCCGAAGCCCCGTTCTGGACGCCGACGGTGAGCAGCTTGTTCAGGGTGTTCAGATCCAGGGAATCCCTCTCACGGCACGGTTGAAGCGGACGATTCTAGGAGCCCGAAGCCCATTCCCCTACCGTTGCAGCCCGAACGGCATTCACACACCCCTATCGAATGTAGTTTCCCAGGAAATCAGGAAGTGTTTGCACCCCCTGGGATGATGGAACTGTCCGCGACTGCTCACCAGTGGCCGGTCGCCTGCCCATGCGGCCGGGATGCCCTGCCTGGAGGCCGTGGCGAACATCCGGGCATGAACGCACAAACCGAGCAGGCCCCTGGATACGACGAGCTGTCTTCCGCTGACTTCGCGACCCTGGAGGTGTGGGACCCGGCACAGGTGGTCATCACGCCGCGCATGGCGGCGCGGCTGTGGCTCCAGACGAGCCTGCGGCTGACGCGGGCGCAGAAGGAGCTGCACGACGCCATCTTCGCCCACGACGGCAGCGACGAGAGCCTGGACCGCTTCGCCAGCGCGCGCGCGGAGCTGGACTCGGCCGAAGCGTGGGCCCTGCACGTGGCCCGCAACATTCCACGCCATCGCTAGCGCGCCCTGGCTGACTTCCCCCCGGAAGCAAGGCGGGTGGCGGCGGGCGGCAGTGGGCTTCGTGCCCCCGCCGACCCGTCGTCACCCGTGGTCGTCCTTGCGGGGCGCCGTCGCCCCGTCCGCGCCCAGCCCCTGGAGCAGCCCCGCCTGGAGCTTCTCCAGCAGGCGCAGCAGCTCCGTGAACTCCTCGGGCGACAGGTGTGACTTGGCCTCCATGTCCACCCACTCGACGGCGGCCACCAGGGCCTGGAGCTCCGTGCGGCCTGCGTCGGTGATCTGAAGGCGCACGCAGCGGCGGTTCTCCCCCGCGTGGCGCTCCACCAGCCCATCCTCCTCCAGGCGATCCACCAGCCGGCTCACCGCGGGCGCGTCGATGAGCAGCCGCTCCGCGATGAGCGCCTGGCTGTGGATGCCCAGCAGGCCGACGTACTTCAGCACGAGCAGCTGCATCAGCGGCCGGTCCGTTTGCTCTCCAACCTTCAAGGTCAGCAGTCGGACCACTGCGCGGCGCGTCGATGCCACTTGCTCGGCGAGGGTCATGGGCGTAAGAGATGATTGCATTCGACAACGGTTGTCAATTACATCTTGACCGCGCGCAGGGGCCGGCGGGTGTGTTTGCCACACGCTCCCCGGAAAGTCCTGCCGCTCCTGAGTATGGCCACCTCCAGCGCCCTCCTCGTCCTCCTCCTCGCCGCCGCGCCGCAGGCCCAGCCTTCCGCCCCGCCGGCCGAGCCGTCCCCGCAGTCCCCTCC
>NZ_RAWB01000716.1 GCF_003612055.1 Corallococcus llansteffanensis
CCCGTGCCGTCCCGCCCCACGGGAAGCACGCCCACGGTCCGTACGGCCGCGGGGAACGGTCCGCAGCGCGTGCTGCTGGTGGACGACAGCCGCTCCATCCGGACGCTGCTGAAGATCTACCTGATGGCCCGCAGCTTCGAGTTCCTGGAGGCCGAGTCCGCGGAGGAGGGCCTCAAGGTCGCGGAAGCGGAGCCGGTGGACCTCATCCTCACCGACTTCCACATGGACGGGATGAACGGCGCGGACTTCGCCGGACAGGTTCGCGCCAGCACCAACGCGAAGCTCTCCAAGGTCCCCATCCTGATGATGACCGGCGACCCGAACGTGGCCGAGGTGCGCGCCCTGGGTCAGAAGGCCGGCATCAGCGCCTTCGTGCGCAAGCCCGTGAGCTGCGCGCAGCTGATGACGCTGGTGGACACCATCCTCCCGCTGCCCCGCGCCGCGAAGTAGGCGACGCGCCGCGCCTCACGCCGTGCGCTGCGCGGCGAGGGCCCGGCGCTTGCGCACGGCCTCTCCCACGCGCACGGCCAGGAGCAGCGCCAGCACGGCGCCGTAGAGCGCCGGCTCCGTCACGTCCTTCTTCACCCGCCATACGAAGTGCACCACGCCCAGCACCGCGGCCACGTAGGCCAGCCGGTGCAGGCGCTGCCACCGCGGGAAGCCCAGCCTGCGCACCTGGCGGTTCGTGGAAGTGAGGGCCAGCGGCACCAGCAGCAGGAACGCGGTGAAGCCCACGGTGATGAAGGGCCGCGTCACCACGTCCTCCACCATGGCGCGCACGTCCACGCCCTGATCCAACACCGCGTACGTGAGGAAGTGCGCGCCCGCGTACGCGAAGGCCAGCAGCCCCAGCGTGCGGCGGATGCGCGCGGGCCACGTCCAGCCGAAGACGAGCCGCACGGGCGTGCACGCCAGCGACGCCAGCAGCATCGCCAGCGCGAAGAGGCCCGTCTGGTTGAGGGCGAACTCGATGCCGTTGGCCCCGAGTTGCCCCTGGGCACCCTGCACCGCGAGTTGGACGAGCGGGGCCAGTCCCCCCAGGGCGACGGCGGGGTTGAGCCAGGGTTGCTTGGAGGCCATGCGCTAGAAGTCCCGCTTCAGGTCCATGCCACGGTAGAGGTCGGCCACCTGCTCCGCGTAGCCGTTGAAGGGCAGCGTGGGCCGCCGCCCGCTGTCACCAATGCGGCGCTCGGAGGCCTGGCTCCAGCGCGGGTGGTCCACCGCCGGGTTCACGTTGGCGTAGAAGCCGTACTCGCGCCCGTTGGCCAGGTTCCACGTCGTGCGCGGCTGTTCGCGCGTGAGCGAGATGCGCACGATGGACTTGATGCCCTTGAAGCCGTACTTCCACGGCACCACCAGCCGCAGCGGCGCGCCGTTCTGCGCGGGCAATTGCTTGCCGTACAGGCCGGTGGCCAGCAGCGTCAGCGGGTGCAGGGCCTCATCCAGGCGCAGGCCCTCCACGTAGGGCCAGTCCAGCACCGGGCTCTTCTGGCCGGGCATCTGCTCCGGGTCCTCCAGCGTGGTGAAGGCCACGTACTTCGCGAAGGACGTGGGCTGCACCTGCTCCAAGAGCTTGCCCAGGGGGACGCCCAGCCACGGAATCACCATGGACCAGGCCTCCACGCAGCGCATCCGGTAGACGCGCTCCTCCAGGGGGAAGCTGGAGATGAGCTGATCCACGTCCACCGTCCGCGGCTTGTGCACCTCGCCGTCGATGACGACGGTCCACGGCCGGGTCTTCAGCGTGTGCGCGCGGCGGGCCGGGTCGTTCTTGTCCAGGCCGAACTCGTAGAAGTTGTTGTAGGTGGTGATGTCCTCGTAGGACGTGCGCGGCTCGGACGTGTCGAAGGCGCCCTGGGCGGGGGCCACCGGCTGCGCCACCGCGCCCGCGTCCGGGACGAAGCCGTCCATGGGCCGCGTGCGCTTCATGCCCAGCAGGTACAGCCCGCCCCCCACCACGGCGGCGGTGCCCGCGAACAGGCCCGCGTTCTTGATGAGCTCGCGGCGGCGCAGGTAGAGCTTCTCGGGCGTTACCTCGGAGCCAGGGGGCTCGGGGGGGAGCTTGTCGCGCATGGCCCCTCTATAACGCTCCAGCCGCCCTTCCGGTTACCGCCGGGCGTCCTTCACCCGCCACAGCCGCCACCAGGGCATGCCGGGGGACTCGTGGTGCTCCCAGTGGTAGCCGAAGAAGAAGCAGGACAGGAGCGCCCACGCGTGGTTGCGCGGCAGGGTGCGCGCGTGGTGCGGCGCCATGGCCTCCGTGTCCGGCCGCCGGTGGGGCCGCCAGGTGCCGAAGTAGAAGAGCTGCACGGTGGCCAGCACCGACGGCAGCACCCAGAAGCCCAGGATGCGCGCCTGGGGCACGCCCAGGAGCAGCAGGGCATTGAACTTCAGCGCCATCACCAGGAGCTGCGGCCACGTCGTGTAGCGCACCATGAAGGTGCCAAACCATGGCCAGAAGGCCTGGGTGCGGGTGGCGAAGTCCGGGTCGTGCTCCCCCGTGGGGTCCGCGTGGTGGGCGCGGTGGTTCACCACCAGCCGCCGGTAGGACAGGCCCGCGAAGAGGAAGCACGCCACCGTGCCCACCGCCGCGTTCACCCGGCGGTGCAGGGACACGGTGCCGTGCATGGCGTCATGGCCGGTGATGAAGAGGCCGGTGGACAGCCACATCTGCAGCAGGACGTGCAGCCAGGTGAGCGGTGAGTCCCACGGCCGCGCGGGGCCGGCCAGGAGCCACGCCAGGTGCCCACCCCACGCGCCCAGGACGCTCAGCGCCAGGACGGTGCCCCACGGGTCGGGGGGCACGGGACGGGGGTGGGACTGAAGCGCCATGGGCCTTGCCTAACGCTACTTCGTGCCGGCCGCCGTGGGAGCGGCGGCGGGCGCGCCGAAGTCGCGCACCAGCGCGTCAGCGGTGACGTAGCGCGGCTCGATGTCCACCGGCACGTTCTTCAGCCGCTCCAGCACCTTCTGCACGGAGGGCCGCACCACGCCCTGCTTCGCGAGCAGCGCTTCGGCTTCCGCGCGGTCGCCCTTGGCCTGGAGCGCCATGAGCTGGTTCGTCAGCGAGGTGACGGAGGCTTGCATCTTGTCCGGCACCACCTCGAACGTGCCGTCCGCGTTCACCTTCACCGCGCCGGTGTCGAGGAAGTGGTTGAGCTGCAGCGCGATGCCCTTGCCGTGCGCCTCGTCGATGCCGAAGCGGATGGAGCGGAACGCGGACGCGAGGAACGTCGTGTACATGGTGCGCTGGAGGGACTTGTCCAGGGTGCCCTTGTCCACCAGTCGCTGGAGCGCCCACAGGCCGGAGATGTCCGCCTTGGCCTCCTCGATCGCGCTGGAGGACGCCTGCAGCGCCTGCCGCACCGTCGTCTGCTTCCCGGCCACGGTGACGTTGTGGGGCCCCAGGCCGTGCATCAGCTCGTGCATGAGGATGTGCGTGAAGAAGGCGTCGAAGGCCACGTCCTTGCGGTCCTTCGCGGGCAGCGCCACCTTCGCGATGGGCAGCAGCACGCGCTGGAACTTCGCCTCCTGCACGTTCTTGAGCATCACGCGCTTGGTGCCCTTCTCCGCCGCCACGCGCTCGTCGTTGGGCAGGTTGAAGGCCGCCGTCTGCACGCCCCGGTTGCCGTCACCGGAGGAGTACAGGCTGTTGATGACGCGGATGGGGGCGAGCGCGCCCAGTTTCGGATTGCGCAGCGCCGGCTCGATGGGGAGGTTGTTCTCCAGTTCCTGGAGCTCCGCGCTGAACTTCGCCAGCTTCTGCGTCTCCACGTCGTCGCGCACGCCGATGAACGCCTCGAACGCGGCCTTGTAGTTGAACCAGCCGTCCTCGTAGACCTCGTAGGGCCCGACGGTGGGCTCCACGCTCGCGTCCAGCTCCATCCACGCGACCTCGCTCGCGTAGTAGTCGTTGGACAGGAACGCCGCCGCGCGCTTCTCCAGGAAGGCCTTGAGCGTGGGCTGCTGGGTGAGCGCCGCCGCCTCGCGCAACAGCTGCGCGGCCAGGCCCAGCTCGCCCTGGTATTCGACGCTGTAGGGCACGCTCACGAACTTGCCGTCCGGCCCCTTGCGAATCGTGGTGAAGAAGCCC
Organism: Corallococcus llansteffanensis; assembly: GCF_003612055.1. Lineage (GTDB taxonomy): Bacteria > Myxococcota > Myxococcia > Myxococcales > Myxococcaceae > Corallococcus > Corallococcus llansteffanensis. The sequence goes on from NZ_RAWB01000716.1 coordinate 4,094, forward strand.
GTGGCCTCGTGCTGCTGCGCCTCCGGCAGCCCCTTCACCCACGCCTCCACCTCTGCCTTGGTGGCGCCCGCCGGGTAGAAGTTCCCCTCTTCGAGCTTCGCCGGCACGCCGGGCAGGAACGGCTTCGCCTCGTCCAGGCGCGACCAGGGGCCCTTGTTGAGCAGGAACGCGTGCAGCCGCTCCTTGCCCAGCGGAGTGGTGTCCTTCACCAGGTCCAGGAGCAGGGCCTCGTTGCCCGCCCACGCCTGGCGCAGGAAGAGGGGGTCCATCAGCTTCGCGGCCTGGAGCACCTTGGCCAGGGCGCGCTTCTCCGCGTCCGGCAGCTTGGAGACGTCCACCTTCAGGTCCACCGGGGCGAAGCGCGCGGT
>NZ_RAWB01000717.1 GCF_003612055.1 Corallococcus llansteffanensis
CGCGAAGGCCCCCGCCCCCAGCTGGGCGCCAATCGCGTCGAGCGGGGAGAGGAGCTGGGGCTTCGACGTGGTGGCGTCGCTGGCGGCCGCGTCCACCCGCGTCTGGGCGCTCGTCTTCGTGGACTCCGCCCGCTGCTTGAACGCCGCCAGGGCCTTGTCCACCTGGGTGGCGAGCGCCGTCTCCGCGCTCGCGCGGGCCTGCTCCAGCGACTTCAGCGCGGCCGTGACGGACGTGTTCGTCGTGCCCAGGTGCGAATCCAGCCGCCCCTTCGCCGACGTCACTTGCCCCTCCGCCGTCGCCTTCGTCGTCTTCATGGCCTGCACGGCCGCGTCGATGCCGGCGCCCACCTGCGTGTCCAGGGCCTTGAGGCGCTCGGGCACCTGCGTGTCCAGCGGCGTCACCTGCGCGGCCACCTGCTGCTGCATGGCCTTGATCTGCTGGACGCCCTGTTCCTTCGCGGTGCCAATCTGGGTCACGCCCGTGGCAATCACCTGCGACACCTGGGCCGTGGCCTGCTCGATGGCCTGGAGCACGGACTGCGTGAGCGTGCCCATCTGCGTGACGACCTGGTTCGTGGCCGTGTCGATCTGCGTCTGCGCCTGGGTCTGCACCGCGTCCACCTGCGAGACGATGGTCTGCGTCACCGACTGGAGCTGGCTGCCGACCTGGGACGAGATCGTCCCCAGCTGCGTGGTGATCTGCCCCACCACCTGGCTGATGCCCTGCACGGCCGGGGTCACCAGGGGCTTGGGCAGGTCCGCGGCGGGGATGGCGTCCAGCAGGCCCAGGGCCCGCTCCAGCAGCGCCTCCAGCGAGCCCACGAGCTGCTGGAAGAGGGTCTGGAGCTGCTCCAGCTTCTGGGGCAGGGCCTCGAACAGGGCCATCACCTGCTGCTTGAGCGCGCTGATGCTGGCCACCAGCGTGTCCAGCGTGGTGAACGCCGCATCCAGCGTCTGCTTCAGCGGCGTCTTGATGGCCTCCACCGCCGTGAGGGTGCCCGTCACCAGCCCGTCGATGGTGGTGCTCACCTGGGTGATGGCGGCCTCGATGCGCTTCTGCACCTGGTCGATGAGCTGCTCCACCGCCACGAGCTGCGCCGTCACCGTGGCCACCTGACCGCCCACCGTCTTGCCCAGCGTCTCCAGCGTCCCCGACGCCTGCGTCTTGCCCGTCGTCAGCGTCGGGGCCACCTGGGTGTCCACCGGGTCGACGATGCCGGCCGCCGTCGCCGCCGCCGCCTTCACCTGATCCGCGAGCGTCTTGCGCTGCGTCTCCAGCGCGGACTGCTGCGTCTGGTGGGCCTCCTGCGTCGTCTTGCCCGCGCCGACGATCTCCTGGTGCAGCGCGGCCAGCGCGCGGACGGGGTCGTTCACCGCGCCGTCCACCAGGGAGGTGAGCTGGGTGCTCTTGCCCGTCGCTGTATCGCGCGAGGTGGCCAGGCGCACCAGCACCGCGGCGAGCGCCGCCGCGAGCGTGGACCCCACGCCCTGGAGGTCCTGGGTGAGCTGCGTGCGCGTCTGTTCGATGAGCGCGTAGCCCTGCGCGCGGCGCGCCTCCGTGTCCGTCTGCGAGCCCTTCCGGGCCTTCAGCTTCGCGTCGAAGGACTGCTTGTCCGCGTCGCAGCGCTGGCCCACCTGCTGCTGGAGCGCGGTGAGCTGGCCCTGGGACGACTCGGCGGATGTCTTCGCCTGCGCCTCCAGCCCCTGGCTCTTCGCCGTCGCTTCCTTCCCCAGGGACTCCGACGACGCGCGGGCCTTCGTGCCCGACGCGGACAGGGCCTGCTGGTGGCCCTGCACCTCCGCCGCCAGCGCCTGGAAGCGGGAGGAGGGATCCAACACCTTCACGTTCACCGCGTTGACCTGCGTGAGCAGCTTCCCGACCGTCCCGTCCACCGTCGGGCGCAGCGTGGCGACGAGCGTCAGCACGCCCTGCGCCAGCGCCTCCACCTCGCCCTTCGCCGTGGTGAGGCGCGGCGTCACGCCCGAGCCGAAGCCCTGCACGGTCGCCTTGTGCTTCGCCACCGCCGCGCGCAGCTCGTTCATTTCAACCCCGCCAGTGCGGCCTTGGCTTCGGCGGCGGAGCCGGACAGCGCCCCCGTCTGCCCGTCCAGCCCGTTGAGCGCGCCGGTCAGCTTCGCGCGGGACTCGGCGGCCTGGCCCTTCACCTTCGCCTCTGCGGCGGAGAGCGCCGCGCCCGTCTCTTCCGACGCCGCGTTGAGCTTGGCATTCACCGCCGCCGTGGACGCCGTGTAGGCCGCCGTCGTCTGGCCCACCGCGCCGTCCACGCCCGCCGTGAGGTCGCCCTTCGCCGTCTCCACCTGCGGTGTCACGTCATACGTGGGCGTCGTCGCCGCGCCACCGGGCTCCTCCTTCGTCTGGATGAGGAGCCGGCCTTCGGAGATGCGGACGATCTCCGTGTCGTTCGAGTTCACCCGACCCAGGTTCCAGACCGGCTTGGCGTCCTGGTAGTCGTGCGTCATCGCCGTCTGGTTCTTGCCGTTCTTTCCGAAGAGGAGCTGATCGCCCTGGCTGTCCTGGGGCATGCGCACGCCCTCGCCCCAGTCCAGGAAGCGGTGCAGCGCCGCGTGGTCGAAGTGCAGCGCCACCAGCGCGCGCTCGTTCTTGTACGGCGGGAAGTAGAAGGTGCCCGGGAACAGGCCGGGCTCCGCCGGCACGCTCACCGTCTTGCTCCACAGCGGCACCGTCACCCGCCAGCTCGTCACCGATGTCTTCGGATCATCCACCTGGAGGTAGATGCGATCCGTGGCCTCGCCGCCGGGGCTGTGCACCTTGCCCTCGACGTAGATGGGGTAGTGGGGCGGCCGGTACGCGGGCAGCTCCGGCGCTGGATCCGACTTCTGCTCCAGGAGCACGGACAGCGTGACTTCGTAGCCCTCCGTCGCCTCTTGCTGGCCGTCATGCGGACCGACCTGGAGGCCCACGCCGTCGAAGGACAGCTCCGCCACGCGCAGGTCCTCGCCCAGGCCGGTGAGGTCCGGGCTCCAGAGCGGTCCGTCCAGCTTGATCAACGCGCCCGGGTGCAGCGCGAGCGGTGGCACGTCGAGGAACGTCAGCCGCAGGCGCCGCTTGCGCAGCCGCAGGCGCTCCTTCTCCCGCGACTGGCGCTGCTCGGCCTCCGCCGCGATGGGCGTGCGCACGAGCATGTCGTGGTGGATGCCCGCCACCGCCTGCGCCTGATCCAGCGCCACCGTGGTCGGCGCGGCCCCGAAGCCGTTGAGCACCCGCGCGCCGTGCCGGATGACAGGGGGCAGCTCCACGTCCACGCGCTCCACGTGCTTGCGGCTGAGCGCCGCGACCGTCCCCGTGGCGGCCTTCTTCGCGGAGAACGTGTACGTGTCCGTGGGGCTGGCGTACGTCAGCACGCCGCCACGCGTGTCCACGTACCAGAGGACGAAGTCGTAGAAGCTCGCGGACGGATGGTCATCGCCAATGCCCAGGCACACCAGCGCCTGCTTCGCCTCCAGCGCGTCCCAGTCGTACGTGAGCAGCAGGCCACCCGGCTTGTGCAGATCGAGCAGCTCCGACACCTTCTTGCCGGTGTGCAGCTCCACCGGGCGGTGCTGCTTCCAGAGCACCCGCGCCGGGTCCGCGAACTCCACGGTGTACCGGCGGAAGGCCACCGCCACGCCGTCCTTGTTGCCGTGCGCCGAACCGGCGACGCGCTTCTCCGTCACGATGCCCTGCACGAGCAGCGGCGTGGGGGGCGGGTCGTAGACCCCGGACAGGGACAGCCGCACGCGCACCAGGTCCGGCTTGCTGAACGCGGTGAAGAGCGCCGCGTCCACCTTCTCCAGCGACGTCCAGAACGTCAGCGAGCCGGTGAAGCCGGAGGGCGTCATCCGCAGCGAGAAGGCCTGCACCTGGCCACCGGGAATGGTGAACGCCTGCTCCGCCGCGGTGACGGTCAGCTCCAGCTTCAGCTTTTCGTGGAAGGGGAAGGGGAGCGCCATGCCTCGTTACCGGGCCTTCGCCTGGACCTCCTCGCGCGTCAGCGCGCCCCGGGCCTCCAGCGCATCCATCATCCCGCGCATCACCCGGGCCTGCTGCGCCACCATGCGCTCCAGGTCCGCCACTTGCTGCGTGAGCGCCTCCACCTTCGACATCAGCTCCATGTCGCGCGGCGCCGGACCCTGGGCGCGCGGGGGCGGAGTGGGCGCCACGCCTTCCGCGTGCTGCGGCGGGGCCAGCTCGAAGGTGACCTCCTCCATGCCGAAGCTCAGCGGCGTGGCGGCCGAGGAGGTGACCTCCCCGTGGTAGTGGTGCCGGATGGCGCGCTCGATGGAGGACGCGCTCGCCACCACCACCTGGAGGCGCTGGGCGCGGGGATGCTGGCGCAGGTGGGCGCGTCGCTGGAGCGCACGCTGGAGTTCACCGTGGCGCACGAGGTGGCGCACCAGTACTTCGCGGGGCTCGTGGGCTCGGACCCCATCCATGATC
>NZ_RAWB01000718.1 GCF_003612055.1 Corallococcus llansteffanensis
GGTGTCCTCGGGGACGGGAGCCGGGGCCGGCTTCGTGGCGGCGGGGCGCTTCTTGCGGGCGCTCTTTCGCTTGGTGGCGGCGTCGGCGGCGGGGGCGCTCAGCACACAGGCGAGCGCGAAAGTCAGGGCAAGACGGGTCTTGTTCACGATGCGGCGGATGCTAGCCGACCGGCGGGGCGGAAGACCAATGTCCCTCCCGGGACGGGGGGAACCCGTCCCGGGTACACAGGGACTCCAGCTCTTTCAGACGTCGAGCTCCTGCACTTCGCCCGCCATCTCGGTGATGAACTTGTAACGCGCGGAGACGTCCTTGCCCATCAGGTCGTTGATGATGCGGTCGGTCTCCAGGGCGTTGTCGATGGTGACGCGCAGGCTGATGCGGTTTCGCGCATCGAGCGTGGTCTCCTTCAGCTCATCGGCGGTCATCTCGCCCAGGCCCTTGAAGCGCATGATGTTGGGCTTGGCGTTGCCCCGGACCTTCTCGCGGATGATGCGGTCGCGGTCCGGTTCGTCCAGGGCCCAGTACGTCTCCTTGCCAATGTCCACCCGGTACAGCGGCGGCTGGGCGATGTGCACCGCGCCCGCCTCGATGAGGGGCCGCAGGTGGCGGTAGAAGAACGTGAGCAGCAGTGTGGCGATGTGGTGGCCGTCGCTGTCGGCGTCCATCAGCAGGAAGACGCGGCCGTATCTCAGCTTCGTGATGTCGAAGTCCGAGCCGATGCCGCACCCCAGCGCGCTGACGATGTCCTGGAGCTCCTTGTTGCCGGCCACCTTGTCGGTGGACGCCTGCTCCGCGTTGAGCACCTTGCCGCGCAGGGGGAGGATGGCCTGGGTGCGCCGGTCGCGGCCCTGCTTGGCGGAGCCGCCTGCCGAATCACCCTCCACGATGAACAGCTCGCTCGACTGCGGATCCGTGGACGAGCAGTCCGCCAGCTTCCCGGGCAGGTTGAGCCGGTGGCTCACCGCCGTCTTGCGGTTGATGGCGGCGGAGGCCGCGCGGGACGCCTCGCGCGCGCGGGCGGCCAGGATGATGCGCGCCAGCAACGCTTCCGCGATGGACTTGTTGTCGTTGAGCCACTTCTCCAGCACCGGACGGATGGCCCCGTCCACCTGGCCCGCGGTCTCCGGGTTGTTGAGGCGGCCCTTCGTCTGCCCCTGGAACTGGGGCTCCACCACGTACACGGACAGGATGGCGGTGATGCCCTCGCGGATGTCCTCCGCGGTGAGCGTCACGCCCTTGGGCGTCAGGTCGTGCGTGTCGATGTAGTTGCGCATCGCCTTGACGATGGCGCCCCTGAGGCCCGCCTCGTGCGTGCCGCCCATGGCGGTGGGGATGCCGTTGACGTACGAGCGCACGTGCTCGTCCGTGGCCTCCGTCCACGCCAGCGCCACCTCCAGCCGGACCTCGTTGTCACGCGCGTAGTAGAACGGCGTGCTGCCGGTGGGGACGATGGGCTTCTGTCGCTCGGAGACGACCTTGGTGAGGTACTCCGCGATGCCGCCGTCGTGCTTGTACGTCACGTGGACGTGGGGCGTGGCCGTCTCGTCCTTCCAGATGACGGTCATGCCCTTGTGCAGGTAGCTCTTCGCCTCCAGCCGCTCGCGCACGAGTTCCGCGTCGAAGCGCTGCTTCTCGCCGAAGATTTCGGCGTCCGGTTCGAAGGTGATCGACGTGCCGGTGCCGCGCGCGGGGCCCTCCACCTTCAGGGGGCTCGTGGCCTTGCCGCGCGCGTACGTCTGCACGTGGCGCTTGCCGTCTTTCTTGATCTCCACCAGCAGCTTGCTGGAGAGCGCGTTCACCACCGAGCTGCCCACGCCGTGCAGACCGCCCGAGTGGATGTAGTTGCCCTGCTCGAACTTGCCGCCCGAGTGCAGCGTCGTGAGGATGACCTCCAGCGCGGGCTTCTTGTGCTTGGGCATCATGTCCACGGGGATGCCGCGCCCGTTGTCCACGACGGTGATGGACTTGCCGCCCTTGTGCAGCGTCACCTCGACGGTGGTGGCGTAGCTGTTGATGACCTCGTCCACCGAGTTGTCGAGGATCTCCCACAAGAGGTGGTGGTAGCCCGTGCTGTCGGTGCCACCGATGTACATGGCCGGGCGCTTGCGCACCGGCTCCAGGCCTTCCAGGACCTGGATGTCCGCGCCTGTGTAGCTTTCCTTCTTGGTCGCCATGGCCTTCCCGCTACTCCTTCTTCTCCGGCAGCGGCACGAAGGTGACGGGCTTCGCCACCTCCTTCACCGTGTCGCGCTTGGACATCTCATGGCCCTTGCCGCCGCGGGCCGTCACCGTGAACTTCGCCGGTGACAGGTGCAGCTTGCGGCCCTTCTGCGTCTCGAATTCCAGCGTGGCGTCCTTCTGGTTGGCGGGCGCCGCGAGGAAGTCCACCACCCGGTCGCCCGGCTCCACCTTGATGACCTGCACGCCCTTGCCGGGGCCGGCCAGCTCGTTCACCTCCGCCACCTTGCACACGAGCGCGCTCGTCTTCTCCGTGAGGACGCCCAGCAGGTCGCGGTCGCCCACCGGCTGCGTGCCGATGATCTCATCGCCCTCGCCCGTCTTCGCGTAGCGGCGGCCGGCGCGGGTGGAGACCTCCGCGTGGGGCGCCAGCAGGAAGCGCATGCCCAGGCCCTGGCGCGTCACCGCCACCAGCTTCTCCGGCTGGTGCAGGCGCGGGTCCAGCGACAGCGCGCCCACGATGCGCTCTCCGTCGTCGAACTTGAACAGCTTCTGCACCGGGTCGCCGTAGCCGGTGGAGGCCGGCACGTCGTTGAAGCGGGTGACGTAGGCGGTGCCGAAGTTGGTGAACAGCACCAGGTTCGCCTTCAGGCTGCCGGCGAGCACCGCCATCACCGCGTCGCCTTCGCGCAGGCGGGTGGTGGACGGGTCCTTCACCTCGCGCACGCGCTTGATCCACCCGTCGCGGGTGAGCACCACGTGGGCGTCCTCGTCCGCGATGAACGCCTCCGCGGAGAACTCCACCTCTTCGGAACCGGCGCCGCCAATGCGGGTGCGGCGCTTGTCGGTGTAGCGCGCCTTCATCTCCGTGAGCTCGTCGCGGATGACGCCCCAGCGCTTCTTCACGTCCTTGAGGATGCCCTCGATGCGCTTGATCTCCGCGCGCTTCTCCTTGAGCTCCTTCTGGACGACGAGGATCTCCAGGCGCGCCAGCTTGTACAGCTTCATCTCCAGGATGGCGTCCACCTGGATCTCATCCAGCTTGAAGCGGGCCATCAGCTTCTGGGCCGCGTCCTGCTTGCCCTCGGACTGGCGGATGATGCGGATCATCTCGTCCAGCGCGTCGTAGGCCTTCTCGAAGCCCTCGAGGATGTGGACGCGGCGCTTGAGCTCCGCCAGCTCGTGCTCGAAGCGCCGGGTGACGATCTCCAGGCGGAAGTCGAGGAAGTAGCGGAGGATGCTCTTGAGGTCCAACCGCTTGGGCGTGCCGACGTCCGGGTTGTCGGAAGGCACGAGGCAGGTGAGGTTCACGCCGAAGGTCGTCTGCAGGGGCGTGTGCTTGTAGAGGTACGCCATCACCAGTTCGGGGTTGGCGTCCTTCTTCAGCTCCAGGACGATGCGCACGTCCTTGGTGGACTCGTCGCGCACGTCGGTGATGAGCGGCAGCTTGCGCTCGCGCACCAGCTCACCAATCTTCGCGACGAGGGTGGACTTGTTCACCGTGTACGGGATGGAGGTGACGACGATCATCTGACCGCCGCGCTTGAGCTCCTCCAGCTTGTACTCGCCGCGGACGCGGACGCCGCCCTGGCCCGTCTCGTAGATCTCGCGCAGCTCCGGCTTGCTGTTGAGGATCTGCCCGCCGGTGGGGAAGTCCGGGCCCTTGATCCACTTGAGCAGGTCCTTGACCAGAAGCTCCGGGTTGTCGATGAGGGCCAGCAGCGCGTCCACCAGCTCGCCCAGGTGGTGGGGCGGGATGTTGGTGGCCATGCCCACCGCGATGCCCGTCGTCCCGTTCATCAGGAGCTGGGGCACGCGCGCGGGGATGACGACGGGCTCGTCCCGGGTGCCGTCGTAGTTGGGCCGGAAGCGGACCGTCTTGCTGTCCAGTTCGCCCAGGAGCTCCGTGGCCAGCTTCTCCAGCCGGCACTCGGTGTAGCGGTAGGCGGCGGCGGAGTCGCCGTCGAGCGAGCCGAAGTTGCCGTGGCCGTCCACCAGCGGGTAGCGCAGGGAGAAGTCCTGGGCCATGCGGACGAGCGCGTCGTAGATGGCCGTGTCGCCGTGCGGGTGGTAGCGGCCCATGATGGCGCCGACGACCTGGGCGCACTTCTGGTACTTGGTGTCGAACGACAGGTTCAGATCGTTCCACATGCCGTAGAGGATGCGGCGCTGCACCGGCTTGAGGCCGTCGCGCACGTCGGGCAGGGCGCGCGAGGTGATGACCGACAGGGCGTAGTTGAGGTAGCGGCGGCGGGCCTCCTCGG
>NZ_RAWB01000719.1 GCF_003612055.1 Corallococcus llansteffanensis
GCTTGGGGGACTCCACGGAGCCCTTGCAGGCCGCGAGGGTGAGCACGAGGCCCAGCAACAACACACAGGGAGACATTCGCGACGGGCGCATGGAGCAATTCCGGGAGTGAGCTGACGGGAGAAAGCTCGGCACGGCCTGGGATATCGGCCGATTCACGCGCTGGCGGGTGATGCTGGAGGCGCCTGACCTCCACCGCGCGGCGAGCGCCTCCAGGGACGGAGGCGGGCCGACGATATTCAGGCAGAGCGCTTCAATGCAATGCATTGGGAATGACAGGCAATTCTCGGAACATGAGATTGCAAGTCCCGGGGCGTCCTCCTGCCCACGCAACCGCCACTCACCCCCGCGGCTGGAGGCCCGTCGTCACCGGCCGCTGCCCGGTGCGCCCCATCCACCACGCGCGGATCCATTCGCGCGCGGGCTTCTCCACGCGCTGGTACGCCAGCACGCTCAGGACCCCCATGACCCCCAGCAGCGCCACCACCGCCCAGGCCGACGTGGGCGAGGCCCCCAGCCGCTTGAGCACGGACTTCCACGCGAACATCACGGGCATGTGGAGGATGTAGAGCGCGTAGCTCGCCTCGCCCAGCAGGAGGAGGGGACGCGACGCGAGGACGCGCGCCACGCCGCCCCGGCTTCGGGGCAGCAGGACGATGAGCCCCGCGAACACCGGCGCCAGCAGCCCGTTGTGCAGCAGCGGGAAGGGCAGGAAGGGACTGCCCATCAGCGCGGCAATGACAATCACTCCCAGCACCGACAGCACGACGGGCCGCGAGCGCGGGGCCTCGCTGGCGCGCAGCAGGAAGTAGCGGCCCGCGAGGATGCCCAGGATGAACTCCGGCAGCCGCGCCAGCGGGTTGAAGCGCAACGTCAGCATCCACGGCCCGGAGTTGTACGCGGACGCCGTGCCTCCGGTGTGGTCCGGATCCACCAGCATGTAGAGCCCCGGCAGCGATAGCGCGAGCGCGTATACCGCCAGCGCCCCCACCGCGAGCGCCTTGGGCCCCAGCCGTCCCAGGCGCCCCGCGAGGAAGGGGAAGGCCGCGTAGAAGACCGCCTCCACCGCCAGGGACCAGCCCGCGGCGTTCCACGCGAGCGCCGTCCAGTGCACCCAGCTCTGGAGCAGCAGCGGCGCGAGCACCAGCGCCGCGCTCTCACGCCACGCCGTGTCGGGCGTCACCGTCCATGCGGTGAGCAGGCTCTTGAGGTACGCGGGCGCGGCGATGGCGAGCCCCAGCGCGTAGATGGGATAGACGCGCGCGAAGCGGGCCACCCAGAACGCCGTGCGCGCCTCGCGCGTGTCGGGCGGACGCTCCAGGTAGTTGTAGCCAAGGATGAAGCCCGACAGGACGAAGAAGAAGCTGACGCCCACGTACCCGCTGCCGATGAGCCCGTGCAGCCCCGGCGGGGCCTCGGTGGCGGTGAACACCAGATGGTAGACGTGGTAGGCGACGACGTGCGCGGCCGCGAGGAACCGCAGCCCGGTGAGTGCGTCCAGGTGCTGCCGGGAAGAAGCCATGGGGCCGCGAGTCTCGCAGCCCTGTTTTCACGCCTCAAATACCCCCGCGGCTGCCTGCCTGCTGGAGGTCGCCTTCCAGGAGGAAATCGGGGCCTCTCTTTGGCGTAGAAAGGGCCACATGCTCAGCCTGCGCAATCTGGTGAAGGTGTATCCGGGCCCCGTGACGGCCCTTCGCGGCGTGGACCTGGAGGTGCCCCGGGGGATGTTCGGGCTGCTGGGCCCCAACGGCGCGGGCAAGTCCACCCTGATGAAGATCCTCTCCGGCCTGCTGGAGCCCACCTCCGGCGAGGTGACGCTGGACGGCATGGACCTGGTGCGTCATCCGGAGGCCCTGCGTCCGCACCTGGGCTACCTGCCGCAGGAGTTCGGCTTCTACCCGTACCTCTCCGGCCAGGACATGCTGCGCTACCTGCTGGAGTTGAAGGGCGTCACCGCGCCGCAAGGCCTGAAGGCGCTGGTCGCGCAATTGCTGGAGCGCGTGAACCTCACGTTCGCGGCGAAGCGCAAGGTGAAGGAGTACTCGGGCGGCATGCGGCAGCGGCTGGGCATCGCGCAGGCGCTCGCGGGCAACCCGAAGCTCATCATCGTGGACGAGCCCACCGCGGGCCTGGACCCGGAGGAGCGCCAGCGCTTCTACCGGCTGCTGGCGGAGATCGCCCACGAGCGCACCGTGCTGCTGTCCACGCACATCGTGGAGGACGTGGCCATGCTCTGCCCGCGCTTCGCCGTCATCCGCCAGGGCCGCGTGGTCGCCATCACCAGCCCCAGCGAGGCGAAGGCCGCGCTCCACGACACCCTCTTCGAGGGCACCGTCCCGCCGGCCGACATGGCCCCCTTCCAGCAGGCCTGGCGCGTCACCCAGGCCGTGCTCTTCGAGGGCCGCAACCGCGTGCGCATCCACCTCCCGCGGGGCGCGCCCCCGCCCCCGGGCTTCGAGCGCACGACGCCCACGCTGGAGGACGCCTACCTCCTCCTGATGAAGGACGCGCCCGAGCCCACGGCCCCGGCTGTCGCCCAGGCTCCGGGCCAGGCTCCGGGCCAGGCTCCGGGCCAGGCTCCGGCGGTGGGCGCATGAACCTGTCCCGACTGGCCCGCGTGGCGCGCACGGAGTGGCGCCACCAGGTGCGCCGTCCGCTGTTCTGGGTGCTGCTCGTGTTGCTGCTGGGCGTGGTGTGGGGCGTGTCGTCGGGCAGCGTCACCATCGCGTCGGGCAGCTCCGAGGTGGGCGGCAAGAAGGCGTGGATGACGAGCGAGTTCGCCGTCGCGCAGACGGTCCTGCTCCTCACCTTCCTGCTGTTCACCTTCTTCGTGTCGGTGGGCGCGGGCATGTCCGTCATCTCCGACGACGAGGCCCGGGTGCAGCCGCTCTTGCACACCACGCCGCTGACGCCCGCCGAGTACGTGTGGGGCAAGTTCGCCGCGGTCCTGGGCGCGTACGTGCTGGCGCTCGGGGTGCTGATGGGGCTGCTCGTCTTCTTCCACCACGTCGTGCCCGCGGGGGACTCGGCGGAGTTCCGGGGGCCCTTCGCGCTGAGACACTACGTGCGCCCCGCGCTGTGGTTCGGCCTGCCGCTCATCGTCTTCATGGCGGGGGCGGCCTTCGCCATCGGCGAGCGCACGCGCCGCGCGGTGCCGGTGTACTTCCTGCCGGTGGGCCTGTTCTTCCTCTGCGCCTTCTTCCTCTGGGATTGGACCCCCGGCTGGTTGGATCCGCGCGTGAACCGGTTCCTGATGGCGGTGGACCCGGGCGGCTTCCGCTGGCTCACGGAGACGTGGATCAAGGTGGACCGGGGCGTGGACTTCTACAACACGCAGCCCGTGGGGCTGGACGCGCTCTTCGTCACCAGCCGGTGCGCGCTCATGGTCCTGGGACTGGGCGCGGTGGCGTGGAGCGAGCGCCACTTCCGCCGCGCGCTCCGGGGCGAGGTGAAGGTGCGGCCCTCGCGCGCCGCCCGCAACCGCCTCGTCGAGCCGCCGCCCGCGCAGGTGGCGCTGTCGCACGCGGAAGCCCCGCTGGTCGCGCTGGGCATGTCCGTGAGGCCGCCGGGCTTCTGGGCGGGGCTCGCGACGGTGACGCGGGCGGAGGCGCGGGGCCTCTTGTCCCAGCCGGGGCTCTACCTGTTCCTGCCGATGTTGCTGGTGCAGATGGCGTCCCAGGCCGCCATGGCGGTGGGCCCCTTCGACACGGAATTGCTGCTGGTACCGGGGCGCTTCGCGGTGCGCTCGATGAACGCGGCGTCTGTGCTCGTGTGTCTGTTGTTGATGTTCTACGTGGTGGAGTCGCTGGAGCGGGAGCAGGCCTCCGGCTTCGCGCCCATCCACGACGCGCTGCCGGTGCGCACCCTGTCGGTGCTGCTGGGCAAGGCGCTGGCGAACGGCCTCGTCGCGGTGGTGCTGCTGGGCATCATGGCGCTCGCCGGCACGCTGGTGCAGGTGTCGCAGGGCACCGTGCCGCTGTCGCTCACGCCCTACGCAGTGGTGTGGGGCCTCTTGCTCCTGCCCACGTTCTTCCTGTGGACGGCCTTCATCCTGGCCGCGCGCGCGGTGACGGGCGGCCGCTTCGGCACCTACGCGCTGGCGCTGGGCGCGCTGGGGCTCACCGGCTTCCTGGCCGTGCGCGAGGACCTCACCTGGGTGACGAACTGGCCGCTGTGGGACGCGGTGCGGTGGACCGACCTGGGCGTGTTCCAGGTGGACTTTGCCGCGCTGGTGCTCAACCGCGTGGCGGCGCTGGGCGTGGCGGTCTTCTTCCTCGCGCTGGCGGTGCGCCTGGACGGCCGCCGTGCGCGGGACTCCGTGACGACGCTGGAGGCGCTCAGGCCTTCGGGGCTTTTGCGCGGGGCGTGGCGGCTCGCGCCGTACCTGGTGGTGCCCGTGGTGACGCTCGCGTGGCTGGGGGTGCTCGTGGGGCAGGGGT
>NZ_RAWB01000071.1 GCF_003612055.1 Corallococcus llansteffanensis
GTCCTCACGCGGGCACGGTGCCGCCCGTCCCCCCTTTGCCCCGAAGGCACCCCATGCGGTCCAGGTCGCTCGTGTCGTCGTTCCTGTTCCTCGGTCTGACGTTTGCTCCCACCCCCGCCGCCGCGGGTGAAGACGCGGTGGAGGGCAGGCATCAACAGGTGGACGCCCTCTTCGCGCCCTGGAGCGGCAAGAACGCGCCCGGCTGCGCCGTGGGCATCTCTCGCGATGGCGTGCTGGACTACGCGCGCGGCTACGGCATGTCGAACCTGGAGTACGACGTCCCCATCACGCCGCAGTCCATCTTCCACATCGCCTCCATCTCCAAGCAGTTCACCGCGTTCTCAATCGGGCTGCTGGCGCAGGAGGGCAAGCTGTCGCTGGACGACGACGTCCGCAAATACCTGCCGGAGATGCCCGCCTACGGCAAGACCATCACCCTCGCGCACCTGCTCCACCACACCAACGGCCTGCGCGAACAGGGCCAGTTGCTGAACCTGGCCGGCTGGCGCGGCGACGACCTGTACACCGAAGCAGACATCCTCTGGGCGTTGACCCGGCAACGCGGTGTGAACTTCGAGCCGGGCACGGAGGTCGTGTATGGCAATGCCGCGTACACGTTGCTGGCGGTCGTCGTGCGGCGCGTCTCCGGCAAGTCGCTGCGGGCGTTCGCCGACGAGCGCATCTTCAAGCCGCTCGGCATGACCGACACCCACTTCCGCGATGACCACACCGAGGTCGTGCCCCGGCGCGCCTCGGCCTACAGCCCTCGCGAAGGCGGCGGCTGGCGGATCAGCGTCCCCAACATCGACCACTATGGGTCGACCAGCCTGCTCACCACGGTGGGCGACCTGCTGAAGTGGGAGCAGAACCTGCTCGACGGGCGCGTCGGCGGGCAGGCGCTGGTGGCGTCGTTGCAGACCTCCGGCAGATTGAACGACGGCACCGCCACCGGCTATGGCAGTGGCCTGCGGTTGACGGGCCATCGCGGCCTGCGCATGGTGAGCCACGACGGCATGGACGGCGGCTACCGCGCGGACGCCCTCCTCTTCCCGGACCAGCGGCTGGCCATCGTCGCGTTGTGCAACGGCGCCACCATCGTGCCCACGGACCTCACGCGGAAGGTGGCCGAGATGTATCTGGGCGCTCACATGAAGAACGAGATCCCGCCCGCCGTGAAGCTGTCGAAGGCGGAGCTGTCCGCGCTGGCCGGCACCTACTGGAGTCCCCAGACCGATGAAGTGGTGCGGCTGGAGGTCAAGGACGGAGCGCTGCGCCAGGTCGACGTGCCCACGGCCTTCGTGCCCATTGGCAATGGCACGTTCCGTCCGGGCGAAACGACGCACGTGTGGCGCTTCTCGGCGCCGGCGGCCGGTGCCCCGCGCGGGTTGAGCATCCAGGATTTCTGGCCGACGACGCGGGAGTTCACGCGGGTGACCGCGCCCATGCCCGCGGCCCCGGCGTTGGCCTCCTTCGCGGGGCAGTACCGCAGCGACGAGCTCGAGACGACCTACACAGTGCGCATCGCGGACGGCAAGCTGGCGATCCGCTGGTCACGCCGCGACGAGGTCGTCCTGGACGCCGTCGGCGGCGACCGCTTCGTCGGCTCGCTCGGCACGGTCACGTTCACGCGGACGGCAGCCGGTGCAATCGACGGGTTGACGATCAGCAACCGTCGCCTGCGCCGGCTGCGCGCGGAAAGGCTCGTGGCTGCGAGCGTGACCCCGGTGCGGCCGGTGGATGCTTTCACGCCGCATTGAGCTTCATCCCTGGAGCTCCACGCCCGGAGCGCCCGGGCGGAGGCGACCTCGGTACATGACCGACATGACGCCGTACCTCCAGTCACCTCATCTGTCTTTGCGCATGAACACCCGCCGACTCTCGTCGAGCCCCCGGGCGAGGTGCTCGGCCCGGATGACCTCCAGGGCCGGCGTCAGGGTCTCGACCACCCGGAAGCCCAACCGCGCGTAGTAGGGCGCGTTCCACGGAACGTCGCGGAAGGTGGAGAGCAACAAGGCGGGCCAGGCCGGCTCCAGGGCCGCGATCAGCGCGGCCCCCAGCCGTCGGCCGGCATGGTCCGGCAGGACGTCAAGCTGCTCGATGTAACCGCAGCCCTCCACGGGGCGCGCCATCAGGAAGGCGACCGGGCTCCCGTCCTCTCCTTCCGCGACGGTCAGTCCCCCCGTGGCGATGCGGGCCGCGAGGGTGGCTGCGTCGGTGGGCTCGTCATCCGCCAGGGCCGCGAGGTCCGTGCCGAGAAAGCGGCGGGCGGAGAGCCGCTCGATTTCGCGCACGCGCTCGATTTCGTCGAGGCGGGCGGGGCGCAGGCGTGCTGGGGCATGGGCAGGCATTGGCTCAGGTCGGCAGCTTGATGCCGGACAGGCGCTGGAGCAACTCCGGGAAATGGGGTCGTAAATCTTTTCTGGGACGGCCTCCGGGCTCGCTGGCTCTCCCAAGTGAGATTCCCCCAAAGGCTGCTCAACCCCTCTCCTGAAGGACTCCCCCATGTCGGTCTCTTCCGCGTCGTCGCGTCCCTTCATCCCCGGTGTCTCGGGCTCCTCCACGGCCCAGCCCATCGCGCCGTCTTCCGCGGCGAAGCCCGCCCCCTCCGGACGTGGCGCGGAGGTGGACTCCTTCGAGAAGGGCCGCAAGTCCGGCCCGGTGTCACTCGATGGCGGTGCTCCTCCGGGGGGCACCCAGGGGCTGGCCGAGGCGGAGAAGGCGGCGCCCGTCACCCCCATCGACGGCATCGACCCCAAGGTGCTCGAGACGCAGGAGAAGCTGTCCAAGGCGCGTCAGGCGCTCGGGGCGTGGGAGGTCAACGGCAGCCAGGACGAGAGCACCCAGGTGACGCTGGAGAATGAGGTGGCGACGCTCGAGGCCGAGGAGAAGACGCAGTTCGAGGACCCCAACCTCAAGGACGACGTGGAGAAGGCGCAGTTCGTTGTCCTGGAGAAGCGCATGGGTGAGCTGGAGCAGAAGTACGGGAAGAACCAGGCCATCACCCTCGCCCGGCAGACCTACTACAACAGCGACCTGTGGAACCTGGCCGGTGGTTCCCACAAAGCCTCCAATGCGCAGGTGAAGGCGCTCGGGCTGCCCCACACTCCCGGGGAGAAGAACAACCGCGTCGAGGTGGGCGGCTTCGAGGGCCAGTTCCGCGCCCCGGACGGCCAGCCCGTGGACATGGGCCACGTGCTGTGCGGCATGGACTGGCAGGTGAACAAGGACCGGGTGCCCAAGGACCTGAACATCAATGAACTGGCCAAGGCCTCGGGCCAGGAAGGGGCAGCCAAGGCGCTCAAGCTCCTTCCGGGCTCGAACGGAGTGACCGTCCCCAACCCCTTCGACAAGGACTTCGTCACGCTGACGGGGGACCTCGGCTCGGCGGTCGAGAACCGGTACAAAGGCAAGTCGGCCGAGGAGGCCGTGGCCGGCGAGGGTGACTACGACTGGAACGGGGACCTCGACGGCCTCAACGTCGCCCACCGGATGGAGACAAACCCCAACCTGTCCGCCTCCGACGCGCTGAAGTCCTACTACGACAGCGGCGAGTCCAAGAACCGGCTCAACGAGGTCGCCACCCACTCCAAGTACTTCCAGCGCGACGGCGCGGGAGTCCCGCGCTGGGATGACAAGGGCCACTACAAGATGGACCTCGACAAGATGGCGTCGGATGGCTTCGTCGCCGCCCTGCTGCTGGGCCACGACAAGGACACCCTGAGCGGCGGGGCGCTCGACAAGGTCAATCCCTTTCAGGACAAGGCGAAGGACGTGGCCAAGGCCTACGAGAAGTGGGTGCACGCCGCGCAGGACCGCGCCTGAGCCGTTGCCCTCCCAATCCCTTCCATCCACGAGACAACGCCCATGAGCCATGTGAGCTCCCTCCGCCGCAGGCCGCCGTCCGCCGTGCAGCCGGTGTCGCAGCGCCCCGCCGTCGCGGCCCCGCCGTCCTCCCGGAGCACCGGGCCGGTCGACACCTTCACCCCCAGCGCCAGCCCCGCTCCGGCGCCCCGCTCGGGCTACTCCGAGCCCGTGGCCGCGAAGGACCTTCCCGACCCGGGCACCGGCACCGGCATCCTCACGCTCAACCTGGCCAACGGGCAGGAGCGCGGCGGGTACCGGACCCCGGAGGGGCGTGAGCGCCAGGCGAAGCTGATCCGCGAGACCGGCGCCACCCTGGTGGCCTTCCAGGAGGTCGACACGAACGTAGACCGCAGCGGCAATGCCAACACCTCGCTCGACGTCGTCCGCCGCTTCAACCCGGCCTTCGACCGCTTCACCTCCGGTGAGCCGGTGCCCACCGTGCCCATCGGCGCGGACGCGCCCGATACGGCCCTCCGCAAGGGCTCGGACGGCACCACCCTGTACCAGACGCCCCAGGGCACGCTGGTGACCGGCGAGTCCTTCTCCGGCGATGACCGTGGTGGACTGGGCGACAGCGGCGCGGACGCGACCTATGGCAACGCCTTCTACGTGGGAGCGCCCCACAAGGTCGTCGAGGCCTACACCCTCGCGCTGCCGCCCACGCCCGGGGGCGACGGGCCTCCGGTGGCCACCGCCGAGGAGCTCGCGGCGCTGGGCGACGGGAAGCTCACCGACGCCGAGCGCGACGCGCTGGGGCAGCGCAACGAGGCCCTCCGCAAGGGCAGCCCCCTTGAGCCCCGGTCCGCGCTGGTGACGCGCGTCGTGGGCCCGGACGGTCGCGAGCGCAGCGTCATCACCACCCACCTGTCGAAGAACGGGGACAAGGAGCTGCGGGCCCGACAGCTCGCCTATCTGGCGCAGGTGGCCCAGGCGGAGAGCAAGGGGCCCCCGGCCCGCGAGGTGGTGGTGCTCGGTGACTTCAACTCCTCGACGAAGGAGGTCGGGGCCGCGCTCGAGGGCGCCGGGCTCAACCGCGTCGTCGGCGGGAAGAAGGAGACCGGGGCGAACTACGATCAGATCTGGGTTTCAGGAGGGACTGCCACCGATACCAACGCGCAGGTGGAGGCGGGCCGCGCGTCGGACCACAAGTACGCCGGGTACACGGTCCTCCGCTGAGCCCCGTGGCCACCCCTCCGCCGGCGACTCCATCACGAGGGAGCACGCCCGCTGCATGTTGAAGTGGGAGGAGGCCGCCCGGCGGGCCGCCGGCCGTGCCACGCGCCCGCTGCCCCGAGCTTCTCCGTGCTGGACGCGGCGGGTGCGCATGGGCAGCCTTGCGCGCCGTTGCACCCTTCCCTTTCGAACCCAGGAGTCCTTCCCATGAAACTCAAGGCACTGTGCCTCTCCGTGTCGCTGCTGGCCCTCCCTGGAGTGGCCTCCGCGCAGAACCCGCTGGACGCCCTCAAGAAGACCGCGGGCGACGCCGGCAAGGGTGCCGTCGAGAAGCGCGTCAACACGAAGCTGATGGACGAGGGCCGCAA
The DNA here is from genome assembly GCF_003612055.1 of Corallococcus llansteffanensis. Classification (GTDB taxonomy): domain Bacteria; phylum Myxococcota; class Myxococcia; order Myxococcales; family Myxococcaceae; genus Corallococcus; species Corallococcus llansteffanensis. The sequence continues at coordinate 5,406 of NZ_RAWB01000071.1, forward strand.
GAACCAGTGCAGCTTCAAGTCGGGCACCGCCGAGCTGGACGCCGGCTGCGACGCCAAGCTGAAGAAGCTGGCCGCGGCCCTCATCGACGCCAAGAAGCAGCTCGATGGCGCCGGGGCGAAGAGCTACAAGTTCGAGGTCTCCGGCCACACGGATTCGTCCGGTGACGCGGCGAAGAACAAGAAGCTCAGCGAGCAGCGCGCGGAGACCATCGTCAAGGAGCTGGTGGCGCGCGGCGTGCCCCGCAACGAGATCATCGCCGTGGGCTTCGGCTCCGAGAAGCCCCTGGTGAAGCCGGACGACACGGCGGCCAAGAAGGCGAAGAACCGCCGCTACGAGCTGCAGGTCCGCCTGTAGCCGCCAGCGGGCCACGGCGCCCGCGGCCCTCGCCGCGGGCGCCACCACCGCACTCCAGAGCATCCCCTGGGGGCCGGAAGGGGATTCAAGACTTCTAACGGAAATCTGCTCTTCCGGTTTTAGTTCATCACAGCCAGGATGGAGGGCATGAACCTGTCCACCTTCCTCCTGTCGCGTCTTCCTTCGCCATCCGCGCTGCTGGCCACGGGCGTGCTCCTGGGGGCACCGGCCCTGGCCGGGAGCCTCGCCTATGCGGGCAACGCGGGCGGCCCGGGCGTCACCCTGCTGGGCGTCTCGCAACCCAACGGCATCGAGGCCCATCCCTCGGTGGAGAACCCCCTCATCCAGGGCCACAACCTCTACGCGCCGGACCTCGTGCGAAACGGCGGCGTGTGGAACCTGTACTACGGCGGCTGGAAGAACAGCTCGGACGTCAACGACCGCATCTACTTCGCCGTCTCGGATGACCTGCTCTTCGAGGGCCCGTGGTCCGGCCAGTCCGTCATCATCAGCAATGGCGGCTACCTCCACGTGAACGACCCCTCCGTGCAGAAGCGGCCGGATGGGCGCTGGGTGATGGCCTACACGGTGGCGCACCAGGTGGGCTCGGACTACCGGGACTGGATCGCCATCTCCACCAGCACGGATGGCGCGGCGTGGACGCCCTCGGTGGCCACCTCCACCACGGAGGTGCGCATCACCAACGCGAGCTTCAGCGACATCGCGCGGCCGGCGCTGCTGTGGACGGGCAGCGGGTGGAAGCTGTGGTTCGACGCGCGCACGGACAACGGCCCCCTCCACTCGTACCTCGCCGAGTCCAGCGAGGACCTTCCGCGCAACTTCGTCCTCGTGCAGAGCTACCCGGACGTGAATGGCTTCCCCGGCTTCATGGAGCCCGACGTGGAGCGGGTGAATGGCCGCTACGTGGCGGTGGTGCAGCGCGGCTTCGCCACGCTCCACAAGCTGGAGAGCACCGACGGCCGCGCCTTCACCGAGGTGGGCACGTTCCTGTCCGCCGCGTCGCCCGCCTTCGGCCGCAAGTACGTGAGCAACCCCGGGCTCGTCTACGACAACGTGGAGGGGACGGTGAAGGGCGTGGGCTTCGGGATGACGAACAGCGACGGCCTGACGGAGCACGACATCGGCTTCGCGTACACGCAGTACCGCGTGAGCGTGCTGTCCTGCCCGAGCACCTGGCACGCGTACACGACGGGCCGCTACTTCGACCAGGCCCAGCAGCTCACCTTCGGGTACGGCAGCTTCTGCCGCATCCGGGTGGAGGACCCGCGCACCGGACAGGTGCTCGCGGACCAGGCGGTGGGCTCCGTGGCTGGAGACCGCTGGCAGTTCGTGCCGTAGAGGGTCGTGAGGATGACACGCATTCCTCCCTCGGGACGGATTGCTGGCACGGAAGGCTCGCATCACCGTTGCCCGTTTCCGAGGGAGGTCTGTCTTGAAGACTGCTCGAGCGAGACCCGTCCGTGTCGTCGCCACACTCGCGCTCGCCGTCGTGGCCTTCGGGGGGTGCCACGATGATGAGGACGACGATGAGAAAGCGGCAACGGAGGCGGTGAAGCAGATCTCCCAGGGCGCCCCCACCAGCCTGCCGGCCAATGTGCCGGATGAGGTGCTGCGGGTGACGCTGGGAGGCGTGGAGTACAACCTCCGCGAGCTGCTCAGCCGCCCCTCCGAATCGCGGCCCTCCGCACACATCGTGGCCGCCTACCAGACGGGCTCCACACCCGCGGACCCGCCGCCCTTCGGGACCAGCGACGTGGCCGTGCTTCCGGACTCCACGCAGGAGGCGCCAGCGGCCCAGGTCTACGAGTGCCGCCAGAACGCGAGCGGCTTCGCCTGGGCCTTCCTCCAACCGGAAGCGGGCCTCCAGCCCATCACCGCCGAACCCATCCCAGCGCTGGAGAAACTCGTCCTCGACCACTTCCGCTACCCGGCGGGCATCGACTTCGGGCCACCCACCGGCACGCCCCCCGTGGGCCCCGCCTGGCGCGTGTCGGCTCCGGTGCTCGATGAGGGCTCGCCCACCGCCGGCCAGACCCTCTTCATCGGCAGTGTCGAGGTCACGGTCGCCAACGGGCCTGGCAACGTCCCCTTGCTGCGACTCGCCAACGTCGGGCGCATCGACCGGGGGCTCCCGTCCGAGGTGTTCTCGAGGACCACGTCCGACGGCACCCAGACGGGCTACGTGCTCCGGCTCAACACCGCGGGAGGAGTCGCGCCAACGACGGGCTGCGGCGGCACCCCGGACGTGGGCAAGCGCGAGCGGGTGCCCTACGCCGCGGACTATTACTTCATCGATGTCTTCACGACTCCGTAGCGGCGAGCGTTGAGTTCGCGTGAGCGGGCCTGGGTCGCGCTAGGCTGCGGGCCCCAGGCGCCGCCATGCTCTCGACCTGCCCCTCTTCCATCACCCTGTTCGCGGCCGTGGTCGTGCTGGCCTCCAGTCCCGTGGCGCTCGCGGACAACCCGCCCCTGACCAGCTCGAACTACGCGATCGACGTGTTCCAGGGCCCGGTGCTCGCGCCGGTGCGGGTGACGGGCCTGGCCGGCGCGTACGCCCCCATCGCCGAGGGTGTCGAGGGCATCGGCGTCAACACGGCCGCTCCAGCCTTGCGCTCGCTCTACTCCACCCAGCACGTCGACTACGACGTGTCGCTGGGCTTCATCTTCCCCAGCTCGCTGCGCAACACCGACTTCGACAACAACGGCTCGGTGGGCTTCACCTACAAGAACTTCGTCTTCACCCAGCTTGGAGGGCTGATCCAGTGGGGCCCCTGGGGAGCCGGGGGGCAGGCGTCCCTGCAGTCCTACACACTGGGCCAGGACGCAAGCGGGCAGACCCTCCAGCTGAACACGAGCCGCTTCCAGATCCAGCTCGCGCGCACCCTGTTCGACGGCGAGCTGGCGGTCGGCGTGGGCCTGCGCGCGGTCTCCCTCGAAATCGACTCCGGTGAAGGCGCGAAGAGCAACCTCGCCAGCATGATGGGCGTCAACGCCGAGGCCGGCGCCGTCTGGACCCCGCTGGACCTGCCGCTGCGTGCGGCCCTGACGTTCCGGGCCCCCGTCCAGGGGCGGCTCAATCCCGACAGCCCGACCACCGCCGACGACGCGGGCAACGTGATGGTCGCCAACCTCTACCTGCCCTCCACCCTCAAGCTCCCCTGGGAGCTCGAGGCGGGCCTTGCCTACCAGTTCGGCTCCCGCCCCCTCCAGATTCCGTGGGGCCCGGACCGTGCCGAGCGCTTCAAGGCCCTGCCGCGAGCGAAGCTGCTCCTGACCGGCTCGGTCATCGTCAGCGGCGCGGCTTCGAATGCCATCGGCTTCGAGTCCTTCCTGTCGCAGCAGCTCGAACGCTCCGGGCGCCACCTCCTCGTCTCGCCCCGCGTCGGAGCCGAGCTCGAGCCCATCGAGAACCGGCTGCAGGTTCGCGCCGGCAGCTACCTCGAGCCCAGCCGCTTCGACGGCATCCGGCCTCGCGTGCATGGCACCGCGGGCGCGGAGGTGCGCCTGTTCCGCTGGTCCGTCTTCGGCCTGGCGTCGCCCGAGACCTCGTGGCGCATCAGCGGCTCCATCGACGTCTCCCACCTCTACCTCGGCTGGGGCATCGGCGTCGGCACCTGGCACTGACGCCTCAGGGCGCGGGCTGCGCCGACACGGGGTCCTTCCCCCTCGCCACCAGCTCCTCGCGCCGCAGCAGCAGGCGCGCGTCCTTGTTGGGCAGGATGCGCACCTGGAAGCGGCGCTGGGCCAGGTCATCGGCCGTGAAGACGCCCCGGTCGCTCACGAGCAGCAGGGCCGTGGGCACCACGTACCGCGCCGAGTTGTTGCCGTAGTAGTGCACCACCACGTGGTACGGCCCCGGGGCCGCCTTGCGCGCGTGGTACAGCTCCGGCCCCAGGCCGTCCGTGATGTCCCAGTACAGCTTCCCTCCCAGCCGCGTGTCCTTGTGCTGGTAGAAGCACTTCTCCCCGTTCGGCTCGATGACCCACAGGTCGATGTCAGTGCTGTCCGAGTTCCAGTGCGTGGTGAGCTGGTAGTCGATGGGCTGCGCCTTGGAGAACAACAGCACCTCTCCAACGGGCCCGGGCAGCTCCGCGCGGCGCGTCCTGAGCACCGAGGCCACCTCCTTGAGCCCGGGCTGCCGCTCCAGGCCCGCCAGCATCCGCGCGTAGTGGAAGGCCGCCACCGTCCGCACCTCCGAGCCATGCCGATTCCAGGAGCGCGCCAGCACGATCTCGTAGTTCCGGGCCGCTTCCGGATAGCGCCCCGACGCGTCCAGCGCGAGCGCCTCCTCCAGGAACGCCTGGGGCTCGAAGGGACGGCTCAAGCGCACGTGCTCGAAGAGCTCCGCCGCCGCCGGGTACTGCCCCAGCGCCAGCAGACCGTACCCCACCAGCCGCAGCGCCTCCGCGTCCTGCGAGCGCAGCTCCACCGGTGACGAGAGCGCCCGCACCGCGCCCCACGTGTCTCCCGAGAAGGCGCGCTTGCGCGCCACGGCCTCGTAGATCATCACGTCGTCCCGGTTCTCCTGGCGCGCCTTGCGGTAGGCCAGCTCCGCCTGGAGCCGCTCGGCACCGCCCGCGTAGGGCTCGTCCCGCAGCGGCTGGCGCTTCAGCAGCGGCGTCCGTGCCGCCTTCTGCCCGGCCAGCCCGGTCACCACCGCGCGGCCACTCTCGGGCACGTCATCCAGCGCGATGCCCAGCAGCTTGTCCCGGCGCTGGTCCTCCTCCCGGCGTCGCAGCGACTCCAGGTTCGCCAGGTCCACCTGCTCGTCGCGGACGGCGTAGCGCGTGTAGTCGCCCTCGGACTCCAGCACGAGCATGGACGCGCGGGCATTGGCCAGCCGGTAGTGCTGGCTGAGCGCCACCACCATCCGGTCCAATCGCTCGTCATCCAGGGACACCAGCCGCGACACGAAGAGCTCCGCCCACGCGCGCGGCGCGAACGTGCTGTCCTCGTCGAGCGGCAGGGGGATGCGCAGCGTGCGCTCGGGCCCGGTGCCCGCCTGGGTCACCACCTCCAGCTCCGCGGCACCCTTGCCCGGCAGCCGGCCCGCCACCTGCAACTCCTGCCCGGGGAAGACGAGGCGCGGCCGGCCCGCCACCACCAGGTCCTTCACGTCCGCGCCCACCACGGACACCCGCGACAGCACCACCGACGCCGCCCGGTGCGCCTTCGCCGCGGCATCCACCTCCGAGGCGGACAGCACGCTCACCACGCGCCCGCCGCTGGAGCGCGCCAGCGCGTCGAAGAGCTCCGTGTTCACCGCCGCCTCGCCGAAGCGGTACGTCACCCAGCGCAGCGACTCCACGCACGGGTGCCGGGAGAGGAGCGCGTCCACGCGGCTCTGCCCCCAGGTGATGTTGCCGTCGGAGAGCAGGAAGGCCGTCACGCGCTCTCCGGAGGCCGCGGGCTTGAGCCACTCGCGCCCGGCCCGGTCCAGCTCCTCCAGCGCGCCGTCCACATGCGAGGCGCCCTCCAGGTAGACGCGCTCCAGCTCCGTGAAGCTCTCCTGCCGGTGCGCCGCGTCGTTCGCGCGGAAGCCCGGCCCGTGCAGCCAGCGGGGGCGCACGTCGAAGAGGAGCACCGCGTACTCCTTCAACGTCGGGTCCTTCTCCAGGAGCGCGCGCAGCGTGGCCGCCTGGATGGCCCAGGCGTTGCCGTCCTCGGAGGACAGCGACGTGTCCACCACCAGCACCGCGCGGCCCGTGGGAGCGCCCTCCGCGCCGGAGGTGAGATTGGCGGGCAGCCGCACCCGCGCGTGGAAGGCGTGGCCCGGAAGCCCCGCGTCGTCCCGGCCCACCAGCACGTCCGCGTCCTCGCGCTTCGGCTTCAGGGCCACCGCCAGCGCCCCGTCCCCCGTCAGCTTCGGGAAGTCGTAGACCTGCCAGGCGCCCACCTTGCGCGCCTTCGCGCCCGCGTCCGGCTGCACCGTGACCTCCGGCGCCTGGCGCGGATCCACATGGACACGCGCGGTGATGCGCACCTCCTGGCCCGCGCCCGGCGGCAGCGGCCACGTGTAGCGCAGGCGCTGTCCGTCGAAGAGGAGCGTCTGCTCATACGCGATGACCACGCGCTTGAGGGACTTCGGCGGCAGGGGGAAGACGCGCGCGCTGAAGGTGGACGCGCCCGACCACTCGAGCAGCGCGGGGTCCACGTTGCGGCGCACCACGTCCTCGTACACCTCCCTGGCGCGCTTCTGTTCGACGACGCGGGCCTCCTGGAGGTCGCCCCAGGAGCGCTTCGCCCCACGAGGCGCTGGCGGCGCGGCGGCGGTGAGCAGCTCCGACTCCGTGGAGCCGTCTCCCAGCGGCGGGAGCAGGTCCGACGACTGGAAGAGCGAGGGCGTGTCCACCGTCACCGCCCCCGAGTACAGCGCGAAGCCCGCCACCGTCGCGCCTCCCGGCAGCGGGTAATAGAACGTGCCCTCGAGGCTGCGGCCGGTGTCGTTCTCGAACAAGTGGTCCACCACCGTCCGCGCCCGGGAACCCTGGATGTACGTGACGACGCGGATGGCGCGGGCCTTGAGGGGCTGGTAGCGACCGTCATCGTTCATCACCAGCACCTTGGCGGCGCGCGGCGCGGTCTCCACGCGAGGCAGCACCGGCGTGGGGGCCTCCGGCTCGGCGACCAGCTTCTTCGCGGGCGCCCCTGCGCCGTCGGCGGAAGCGCTTGCGCCTCCCCCGGAGCCACCCTTGATGATCTGGATGACCGAGTGACGATGTTGCTCCAGCACGCGGGACGAGGGAGCGGGGGGCGGGGGCGCTCCCGATGACGCGCCCGCGAGCTGACCGCCGACGACTCCTCCCACCACGCTCCCGACGACACCTCCGGCAACAGCGCCTTCGTCCCCATCGACCTCGCGTTCACGAGGCGCCGCGGGGCGCATGGCCCGGGGCGGCGAGCGATCCGCGTTCGCAGCCAGCTCGCGGCGAGGCCTTTCCGCGGGCACCTCCTGGGGCAGGGCCTCCGCTTCGCCCAGCCCGGGTGCCTCGGCGAGCTCCGCCGTCGGTGGTGCGGCGGCCGTGGGCGCGGAGAGGGCGCGGAGATTTCGGTCACCGGGTCGGCGGCCGGTGGGCTCCGAGAGCGCCAGCAACTGCTGTTCGGAAAGCACCTGCGGATCCGCCACGGAGTCGCGCAGCGCCGCGAGGTCCACGTCGCCCGTGTCAGGCTGTCCCGCGGCGGTGACGGGTGCCACCAGTCCCGCCTGGGCGAAGGTCGCGGGTGCTTCCTTCGGAGTCGTGGCCGTGGCGGATCCGGGAGGGGAAGCGTCGGAGTCCCGCTTGCAGCCCGCGGAGAGAAACCCCAACAGCAGCAGGAGGGTGGAAGTGCGGACGAAGTGCATGGCCCGGGACGCTAGCCCATCTGCTCCGGGCCGGCGCACGACGGGCAAGACATGACCGTCCCATGACCCAACGATGACGGCAGGTCTCGCCAAAGGGAGCATCGCGCCACCCCGGTGGAAACCGTGACCCACTCGCTCGAAGTCATCGAACGCCAGGCGAAACGGATGGCGAAGCTCGTCAACACGCTGCTGGTGCTGGATGTCTCGCGCATCCATGCCGGGCGGCTCGACCTCGATCTGGCCACCTCGGGAACCCGGCTCCTGGTTCACGCCGACACTCCGATGCCCGGCGTGTGGGACCGGTCGCGGTTCGATCAGATCGTCATCAACCTGCTCTCCAATGTGATCAACCGTGTCTCCATAGGGCCCGACAGTGCAGACGGTGTCCTGACGGTCCAGGGGTTGGGTTGCGCGGCAATCACCCCCAGTGCGGATTGAGGGCCTGGCAGAAGCTGTCAACGGCGGGAGATTTTAAAGGTTCCACCGATGTTGAGGATGGCGGTCCCCTCCCGGCCACCCGCATTGACGCGGAAGGTGATCCTGTCGGACCAATGCAAGATGTCACCATCCTTGACTCCCCCCTGGGTCCCGTGGAGTTGGTAGTAGATGGGCACGGTGTGGTGCCCGTTCTGGCCCAGCTTCTTCGTGGCTGTATGCCAGACCATTCCAGACTCCTTCATGTCTCCGACAGCGATGGTTACGAGCTTCGGCGTAACCTTGAAACCCCAGTTGACGTTCTTGAAGCGGCAGTTGTAGCGGACGCTGAAGATGCCGTTCCGGTCTGTGAAGATGTGGTTCGCCTCGTCGCACCTGACAACGTCATACTGCGGCCCATGCCCATTGGGCTTCGGCATGAAGGTCTGAACGTCTTCTTCCTCTACGGCGCCCTGCAGGCTCTTCGTCAACGCCTCTGCCTCGGCGGCCGGCATCGGCTGGTCCCAGGTGATCTCGAGCGTGGTACCGGAGGTGCGGACCTCTGCACGAGTCCGTACGTCGGAACTCGGCTGCTCGGCCGCCGCGGTGATTGGCGTGCCGGAGATCAGCAGTGTGCCAACCAGTGCGGCCAGAAACCTTGCGCTCCTCATGGGAAAGCTCCTTTGCTCGCTGGGTGAACGGAAACTTGAGGTTCCTCTCGTTTGGGAAACTCCCTCGAAATCCTGGGTGATTCCAGCCCTGCCAGACTCCTGGCGACTTCAGCGCTGGAGGAAGCCCCAAACGGTCCAAGACAGGCGGTGCGGCCCGCGGACTCAACCGGCCAACCGCCTGTCCGAGCCGGAGCGGCGCCGGTAGAGGGGCCGCCCCCATGGGGCCCCCTGCGGCCCTGACCGCCCTGGCTTTGGTAGCAAGGAGCAGACCGGCAGCGAACGTATGGCGCCCCAGGTGCGGATGGATGCATGGATGGAGCCGCTGAAGTCCCAGTTCCCCCGGTGAACCACTCGTCGGTGGGATGCGAGCACCAAGACCTTCATGGCGATGGCCCGCGGTGACGGGGCCACGAACACCCTGTCCGCGCTCATGGGGTGGGTGGATCTCCACCCAACGGATCAGCGCTGTCGGAGGGAATTGGCCCTCGGGATGTTTGATACGGCCGGGACCGCGTGGCTATCGTCCGCGCCGCCCGCCCCCATGAAAAACCCATCGTCCGTAGAAACCGATACCGCGAAGACCTCCGATCCCGTGTCGCGCTCCAGTGCGCCCATGGACCCGCTGCTGGGCACTCAGGTGGGTGAGTTCATCATCGAGGAGCGCATCGGAGCGGGGGGCATGGGCGTGGTGTACCGCGCGGTTCATCCCCTCATCGGAAAGCAGACCGCCATCAAGGTCATGCGCCTGGAGCTGGTGTCCCAACAGCAGGTGCAACGACTGCTCGTGGAGGCCCGGTCCGTCAACGCCATCCAGCACCCGGGCATCATCGACATCTTCGGCTTCGGAAGCCTTCCGGATGGGCGTCCCTACGTCATCATGGAGCTGCTTCAGGGACGTCCGCTCTCCGACTTTGTCCGCGGGCGGACCCGGATGTCTCTGGAGAGCGTGGTCTGGGTCCTGGATCAAATGCTGGCCGCGCTGGGCGCCGCGCACCAGGCGGGCGTGGTGCACCGCGACCTGAAGCCCGCCAACGTCTTCGTGGTCGAGTCAGCAAAGGCCCCGGCCACCCTCAAGCTGGTCGACTTCGGCATCGCCAAGCTGATGGAGTCGGGTGAGAGCCCCCTCACCTCGGAGGGAGCCATCATCGGCACCCCGGAGTTCATGGCGCCGGAGCAGATTCGTGGCGCCGCCGTGGGTCCGGCGACGGACCTGTACGCGGTGGGCGTGATGCTGTTCCAGATGCTCACCGGCGTGCGCCCGTTCCAGGGCGAGTCTGTCCAGGTGATGTTCGCGCACATCAATGAGCCGCCGCCGCTGCCCTCGTCGCACGTCCCGGGCCTCCCGCCAGAAGTCGATACGCTGGTGCTTCAGTTGCTGGCGAAGGAGCCCGCGCTGCGGCCCGCTTCCGCGGACACCGTGCGGGAACAACTGAAGCGCATCCCGCTGCACGCGGCGCCCCATGCACCGCGGGTCGTGAAACGCGACGCCGTGCCGGTGGAGGCTTCCGCGGGCGCCAACACCGTCACGTCCGCTTCTCAGGATGGACCGAAGACCCGTCCCGGTTCACGAGGACGCACCGTGTGGGTGGGCGTGGCAACACTGCTCCTGGGCCTGGGGGCCGCCGTCCTCTGGCCGAAGCACCCGGCACCGCCGGTTGTCACGGTCGCGCCCTCCGCGACGCCACCGGCCGAAGCAGGCGCGCGCCCCACGGAAACACCTGCCGTCGTGGTCGCGACTCCCGGGGAACCTCCGTCCGTCAGCAAGGCTGCCACGCCCCAAGAAGTGACACCGTCCCTGGCCGAAACCACTCCCACGGATCAAGCCGCGCCAGTCAAAGCGACGAAGGCCCTTCCAAAAACGCCCAAGCCCGTGAAGGCCACAGCGCCTCGGCCTATCCGGGACCTGCTGGCGGAGAAGCAGCTGCTCCGGCGCCTCACGACTCTCGATAATCAGCTGGCCCTCCGGAGCAAGGGGAAGAAACCGCCCACGGAGCTGGATAACGGACTGGCACAGGCCTTCAGCGCCGCTGCCAAGGACCCCACGGAGAAGGAGTGCGCGGAAATCGAGTTGAAGCTCGACGCATGGGAGAAGCGCTTCAACCAGCTACTCCCCCCGGTCAGGAACGACCTGACTCCGCCCTCCTCTGCGCATCCTGTACAGAAGGGCTCCCTGATGTCCCCCCCACGAAAGGCTCCCTAGAACAGCGCCTGACAGCGGTGCTCGCACGAATCAATGGGCTGGGTGGCCGTGCGCAGCAGGGATTTGCGGGTCGTGGCTCCAGCATTGATGGGATGCCCCCACGGAAAAGCCCGGCCATCCCTCGCGGGTGCCGGGCTTTTCATGACGAGACCTTGGCTCCGAATGGCCTAGCAGGTCTTGTTGTAGAGCGCGATGCAGTTGTCCTTGAACTGCTGGTAGCTGCACTTGCCGTTCTGCTGACAGGTCGCCCACCCGTTGTAGCGCGGGTCCTTACAGTACAGGAGCGTGACCCAGCATCCGGCCCCCATCGCGGAGACATCGCCGCTCGAATCCTGCATCGACGCCAGCGGTTCTTCCGAGCTCATGGGGCCGTAGTCCAGGTTGATGCTCTGACCCGACTCGGTCGTCACCGTCTGAACGGTGTCCGACGGGGCATCCTCCGCCCCCACACCACATCCCATGAGAGGAACCGCGACCAGCATGAGCCCCAGGAGCAGCTTCTTCATTGTTGTTCTTTCTCCCTCAGAGACATCAAAAACGCCTGAGGGGGGCGTCACCACGTGGACGGACGGCATCCACGCTCAACACCCTAGAACGAAGCCAAAACCTCCATAACCATCAAAAGCAGAAATGTGAGCCAGAACACAAAAACCCGCCAAGCTGCGCCCCCACAATCCTGCGGCACCTGGAGGGCCCGCTTCTGACCCGGGGCCCGGCCGGCGTCGCGGCGAAGCGCACGGCTCTGCAAGAAAGAATGCAAAAGAATTCCCTGGGTCCCTTCCCTGGATGAACGGCGGTCCGCACTGCCACAACCCGCTTCCGCCAGGAGCCTCCATGTTCCGGATTTCGTCCTTGTGTCTCTGCCTGTTCGCCTCGCTCGCCATCGCCGACGAGTCCTCCTCGAAGCCCGCCCGGCTCACCGTGGCCCAGAAGAACGGCTGGGCCGCCTACGACAAGGACCTGAAGGTGAAGGAGGACGCGGTCAACAAGGCCTGCGGGTCGGCCTTGACGAGCAGCTACGACAAGTCGAGCTACCCCGCCTTCGACCCGATGAAGGACCGGACCCAGAGCGCATGCCAGACAGCCGTGGGCACCCTGGTCGCGGTCTGCGGCACCGTGGATGGCAAGGCGGCGGTGAAGGAGGCAGTCACCAAGACGGTCTGCCGCCTGTCGACGGACGGAACCCGGGTCTCACTCGACGCGGGCGTGCTGACCATCCACATCGACCCGGCGAAGAGCTCCATCGTGGGCAAGGAGGCCGGGAGCTACAGCTGGAAGAGCGCCCTCGAGGAGGTGCTGTAGCCACGGGACGACGCCAGGCCCCTCAAGCTCAGGCGTACTCATCCCGGCGCCTGAGCCACTCCATCGGGAAGGCGAGCCCCTGCTCGTCGCGCCCCTTGGGCACCAGGTCCAGGTACTGATAGGCCGCGTTCATCATGTCGACGCCCCGCGCGTAGCAGGAGTACGCATGGAACAGCGTGCCGTCGGAGTCCTTGGCGAAGGTGCTGATCCCTTGCATGTCCGAAATGTCGTGCTTCAGCGGGCCGTAGTTGTACGTCGCTCGCTTCTGCGCGAGCTCCTCGGGCGTGAATGAGACGCCGAAGTCGTGGTTGAAGTCGCTCTCGTGGGAGGACAACCACTTGAAGCTCCACCCCATGCGGCGCTCGTAGGCCTGGAGCTTCGCGAGCGGTGCGCGAGCGATCGCGACCATGCTCACGTCCCGGTGCTCCAGGTGGGTGATGATGCCATTGAAGCTGTCGGCCCAGAACGAGCAGCTCTTGCAGCCGGCGTCCCACTCCGGGGCGAACATGAAGTGGTAGACGATGAGCTGGCTCCTCCCCGCGAAGAGCTGCGACAGCGTCTCCTCACCGTGGGGCCCCTGGAAGACGTAGGGCTTGTCCACCCGGACCCACGGAAGCTCACGTCGCTCCTGGCTCAGCGCATCGCGCAGGTGGGTGAACTCCCGCTCCCTGGTGAGCAGGCGCTTGCGCGCCTCCAGCCACTCTTCGCGTGAAACAATCTTGTGCTGATTCACGGTCCCCCTCCCTTCGGTCGGCGCACGGCGCGGACCTTTCCCGTGGATCCGCCTCCGCAGAAGAACAGCGCTCCACCGTCTGACTCGAGCCCGCTCACGACAGTGCCGGGCGGCATGACGAGCCGTTCGAGCACCGTGCCCGAGTCCGGGTCGATGCGACGGATATCGCTCTCGTCATCCTCCCAGGTGCCGTGCCACAGCTCGCCCTCGGCCCACGTCACCCCGGTGACGAAGCGGTTCGATTCGATGGTGCGCAGGATGGCGCCCGTCTCCGGGTCGATTTGATGAATCTTGCGGTCGCGGTACTGGCCCACCCAGAGCGAACCCTCGGCCCAGGTGAGTCCCGAGTCGCCGCCATGGCCGGGAGCCGGTATCGACGCGACGACGCGGCCCGTCTCCGGATCAATCTTGTCGATGCGGGCCTCCGCGATCTGGAACAGGTGCTTGCCGTCGAAGGCGGTCCCCGCGTCCGACGCGGCGTCGAGTGTCCGCGTGGGCGCACCACTCGCGGGGTCGATGGCGATGAGCTTCGTGCCGGTGGCGGCCCAGACGCGGCTGCCGTCGTGGGTGACGCCATGCACCTTGTCAGCGCCCGGGAACGGGCCGTACTCCCGCACGACCTCGGCGGCGTGCACGGGCGCCGGGTGTTGCGTCTTGGCTGCCTTGGTCTGGGTGCGAGTCATCTCGTGGCTCCTCGTCGGGGTTTCGGTCGCTGCCTCCAGGAGAATCAGTACCCACCAGGCAAGGACACGGGGAGTAACAACGTCGTCGTGAATCCCGTGAGCGGAGGGGAGCGCCAGCGCCGGGCCCGGGCACGTCCCAAGGAGTGCACCCGACCCGAGGCCTCAAGCTCAGCAAGCCCCCGCTGGACGGTGCGCTGACTCTCCCCCAGGGCGAGCGCCAGGGCCGAGGTCGACCACGCCTCGCCGTCGGAGAGCAGCGCCAGCAGCGAAGCCTGGCTCCCCTCGATGGGCGGCAGGAGCACGGTGACGGGGCGCGCCGGGTGCGGTGTGAGCACGAAGCCGGTCTTCGTCGCGTCGATCCGGGCCAGGGGCGCGAGCACCGCGCGCAATCGCCCGAGCTCCACCCGCAGGCGGGCCCGATGGGATTCGTTCGCCCGGCGAACCTCGAACGCACGGGCCATCAACACCTCCCGGGCCACCCCCTCCGGCCCGCCTTCGCCGAGCGCACGGGCCAGCGCGAAGAGCACCGGCCTCCGGGCCAGCGATACCGCCAGCGTGCCGCCGCGGAGCGTGCGGTGGCAGGCGTCGATGACGAGCTCACCCGACGCGAGCACGGCCTCCACCTCTTCGAGAAGCAGCACCCGCTCGGTGCCCGCGCGAATCCACCGCGCGGCGGGGCGGTCCAGCACCGCGCGGGCCTGCGCGACTTCCGCGATGAGCGCGGGCACGCGCGCCCGCCGTGAGGCTTCGTGAGCCCGTTCGAGCGCCTCGCGCGCGGGGCGCGTCCGGATCAACCTCAGGGCGACCTCCGCCGTGACGAGCTCGGCGATGGCCACGAGCGACGGTGGCATGCCACGGGTGTCGAGTCGGACCAGCGCGCGCTCGACCTCGGCGATGTGCCCGAGCAGCAGCAGGCGACGGATGGCCAGCAGTCGGGCATGCAGGGCATTCACCCGGTCTCCCCGGGCTTCGAGCATCAGGAGTGCCGACTCCAGCGCCCGGGGCGACCAGGTCAGGTCGCGCACCACCAGCGCCACCTCCGCCTCGGCCACCTTGCATCGCGCGCGTGCAAGCTCCTCGTGCGTGCCAAAGCCACGGGCGGCGCGCCGGAGGAACTCGCGGGCCTTCGCATGCTCGCCGAGCTGCGCCATGGCGATGCCGCGCAGCGCGAGCGCCGGTGCGTCCTCGCGAAGGGCGACACGCTTCAGCGCCCCCAGCGCATCGCCCGTGGAGAGCGCCCGCGCGGCCGCGGCAATCAGGGAGTCCATGCCGGCAGGCTAACTCCGCCCCGGGGATTCGCGCCGCGCTTGTTACTCCCCGGGCCTGACCGCCGTGGATAGGGATGGAACCTCCACGGAGGCTCAAATGCGGACCTGACTCACCCTACGAAGCTTCGCGCCGGGCCGCGGCTCGCGCATCGTCGCGTTCCTGCTGGCGCTCACGGGCGCGCTGCTGCCCAAGTGCCCGCTGTGCGTCGCGGCCTATCTGTCCGCGGCAGGCCTCGGGGCGAGCGCGGCGCATGCGGTGGCACCCGGTATCGTTGGCGCAGGGAAGGTGCTCCTTGTCCTCGCCTTCGGTGTCGCGAGTGGCTGGCTCGGCAGGCGCATGTGGCAACGGAGGCGCGGTTCCCGGCACCGCACGGCGTCCCCTACTTCGACTGGCGCGCAAGCCACGCGCGCCACGCTTCCGCCGTCTCGTGCTTCTCTCCGGAGAGCCGCTCCAACACCTTCACCGCGGGGTCCCGGTTGATGGGCTGGTGGAGCGCCGCCATCGCGACCAGGCGCTCCCCAAGCTGCTGGATGAGCCCGGCCCGCTGCGCCTTCAGCGCCTCCGGCGACAGGTCCTCCAACAGGTAGTTGAGCAGGTAGACCGACTTGTTGCGGTCCATCGTCGTCGGCAATGACGTCGCGTCCACCACCGTGGCCACGTCCAGCAGGGGCGCCTTCGCCGTCTGCTGCGTGGCGGTCAGCACGCGCAGCACGTTGTTGCGCACCCCCGAGTCCGGGTCGCGGATGAAGGGCACCAGCCGCCGGACGGTCTCCTCCGGCGTGGGCGCGTATGCCAACAGGTACGCCGCCGCCGCACGCCTGTCCTCGTCCGCGTCCTCGCGCAGCACCGCCGACAACGCGTCCAGCGACTTGGGCACCTTGTCCAGGAACTCCGGCTCGTAGCCCGCGAGCTCCGGATGACCGAAGCCCCCGATGCAATGGGCGACCTGACAGCCGGAGGCCTCCGGGTCGAGCTTCCCCTGCATCTGCAGCGGCATCAGCCGGTGCTCGTACTCGGACCACCGGGCAATCAACCCTTGCGGATCCGTGGGCTGGCCCTGGGGTTCGGGGAGGAAGCGCAGCCGGGCCGTGTCCTCGGCGTCCACCAGGTCCACCGTCACGAAGGCGCTCCCCTTCATCTCCTCCGCGAAGAAGACGGTCATCCCGGCCTTGGCGAAGGCCAGGTCGTACTGCTTGCGCAACGCGGCCTCCTTCTGGGCGAAGAGCGCGCCGCTGTGCACCAGGGGCTTGCCCACCTCCAGCCCCAGCACCCGAAGGACTGTCGCCCCATCCACCTTGCGGGAGCCGAACGAATCCACCCCCATGAGCGTCGGGACCGGGAACGGTGCTTCGGGCGCCTTCGCGAGGTTGGCCCGGGCCCCCGCGACAATCCCCTCCCAGGGCGCCAGCACGTGCAACGGCGCCAGCTCCGGGTTGTATTGGAGATGATCCACGTCGAAGTAGCCGCCCTGGACCGCGAGCGTCAACAGCTCCAGGGCCGCCTGCGTGTTGCCCGCGAGCGACTCGCATCCTGCCCCGCGATAGAGGGCTTCGGCACGCTCCACCCCGGCCGTGTCCGCCTCCGCGGACGCCCGGAAGCCCTTGGCGCACCGCGCGAAGTCCAGCGCACCGTAGGCATTCTCGGCCTCCGCCGTGAGCGCTGCCACACGGGAGCCCTCCGCGGATCCGGAGGCGGCGGTCTTCGAGGAATGCGCACAGCCCGTGCCCAACGCGACCACGCTCAGCGCCATCACCACCCGCATCCGGACCTTCCTTTCGGAAAAGGACCTATCTCATGCAAGCTGCCGGTGCGTTTCAAGGGGCGGGGGCACATGGAGAACAGGACGTTGCCAGGGCTTGGCTGCATCCACAGGCCGGAGCCTCTGGCTTTGTCTGTTGGGCGACCCAGCTCAAGGCGTTGGGGCAATGGTCAGCGCCTGCTTGCAAACCGATACTCCGCAACTCATCGGGTATTGGGAAGCAGCGAGAAAAGCTGAACACTCCCTCGGGACCGCATTCCGCGATGGACTGACACTGGGGAAAGCCATGACAAAGAACCGATTCACGGCGCTCATGGCTGCACTTCTTTGCATGCTGTACTGGCGCTGGGCTGCCGCCGAAGGCCAGGAAGACACCAGAGCGTTTCGCTATCGCTATGTGTCGATCGATTCAGCATTGCCCACCGGATTCGACTTTTTCGCCGAGCCGATCAACATCATCAACAATGGCAACGTCTACCTGAATGCGTGGACCTGCACCGAGTCGTCATGCGCGCCATCGATCGCAAGCTATCGGAACGGGACGGCCACCATCCTGCATCAGAACGCCCAGTCCATCAGTGTCAACAACCACGGCGTTATCGGTGGCAGCGTGGTGCTCGATCCAGTGCTTTTCATCGAGCAGGCCGCATTGTTCGATCGTGGCACGGTCACACGCATTCCGCGCATGCAGGGCGAGTTCACCAGCCAGGTGATCCGCATCACCGACTCCTGCATCGCACTGGTGCGATGGTTCGATGCGAGCTTCGAGCAGGAGCATTATTACCTGTACCAGAACGGCAGGGTCACCCTGCTGGATTTCGGGGGGCGCCAGGCCGCCTTCCTGGACGTCAACAACAAGGGCATTGTTGCTGGAAGCCTGTCTGACGAAGCAGGCGTGGAGCGGGCATTTCGCCTGAACCCGTTTTCCGGGCAGCTGACGCTCCTTCCGCCGCTCCCAACGGAGCCGATGTCCCGGGGACAGGCCATCAACAACGCCTCCGAAGTGCTCGGCTACTCGTTTGTGCCAGGCGCACTGGAACGCATTGGAGTGTGGCGGGGAAAGTATTTCTTGACCTATTTTGTCGAAGGCACCCCGCAATTCCCAACGGTGAGCAATCGACTGCTCTGGAATAACGCAGGCCTGATCATCATCACCCGGACGTCGAGCAGCGACATGTACAGCTACCTTGTACCCAGACCTGGGACGCGGCTGAATCTTGCCGACCTGGCGGATACCTTGCCGCGCTGGACCCTGATCAGCGACATCAATGAGCGCGGCGATATCGTAGGCGTTGGTGGCAGCAGTTACTTCAACATCGAAAACACGTTCTTGCTGGAGCGTGTGCGCGATGGGCGGTAGCAGCGGCACACTCAATCCGCGCCCGCTGCGCCATGACATCGGTCCCCGGCGGATGAGGACCGAGACGGGCAACAACCCGAAGGTCAGCGTCGCCACCTCGCCCGGCACGAGGGTTTGGACCCAATCCGGAGAGGCATTGGACGCATAGGCGGGCTGTGCGCCGGGCCGGGGCACACGCCGGCCCACCCGGTACATCCTCTGGCCCACCGCCAGGACCTCTGCGGCGTGCCTGGATGGCTCGGGGACGGGGTTCACCCCTGGCGGCCCCGCTTCGCCACCGCGTTCGGCAGGCGCCCGAGCGTCAGGACGATGCGGTTCTTCTCATCGCGGAAGCAGACGTGGTCCGGCTCCGGCACCGACGGCGTGGACTGCGCCGAGTAGGCGCCAATCCACTCGCAGTCCCCTGTTCCGTCGATCTTCCTGCGCAGCAGCTTGCCGTCCAACCCGACGAAATAGACGTGCTCCCCAGTGACGACGGGCGACCCCGAGGTGGGGGTGCTACCCAGCGCATGCGCAGCCACTCGTCCGGTGTTGTCCGCGCGCCAGAGCGCGTTGTTCGTGTCCTGGAAGTAGACGTAGCCTCCAGCCACGAACGGCGCGGACTTGAGGAGGAGGGTCTGCCCGTTGCCATCGCGCAGCGGCACCGTTCGAGCATTGTACCCGGGCTGGTTCACACCGAGGCAGTTCAGCGTCCCGTCGCTGGCTTGCCAGTACACCGTGTTGCCGTCGAAGAAGGGCGGGGAGGCGATGGTGATCTGGGG
>NZ_RAWB01000720.1 GCF_003612055.1 Corallococcus llansteffanensis
GTCCGGCGCCGCCGCCCGCGCCCACCCCGGAGACGGTGCCCCCGCAGGAGCCGCCGCGCGGACCCGTGGAGCCCTCTGGCCCCACGGTGCCGCCGTCCTCCACGGACGCAGGGCTTCCGCAGTGACGGCCTTCCCGTACCGCAAGGGCGTGCTGCACGCGGAAGGCGTTCCGCTGTCGGCCATCGCGGACGCGGTGGGCACGCCCACCTACGTCTACTCCGCCCGGGCCCTCACGGAGCGCTTCCGCGAGGTGACGGACGCGTTCGAGGGCCACCCGCACCTCCTCTGCTATTCGGTGAAGGCCAACTCCAACCTGGCCATCCTCCGGCTGTTCGCGGGGCTGGGGGTGGGCAGCGGCTTCGACATCGTGTCCGGCGGCGAGCTGGCCCGCGTGAAGCAGGCGGGCGGCGACCCCTC
Organism: Corallococcus llansteffanensis; assembly: GCF_003612055.1. Lineage (GTDB taxonomy): Bacteria > Myxococcota > Myxococcia > Myxococcales > Myxococcaceae > Corallococcus > Corallococcus llansteffanensis. The sequence continues at coordinate 418 of NZ_RAWB01000720.1, forward strand.
GAAGACCGTGTTCGCGGGCGTGGGCAAGACGCCGGACGAGATGGCCCAGGCCCTGGACGCCGGCATCCTGCTCTTCAACGTGGAGAGCGCGGAGGAACTGGAGGCGCTGGACGCGGTGGGGCGCAGGCTGGGGAAGCGCGCGCCGTTCGCGCTGCGCGTGAACCCGGACGTGGACGCCCGCACGCACCGCTACATCTCCACCGGCCTGAAGACGTCCAAGTTCGGCGTGCCGTTCGAAGAGGCGCTGGCCCTCTACGCGCGCGCGAAGAAGCTGAAGGGCGTGAAGGCGCTGGGGCTGGACTGTCACATCGGCTCGCAGCTCACGCGCACGGCGCCCATGCGCGCCGCGATCTCCAAGGTCGCGGAGCTCTACGTCGCGCTCAAGGCCCGGGGCCACGCGCTGGAGTACCTGGACGTGGGCGGCGGGCTGGGCATCACCTACTCGGACGAGACGCCGCCCAGCCCGCAGGAGTACGCGCGCACGGTGCTGGCCGCGACGGAGTCCACCGGGGCCACGCTGCTCCTGGAGCCCGGGCGCGCGCTCGTGGGCAACGCGGGCGTGCTGCTCACGCGCGTGCTGTACCGCAAGCCCACGGCGTCGCGCACCTTCGTGGTGGTGGACGCGGGCATGAACGACCTGCTGCGCCCGGCCCTCTACGAAGCGCACCACGCGCTCCAGCCCCTGGTGAAGCGCCGGGGCCGGGCCGTGGAGGTGGATGTCGTGGGGCCGGTGTGTGAGTCCACCGACGTGCTCGCCCGGGCGCGCCCCCTGGTGCTGCCCCGCCAGGACGACCTGTATGCCTTCATGAGTGCCGGGGCTTACGGGATGAGCATGGCTTCCACCTACAACTCGCGCCCCCGGCCGGCCGAGGTGCTGGTGGACGGGGAGGCGTGGCGTGTCGTCCGGGAGCGTGAGCGCGTCGAGGACCTCTGGCGCGGCGAGCGGGCCTGAACGTATAAGCGCCGGAATGAAGACCTTCGAAGGCTCCATGACGGCGCTGGCCACTCCGTTCTTGAACGGGGCGCTGGACGAGGGGGCGTTCCGCGCCCTGGTCAGTGCCCAGCTCGAAGGCGGCACGAACGTGCTCTTGCCCATGGGCACCACGGGCGAAGCCGTGACGATGGACGGCGACGAGCGCGCGCGCGCCATCGCCGTCGTCGTGGACGAGGTGAAGGGGCGCGTGCCGGTGGTGGCGGGCGCGGGCAGCAACAGCACGCGGGAGACCATCGACTCGGTGCGCCGCGCGCGCGAGGTGGGCGCGGACGGCGCGCTCATCGTCACGCCCTACTACAACAAGCCCACGCAGGCGGGGCTCGTGGAGCACTACCGCGCCATCGCGAAGGCGCACCCGGGCTTCCCGCTCATCGCCTACAACGTGCCGGGCCGCACGGGCGTGGACCTGCTGCCGGAGACGGTGCTGCGGCTGTGCGACGTCCCGGAGGTCGTGGCGCTCAAGGAGGCCACCGGCAACCTCGTGCGCGCGGTGGACCTCGTCGAGCTGTGCGGCGACCGGCTGACGCTGCTGTCCGGCGACGACTTGACGGTGCTGCCCTTCATCGCGTGCGGCGGCAAGGGCGTCATCTCCGTGTCCTCCAACGTGGCGCCGCGGATGATGGCGGACCTGGTGGCGGCGGCGCGGAGCGGAGACATTGCGAAGGCGCGCGGGCTCCAGGTGCGGATGAACGCACTGCACCGGCTGCTGTTCGTGGAGTCCAACCCCATCCCGGTGAAGTGGGCGCTGCACCTGATGGGGCTGTTCGGTCCGGAGGTCCGCCTGCCGCTCGTGCCCATGGGCGGGGCGAATGCGGCGAAGCTGAAGGACGAACTCGCGCGGCTGGGGCTGTTGAAGGGCTAGAGGAGCAGGCACGCACATGACCCGCACCGTCATCACCGGCATCACCGGCCGCATGGGCAGCACGCTCCTGCGCCTGGCGCGGGACGCGAGCGACCTCCAGGTGGTGGGCGCCACCGCGCGCCCGGGCAGCCCTGTGTCGGGCCAGGACGCGGGGTTCGTGGCGCGGCTGGGCGCGGCGCTGGACGTGGCCGTGGCGGACGACCTGGGCCGCGCGCTGGACTCCGCGAAGGCGGACGTCGTCGTGGACTTCACCAGCGCGGAGGCGAGCCTCGCCCACGCGCGGGCGTGCGCCGAGCGCGGCGTGGCGCTGGTGGTGGGCTCCACGGGCTTCACGCCGGAGGCCCACGCCCAGCTCCAGGTGCACGCGAAGGCGGTGCCCATCGTCGCGGCGCCCAACATGTCCGTGGGCGTCAACCTGGTCATCCGCATGGCGGCGGAGCTGGCGCGCGTGCTGGGGCCCTCGTTCGACGTGGAGGTGCTGGAGGCGCACCACCGCATGAAGAAGGACGCGCCCAGCGGCACCGCGCTGAGGCTCGCGGAGGTGCTCGCGGACGCGCTGGGGCGCACGCGCGAGGACCTCACGTTCGCGCGCGAGGGGCAGACGGGCGCCCGGCCGCCGGGTGAGATTGGCGTGCAGGCGCTGCGCGGCGGGGACGTGGTGGGCGAGCACACCGTGTACTTCTTCGGCGAGGGGGAGCGCATCGAGCTCACCCACCGGGCGACGAACCGGGACCAGTTCGCGCTCGGGGCGCTGAGGGCCGCGCGGTGGGTGGCGGGCCGGGCGCCGGGGCTCTATGACATGGCCGACGTGCTCGGCCTCCAGGGGAAGACATGACCGCCCGTTACTGCCGCTTCCAGGTGGAGGGCCGCGCCAGCTACGGCCGCGTCGACGGCAACGAGGTGGTGGTGCTCACCGCCGCGCCCTGGGCCGGCGGCAAGGAGACGGGGCTGCGCCGGTCGCTCAAGGGCCTGTCGCTGCTCGTCCCGTCGGACGCGTCGAAGGTCGTCTGCATCGGGCAGAACTACCGCAAGCACGCGGAGGAGATGGGCAAGCCCGTCCCCACCGAACCGCTCATCTTCACCAAGCCCTCCACCGCGCTCAACGGTCCGGGTTCGCCCATCCGCATCCCGAAGGCGAGCCAGGAGGTCCACCACGAGGCGGAGCTGGCGCTGCTCATTGGCGAGCGCGTGAAGAACGCCGACGAGGCCACCGCCGCGCGCGCCATCTGGGGCCTCACCGCCTTCAACGACGTCACCGCGCGCGACATCCAGCGCAAGGAGATCCAGCACACCCGCGCCAAGGGCTACGACACCTTCGCCTGCGCGGGCCCCTGGGCCGTGACGGGGCTGTCCCCGGCGGACCTGCGGGTGGTATGCCGGGTGAACGGACAGGTGCGCCAGGATGGCCGGACGTCCGACATGGTGTTCAGCCCCGCCCGCCTGGTGTCATTCATCTCCCACATCATGACGCTGCTGCCCGGCGACCTGGTGAGCACGGGCACCCCGTCCGGGGTGGGCGTGCTGGTGGCGGGGGACACGGTGGAGGTGGAGCTGGAGGGAATCGGAACCCTGGTGAACCCGGTTGAGATGGAGCCTTGAGCGCGACCGTCTATGTAGGTCTGGGTTCCAACGAGGGCGACCGTGAGGGCCACCTCGTGGCCGCCCTCTCCGCCATGTCGTGCATCGACGCGGTCGCGGTGCTGGGCTGCTCGTCGCTGTACGACACCGCCCCGGTGGGCCCCGCGCAGCCGCGCTTCCTGAACGCCGCGGTGATGCTGGAGTGCGACCTGTCCCCGCAGCGCCTGCTGTGCATCCTGCAGCGGATTGAGCAGGACCTGGGCCGCCACCGCCTGCAGCGCTGGGGCCCGCGCGTCATCGACCTGGACATCCTCCTGTGGGACGAGGAGGAGCGCTCCGTCGTCGCGGACGCCAACCTCCAGGTGCCCCACCTGGAGCTGCACAAGCGCCGCTTCGCGCTGGAGCCCCTGGCGGAGCTGGCGCCGCAGGCCCGGCACCCGGTGCTGGGCGTGACGGTGCAGGAGCTGCTCGCGAAGCTTGCCCCCCAGGACGTCCGCAAGCGCGAGGCCCTCTACTGGCCCGACATGGGCGCCCGTTTCCCCGTGCACGAACTATGAGCCTGTCCCTCGTCCTGGCCACGGC
>NZ_RAWB01000721.1 GCF_003612055.1 Corallococcus llansteffanensis
CTCATCGGCTTCGGGCCGCTGTCCATCGACATGTACCTGCCGGCGTTCCCGGCCATCGGGCAGTCGCTGCACGCGAGCGCGGGCGAGGTGGAGCGCACGCTGGCGACGTTCTTCGCCGGGCTCGCGCTGGGGCAGCTCCTCTCCGGGCCGGTGAGCGACCGGTTCGGTCGCACGAAGCCGCTCTACGCGGGGCTGACGCTCTACATGCTGGGGTCCATCGGCTGCGCGCTCGCGCCTTCGGCAGGGGTGCTGGCGGCGTGGCGGTTCGTCCAGGCGCTGGGGGGCTCGGTGGGCATGGTGTCCTCGCGGGCCATCGTGAGGGACCTGCACTCGGGCGCGGCGGCGGCGCGGATGATGTCGCGGCTGGTGCTGGTGATGGGCCTCGCGCCCATCGTGGCGCCGCTCCTGGGCGGCTGGGTGCTGCGCACGTCCGGGTGGCGCACCATCTTCTGGAGCCACGCGGTCATCGGCGTCATCGCGCTGGCCGCCGTCGTCCTCATCCTCCCGGAGACGGCGCCGCCACGGAGCGGACCGTCCCAGCCCTTCCGCTCCATGGCGCGCATCGTGCGGGCGCCGGACTTCCTGGGCCATGCGCTGGCGGTGGGGCTCGCGCAGGCGGGGATGTTCGCGTACATCGGCGGGTCGCCCTTCGTGTTCATCACGCTGCACGGCGTGGCGCCGGAGCACTTCGGGTGGTTCTTCGGCGCGAACGCGGCGGGGCTGGTGCTCATGTCGCAGCTCAACCACCGGCTGCTCGCGCGCTCCTCGCCGGAGCAGGTGCTGAAGTGGGCCGTGCGCGTGGCCGCGTTCGCGGGGCTGGCGCTCGTCGGCGTGGTGGTGACGGGACTGGGCGGGCTGTGGGGCATCGCGCTGTCGCTGTTCGTGTTCGTCTCCAGCCTGGGCGCCATCTCCCCCAACGCGACCGCGCTGGCGATGGAGCACCACGCGAAGCAGGCGGGCATCGCGTCGGCGGTGCTGGGCGCGCTCCAGTTCCTGCTCGCGGCCGGTGCCTCCGCGGCGGTGAGCGCGAGCCACGACGGCACCGCGAGGCCCATGGCCCTGGGCGTGGCCATCACCGCCCTGCTCGCGCTGGGGGCCCTGGGCCTGGCCCGGCGCTCGACGCCGCCCGAAGCGGGCACGCCCGCGGTCGAAGCCCCCACGCCGACGTCCTGAAACCGGGCGCAGCGGAGGAGCCCATCCGGGGCGCCCTGCTCCCCCTGGACCCGGACGGAGGACTGCTTAATGTCTGGGCATGGGTTCAACCCGCATCCGCCACCATGTGAACGCGCCCCGCGCGAGGGTCTATCGCGCGCTTCTTGATGCGCGAGCGATCGCGACGTGGAAGGTGCCAGAGGGCATGACCAGCCACGTCCATGCGTTCGACGCTCGCGAAGGAGGCGCGTTCAGGATCTCGCTCACGTACGACGCGCCGACCGCGACGGGCAAGACGACCGCGCACACCGACACGTACCACGGCCACTTCGCGAAGCTCGTGGCGGACGAGCAGGTGGTCGAGGTGACGGAGTTCGAGACGGAGGACCCCGCGCTGCAAGGCGAGATGACCATCACGGTCACGCTCGTGGATGCGGACGGCGGCACCGACGTCATCGCCGTGCACGATGGGCTCCCGAGCGGCGTACCGTCCGCCGACAACGAGGAAGGCTGGCGGATGTCCCTCGCGAAGCTGGCGGCGTTCGTCGAGGCGGGATGATGTTCAGGCCTGGGGCTTCAGGTCCCAGGCCTGGAGACCAGGCAGGGCACCGCGTTCTCGGTCCCGGGTCGGTTTGACGCTCCGGGACAAGGCACTGGATAGTGCGCCCCGTGATGCTTGCTCCCTTCTACGCCGCCTGTCCCGTCTGCAAGGCCACCGAGGCCCGCGCGGTCGTCGCCTTCAAGGAATTGAGCTACGGCCGCTGCACCGGCTGCGGGCTCATCTACAAGCGCGAGCAGGTGCCCGGCCTGGGCGTGGGCTATGAGGAGAACTACTTCAAGCACAACCGCGCGAAGTACCTGAGCCGCTGGGACCACCGCGTGCGCAAGTGCCTGCGCCAGGTGCTCGTGTGCCAGGAGTACGCGCCCCACGCGAAGGACCTGCTGGATGTGGGCTGCTCCGCGGGCTACGTGCTGGAGGCGGCGCAGCGCGCGGGGCTGAAGGCCACGGGGCTGGACTACTCGCAGTTCTCCGTGAACCTCTGCCGCGAGCGCGGCTACACCGCCGAGTACGGCTCGCTGACGCAGATGCCGTTCCCGGATGCGTCCTTCGACATCATCACGCTCAAGCACACGCTGGAGCACGTGGACCAGCCGATGGACGGCCTGCGGGAGATCCAGCGCGTGCTGCGGCCGGGCGGCGTGGCGTTCGTCATCGTGCCGGACGCGGCGTACTACAAGATCATCGTGATGCCCCGAAAGGGCCGCTCGTTCCGGCCGGACCGGCGTGGCTGGCAGCACCACGTGTACTTCTACGAGCACAACCTCGCGGACGCCTGCGCGAGGGCCGGCATGGCGCCAGTGAAGGCGGGCAAGGACATCCTGCGCCGACGGCTGGCGAAGGGCCTGCGCGCTCCGTACGAGTACGTGCGCTTCGCCTTGCTGTGGGCCTGGGTGCAGGTGTGCCGCGTGACGCACCTGCGGCGGGAGATCCAGGTCATCGCCCAGAAGCCGAAGGCGGACGCCCAGCTTCCCGCTTCACACGCCGAAGCAGCCTGAGCGCTCACGCGGTCGGGCGGATCCATACGCCCAGCACCGCCGAAGCTGCCTGGGCGCTCACTTCCTGAAGCGGATCCACCCGCCCAGCACCGCGGCCAGCCCCAGCGCCACGGGCCCCAGCCAGTCACCCCAGGCGCCCGCCAGCGGGTTCAGCCGCTCCGACTCCGGCACGCGCATCACCACGCCCGCGCGCTGGTTGTCCTCCAGCTCGGAGGTCCACGCGCCCGCCGGGTCGATGAACGCGGAGATGCCGGAGTTCGTCACGCGCACCTGCGCGGTGCGCGTCTCGATGCTGCGGAAGGCCGCGTGCATCAGGTGCATCCGGGGCGCGGGCGTGCCGGAGAACCACGAGTCATTGGACAGCGTGAGGAGCAGATCCGCGCCCTGGCGCACCTCCTCCGCGACGTAGCCGGGGAAGAGCGCCTCGTAGCAGATGAGCGGCGCCACCTTGAGCACGCGGCCGCCGTTCAGCCGGAAGTCCACCAGCCGGGGCCCGGGCCCGCGCTTCCAGCGGCCGGTCCACGGCATCCACGCGCGCAGCGTGGGAGTGTCCACCGCGTCCGGCACCCACTCCGTCAGCGGGAACAGCATCGTCTTGCGGTACGCGGCCTGCGCCATTCCGCCCGTCGCGGAGGGGCCCAGGAACATGGCGGCGTTGAACTCGCGCTCGCCGTCCAGGTCATACGTGCCGAACACCAGCGGAACGCCGCGCTCCGCGACCCACGCGCGGATCTCCTCGTCCAACGCCCCGCCGTCCTCGCTCTTCGGCGTGCCGAACGTCGTCGGGTACACCGTCTCCGGCCACACCAGCAGGTCCAGCGGCGCCGAGCGCAGGAGCGCGTCCGACATCGCGTAGTGCGTGTCCAGGATGTCGCGCACCACCTCGTAGGTGCCCTGCTCCGCCGCGCGCTTCTCGATGTTCGTGATGTTCGCCTGCACCGCGCCCACCATCAGCCCCGGAGCGGAGCGCACCGCCGCGCGCACCTGTCCCAGCCGCAGGCGTCCGTAGCCGAAGCCCACGAGCCCGAGCACGACCGCCAGCGCCACGGGCACGAACCGCAGGCCCCGCCGCGCGACGAGCCCCTGCCCCACCGCCACGACGCACTCGTTGACGAGCAGCAGGCCCAGCGTGAGGCCCGGAGCGCCCGCCACGTCCGCGCCCTGGCGCAGGGTCTCCGACGCGTAGAGGCCGTGGCCGAGCGTCTCCGCGAACAGCTTGGGCGTGAACCACTCGGTGCCCACGTACACGAGCGCGGTGAGCACCGGGGGCACCCACGCGAGGCGCGGGCCGTCCCCCACCTTCCGCCGTGCGTACCAGCGGATCCACGAGGCGGTGAGGAACTGGAGCTCCAGCACGGGCGCGATGAGCAGGAACACGCCCCAGCACAGCCACACGGGGGCGCGCGAGTAGGCGGCGATGGCACCCGGGAACCAGCCAAAGACAACCGCGGTGAACGTCACCGACAGCAGCGCGCCCAGGGCCAGCGCGCCGCGCGCGGAGCGGGTGCGGTCCACGGCCGCGAGCCACGGCGCCAGGACCACCGCGCCCAGCCAGGCGAAGCCCGGTCGCAGCTCACCGAACCGCGCGAACAGCACGGTGGTCGCCGCGACGCCGAGGAGCGCCCAGGCCCACCCTCGCCACCCGCTCACGGCGCGTCCCCGTCCTCTTCCTCGACGGGGAGCTCGAGCATCTGGTGGGGCATGCCGGGGGGCGCGAGCTC
>NZ_RAWB01000722.1 GCF_003612055.1 Corallococcus llansteffanensis
CCCGAGCCCCAGGCGCACCGCGAGCGCGTCCAGCGGACTGGGCCCGGGGGCTGGTGATTCAGGATCGGCCATGGGGGACTCCTCACCCGGGAAGGGCGTCAAAGCTCCCTACAAGGAAGCAGCGACGGGGAAAATTCGTGAGGGTGGGACAGCCGCCGCCCGGATGCCAGTCCGCTCTGCGAAAAATGCAGGTGGGCCGACAGGGCGACATGTAGGCCCCAAAACGACTCCGCCCCCGCCCCGGCGCAAGCCTGGGAGCGGGGGCGGAAGCGGCGTGTCACTCCTGGGAACCGCTGGCCGAAGCAGCCGTGGCCTCGCGTGCGGCCTGGGCTGCCTTCTGGGTGTTCTCCGAGCGCTCGTAGGCGCGGATGACTTCCTGCACCAGCGGGTGGCGCACGACGTCCACGTCGGAGAACTCCGAGAAGTGGATGCCTTCGATGTTCTTGAGCACCGTGCGCGCGTGGTTCAGGCCGGACAGCTTGCCCGTGGGCAGGTCCACCTGGGTCACGTCACCGGTGATGACCGCCTTGCTGTTGTAGCCCAGGCGGGTGAGGAACATCTTCATCTGCTCCACGGTGGTGTTCTGCGCCTCGTCGAGGATGACGAAGGCGTCATTGAGGGTGCGGCCGCGCATGAACGCGAGCGGTGCCACCTCCACCACGCCCTGCTCCACCAGCTGCTGGGCACGCTCCACGGCCATCATGTCGTGCAGCGCGTCGTAGAGCGGACGCAGGTAGGGGTTCACCTTCTCCGCCAGGTCGCCGGGCAGGAAGCCGAGCTTCTCACCGGCCTCCACGGCGGGGCGCGCCAGGATGATGCGCTTGACCTTGCGCTCCTGGAGGAAGGCGACCGCCATGGCCATGGCGAGGTACGTCTTGCCCGTGCCGGCGGGGCCCACGCCGAAGACGATGTCGTGGGCGCGGATGGCGTCCACGTAGCGCTTCTGCGCGATGCTCTTGGGGGCGATCTGCCGGTTGCCGGTGCTCTTGAGGACGGTGCCGAGCATGACCTCCTGCAGGGACTCCGAGCCGCGGCCCAGGACCTTGATGGCCTGCTCCACGTCCTCGCGGTAGACGGTGCGGCCCGCGCGGATCATCTCCTCGAGGTTCTCCACGAGGCGCACCGCGAAGGAGACCGCGTCCGCGGGGCCCGACAGGAGCAGCTCCGTACCGCGCTGCCCCACCCGGACGCCCAGGCGCCGCTCCATCAGCTTGAGGTTCTCGTTCTGATTTCCGCACAGGGCCTGGGTCGTCTCGTTGTCACGGACGTCGACCTTGGCGGAGGTGGGAGTGGATTCTGCGCGAGCAGCGGGCACTTCCAGCGTGGCGGGGTTTCGCAATGCGCGTCGTTCCTCGTTCAGTGGTCGCTCGCTTTCAACGTAACGCCGCCCCCCCACCCGTGCTCGGTGGACCTCCAGGACGACTTCCGCTGCAAGCTAGCGCACGGGCGGTAGGAGGATGAACTGCCGGGCAGCCAGCCGCCGGTAATAGTACTCCTCCCGCCACGGGTATCGCAGTTCCTCGGGAGCCAACAATCCGGCATCCACCAATGCATCCAACCGCTCCGGTAGGGCTCCCTTCTCCAGCTGGAACACCTCCAGCGCGGCTTCGATGCGGACGCGCTGCGCATGCGCGATCTGACGCTGGGCGGCGGGATCCCCCAGATTGGACGCGCCGGCCTCCTGCCTGACGGCGCCCATCCACCGGGAGGCGATGAAGGCCAGGGCCGCCAGCACGGCCATGGTGACGACGACGCGGCCCACGGGGCCCGCCACCCGGGCGCCGAGCCGGTAGTCCTCGGGGACGGCGACGCGCCCCTCCGGGTCGATGGCGCGGACGTAGTCGCCCTTGACCAGGTTGTAGAGCGCCTTGCAGGTCTCGAACTCGCCCAGGCAGCAGAGGTCCACCAACCGGCGCAGGTCGCGCCCCTGGGCGATCTCCTCGTAGACGTGGCGCTCCGAGGGACCGATGGCGCCCAGCTCCCCGCCCTCGTCGGCGTTCGCGCGGGGCACGGGCAGCGCCTTGACGCGCTCGAAGGTCATGTCGTCGCGGTGGATGCGCTTGCGGATGACGGGCCACTCGTCCACCATCCGGAAGCCCTCCATCAGCACCGTCTCCGCGCGCAGCGGCGTGATGCCTTCGGGGCCCGGCTCCACCGGCTCCTGGATGAACTCGTAGGTGCCCGCCTTCCAGGTGAAGAGGCGGTAGAGCGTCTCCGTCACCTGGAGCTGGGCCATCTGCTGGAAGCGCTCGGCGGTGAGGGCGTGGCTGGACACCAGCACGTCACCCAGCCGCTTGAGGGTGCGCTTCTGCGTCTCCAGCGCGGCCTCCAGCTGCGTCTCCGTGATGATCTCCGCGCGCACCAGCATGTTGCCGATGAGCTCCTTGCGCTTCCGGGTGAGGCCCTCGGCCTTGATGATGTGGCCGTCCTGGAAGCCGACGCGCACCTCCTGGTCCTTGTCGCGGAAGTGGAGCGTGCCCGTCTTCTGCTGCTGGCCGATGAGCTGCAGGATGTCGCCGATGCCGAAATCCTTGAGGGTGCCCTTGAGGGACATGGCTCAGGCCTCCCCCCGCTGGTGGCGGCGCAGGCCGCGCAGCGTCAGCAGGTAGACGAAGAAGAGCACCACCGCGGCGGGCACGAGCTTGAGGTACAGCGGCGCGTCTCCGTACGGGGTGCGGACGAGGCCGCGGTGGAGCACCAGCGCGGCCACCGCGAAGCTGAAGAGGAAGGCGTAGACGGCCCCGCGCACCGGCAGGCCCGTGCCCACGTGGCCCGCGCCGGACACCAGCCCGCCCAGCACGTACGTCACCCGCTTGGTCCAGGCCTGGTGGCGCTCCACCTCCACCTGCTTGCGCGAGCGGACCTCCTTGGGCACCTGGCTCTTGCGCGCGTAGACGTGGACGCACTGGCCGCACAGCGAGCCGCCCGCGCCCAGATCCTTGTCACAGCGCAGGCACACCGCCCGGCCGCACCGGTCGCAGGCGCGGGAGGCCTTCACCCGCTGGGAGGCCTCGCCCCACAGCGCCAGGAGCGCCGCGAGCCCCGCCGTCAGCGCCCAGCCCACCGGGCCCTGGGGCAGCGCATGCGCGAGCCACCGGCCCACCTGGGCCTCCACGCGGTCTCCCTCCTGCGTGCCCTGCGCCAGCTCCAGCCAGTCGCGCTCCGGCACCGACGGCGCCAGGAGCAGCAGGTTGAGCAGGGGGCGGTCCTCGGGCGGCGGTTCGCGGCGCAGGAGCGCATCATCCAGCGCCTGCGCCGCGGCGATGGCCGTGGCGGCCCGGTCCAGCTCCTTGCCCACCTGATCATCCGGGAGCAGCCGCGCCCGGCGCCGGTACACCTGCGCGAGGTTGTAGTGCGGCGCGGCCATCGTCGGATCCGCCTGGGAGGCCTGGGCGTAGAGGGGCAGCGCGCCCTCCGGGTCCCCCAGACCCACCAGCGTGTTGCCGAAGCGCGTGAGCAGCCGCGCGTCCCCGCTGCGCAGCGCGGAGGCGGCCTTGAAGTCCGCGCGCGCCTCCTCCAGTTGGCCCCGGCGGGACTCGTAGAAGGCGAGCGCCCCCAGCTCCTGGAAGCGGGCCGTGCGTGCCTGGGCCCGCGCGCGCACCCGGGCCGCCGCGGCTTCCGCGGACAGGCCGCCGCGCTCCAGCAGGTAGACGTCCTCCGCGGGCGTGCCGGCGAAGACGGTGGAGCGCACCAGCGCGCCCGCCGCGAGCGGCATCACGCCCAGGCCCATGAGCAGCACCGCCGCCACCCAGCGCTCCCGGCGGCCCACGTACAGCGCGACCACGGCGAAGAGCAGCAGGAGCTCCGGCACGAGCCCCACGCCCAGCACCGCGGGCAGCGCCAGGAGCAGCAGCCCCAGGAGCCCCGACTGCCAGCGCGCCACCGCCCGGGGGAACAGGTGGTGGAAGTCATGCAGCGCGTAGCGGATCCGCCGCAGGAAGAGCACGGCCACCACCGCCACCGCCGTCGCCGCCCAGGCCGCGAGCGCCAACGCGCCCAGGTCCGTGAGCGCCGGGCGCCGGTAGCGCGCGTCCTTCGCCAGCGTCAGGACCGCCGCCTTCCACGCGCCCAGGGCGCGCGGGACGTTCAGCGGATCCTCCACCACGTACGCCTCCGCCCGGGCGAAGTGCGCCGCGGGCAGGCCCGGCGACAGGGCCACCGCCACGTCCAACAGCGCGATCGTCCCCGACAGGTCCCCGGCGCGGCGGCGCACCGCGGCCTCGCGCAGGAAGCCCACGCTCAAGGGTTCCAGGTCGGACGCGAGCATCTCCTCGCGCAGCTTCAGCAGCTCCTGCTGGGCGGTCTGCGCGGCGGCGCTGTCGTTGCGCGCTCGGGCCTGCTTCCAGCGGTCCCACACGGCCAGCAGGTCCGCGTCCGCCAGCTTCGGCGCCATCACCGGCGGGGGGCCGGGGCGCGGCGGGACGATGAC
>NZ_RAWB01000723.1 GCF_003612055.1 Corallococcus llansteffanensis
CCGCTCCACAGGAGACACCGACCCCCGCTCCACAGGAGACACCGACCCCCGCTCCGGCCCCCTGAACTACTGGGGCCGGGGGGCGTAGTAGCGGCGCAGCCAGCGGCTCAGGCCGTCCAGGCCGGGGAAGAGCACGCGCTCGGTGATGTTCGCCTGGTCCAACTTGTCCCGGACCTCCCACTTGAGCGACGCCGGCACGATGAGCCTCCGCACCCCCTGGTGCTGGTGCCCCAGGAAGTCGTTCAGGCTCAGCTCCGGCCCGTTCATCACCGAGAACAGCGCGAACTGGTTCACGATGCGCGCATCCAGCGACGGCGGCTCGAAGAACAACACGAACGGATGCTCCGCCAGGCCGTCGAACGTCAGCAGGTCTCCCGCCACCGTCGCCAGCATCTCCGCCGTGAACACGTCCGCGCCCTCCGTCCGCAGCTGCTCGCGCAGCGGCCGGGGCAGCTGCTGGTTCGTCTGGTGGTAGTCCACGCACCAGATGGCCCCGTCCTTGCCCGCGAACTCCTGACGCTCGGTCATGAAGTGCAGCGCCACGTACGGACTGAAAGTCCAGTCCAACAGCCGCGTCGGCATCCCGTGGTGCTGCGCCAGCGCCAGCCAGTCCCACACGGAGGACAGCTGCGCCGTGCCCGGCACGCCCCGCGCGTACTTGCGGAAGGCGCGCAGCAGGTCCCGCTCGTGCCGCACGAACGCACCCTGGCGGTTGAGCGCCGCCGACAGGTCCAGGCTCGCGTCCGGCACGCCCCGGAAGACGAAGCTCGTGCGGAACCGCCCCAGCGGCTCGTTCCAGGAGCCCCCGAACAACAGGTCCTGCAACTCCAACCATGATGTGACGTGCTGCTCCAGCATCCCGCCCCCTCGCCTCCGAAGGTGGTGCCTGCCCCGCGAGGCGTCAGCAGCCCGAAGGCCGGGAGCACGTCGAACGACGGGCGTCCCCAGGTCCGCTCCCTCCCCTTCCGGGAAGGCGCGGGCCCGGTCGGACGCCCGGTCACCTCAATCATATACGAAGACTTCGACTACGGCCGCCCGAAGTCGGCGGGCTGGGTGAAGGCATACGAACTGGCACCGGGTGCCTTGTCCGTCTGGAACAAGGGGCACTTGGCGCAGGTGAAGCTCTCCCAGTCCTCGCGGACCGCCACGTCGATGCAGCCTCCGTAGAAGCGGCAGTGGACGTTGCGGTACTCCTCGATGGAGAAGGAGTCAGCCCGCAGCGGGAGATGGAACTCGGTGGGTCGCGGCTGTGGACAAGGCATGTGTTTCTCTCTAGCCCCCCTCATGGGTGCTGATTCCCTCTACCGACTGGTGCGTCGCGTCATTCCCGAGCCCCGGGTACGCAGCCACTGAACGCCTGCACCCTGGCTCATCGCAGTCAGCAGAAGACCGTGTAGGTTTGAAACGCTCAAAAGGCAGAACAGCCTATGCACGTCGTGCGTCCCGGGCCCGTCCTGCCAGGATGTCTGCCTTCACGCAGGCCAGGCGGGCGGACGGGGACTGTCGGAATCTTCACCCTGGGAGGACTTTCCCGCGAAGATGCGGAATGTGAGCCCCCCCGTTCGAACCCCCCGTGTCCCGTCCCGCTGGCTGGGTGCCCTGGCCCTGGCCTCGCTCATCCTGCTCAGTGGCTGCTCCGCCTTCTCCCGCGCCGTGCGCGAGGGCGATGCCTCCACCAAGGAGCGCCACTGGGCGGAAGCGGAGGCGGCCTACCTGCGCGCCCTGGCCGCGGATCCGGAGGCCTCCGAGGTCACCGTGAAGCTGCGCGCGGTGCGCAAGGAGTGGGGCGCGGAGGTGTACCAGGAGGCCGGCGCCGCCCATGCGTCCGGGGACCTGCCGTCCGCCACCAAGCTGCTGGTGCGCGTGCTGGAACTGGACCCGGAGCATGACGGCGCGCGGGCGCTGCTCGCCCAGACGCTGGACGCGCGGGTGGGGGTGGCGATGGGGCTCTTGAAGGAGGAGAAGCTCCAGGATGCCCGCACGGAGCTGGACGCGGTGCTGGCCGTGGCCCCGGACCACGCGGGCGCGCGCAAGGGCGTGGACTCCGTGCAGGTGGCGTGGGCGAAGCGCTTCTTCGCCAGCGCGGAGACGCTGGAGAAGGCGGGCAAGCTGGGCAACGCGCTGCTCGCCTACGTGCGCGCGGACCAGGAGCGCGTGGGCGCCACCGCGGCCCGGGAGCGGGCGGAGGCGGTGCGGCTCAAGCTGCGCGACGAGGTGGCCTTCCTCGTGGTGGCCACGCCCGTGGACGACCAGGCGCAGGCGCCCGACGTCGCCCAGCGGCTGGGCGCGGGACGGCTGGCCGCGTTCCTGCCCACGCAGCTGCCCCTGAAGGTCGTGACGGAGGCGCCCCCGGGGCGGGTGGGCGTGAAGCTGGAGCTGGCCCTGGAGCGCGTGCTGCCCCTGAAGGCCGTGGAGGAGTCGCAGCGCTCCAAGCGCTACCTCGCGGGCAACCGCTCCGTGCCCAACCCCAAGCGCGGCCAGTTCGAGGCGAAGCTGCTGGAGACGGAGCGCACGCTGGAGACGGTGGAGCGCAAGCAGGCCGCGGTGCTGCGCGAGTACCTGCGCGCCCAGGTGGAGCTGGGCACGCTGCGCGACGCCGCCGAGCGGTGCCGCGAGCGGGAGAAGCGCGAGTGCCGCGAGGCCCTCCAGGAGTGCGGCGAGGAGGCCCGCGACGCGAAGAAGCCGGGCAGCCTGCCCGGGGAGTGCAACCCGGAGCGCTGCTCGGGGCAGTGCACCCAGGACGAGGGCCTGATGGTGCAGAAGGCCAAGGCGTCGCGCGTGCTGGAGGGCGCGGTGCAGGTGGCGCTGGACAAGGCGGAGACGCAGCGCTCGGAGGTGCAGCGCCAACGCGACGCCGTCTTCCGCGAGCCCATCACCGTGGAGGAGCCCATGTATTCGGACTTCGTCTACGACGTGCAGCTGCACCGGCTCACCGTGACGGCCACCGTGACGACGGTGATGCGCGACCTGCTCACGCCCCAGCAGGTGCCCGCGCCCAACACGCAGGACTACGCGGTGCTGCACGAGGACGTGGCCCACAAGGGCTATGACCGGTACGGCGTGCTCGCGGACCCCGTGCAGCTTCGCAACGAGCTGGAGCTGCGCGTGGACGCGGGCGACAAGGCCGTCGCCGACCTGGCCAAGCGCGTGAAGGAGCGCTTCGACGTGTACCGCGGCAAGCGCGTGGAGGACGCCCGGCGCGGCATGGTGCGCCCCGGCGCGGAGGACGTGGTGGAGACCGCCGTGCGCGCGCTGCTGCTCACCGCCGACGCGCCCCCCCAGGACGTGCTCCTGCCCGTCGCCCGCGCGCGCGGCCTCACGCGGCCCGAGGCCCTCCTGGGCAAGTAGTCAGGAGTCTCCGAGCCTGGGAGCCTGGGAGCCTGGGAGCCTGGGAGCCTGGGGGCGTCCGGGCCTCGCGGGCCCCGAGCCTCCGAGCTTCAGTCGAGGCTGGCGCTCATCTCCGGGCGCTCCAGCCGCAGCTCCTCCACCCGGCGGCGGCGGGTGCCCGCGATGGCGAGGTGCCAGCCTCCGGCGGCGAGCCCCAGCACCAGGCAGCCCCCCCACAGCGTGGGCGACCCGAAGCGTCCCAGCACGGCGCCCCCCAGCGCGGGGGCGATGCTGGACGCGAGCCCCCACATCATGTGGTACGCGCCCTGGTAGCTGCCGCGCAGCTGGGTGGGCGCCAGGTCCGCCACCACGGACGGCGCCACCGGCGACTGCGCGATCTCCCCCAGCGTCCACACCGCCACGGCGAACATCGCCCAGGGCACGCTCGCGGGCAGCGCATGCAGCCCGAAGCCCACCCCCGTCAGGAGGCCCGCGAGCGCCAGCGCGGTGGAGCGCCGCACCCGGCCGATGACGCGCGAGACGAACGGCTGCAGCGCGACGATGAGCACGCCGTTGACGGACATCACCAGGCCGTAGTCGCTGGCGCTCAGGCCCTGCGCGACCAGCGTCACCGGCAGGCTCATGTGGTTCTGGAAGAAGAGGAGGGCCAGCACGAAGATGGGCAGGCAGAAGGCCAGGTACACGCCGTCGCGGAAGGGCGTCAGCAGGTCCCCCAGCGTGTTGCTCGCCTGGCGCCCCGGCTCCGCCGCGGGCCGCGTCTCCGGGACGAGCGCCCAGACGCAGCAGCCATAGAGGAACGTGGTCACCGCGTCCGCGATGAAGAGCAGCCGGAAGCCCAGCGTCGCCAGCAGGCCCGCGAGCGGCAGGGCGATGGCGAAGCCCAGGTTGATGACCCAGTACAAGAGCCCGTACGCCCGCGCCCGGTCGCGCGGCGGCACCACGTCCGCGACGGCCGCCGACACCGCCGGGCGGTACAGCTCCCCCAGCAGGCCCAGCAGGAAGGCCGCGACCGCGATGCGCGGGAGCGTCTCCGAGAAGCCGATGAGCAGCATCGCGCCCGCGCCCGCCCACAGCCC
>NZ_RAWB01000724.1 GCF_003612055.1 Corallococcus llansteffanensis
GGACGAGGACGCGGGCCCAGCGCTCGCTTTCCGAATTGCCCGGCATGGGCAGCGTCTGCACATCCTCAGGCGGCAGCGGCGGCAGGAACTCGATGCCGTTCTCGTGAAGGCGAACCCGCCGGGCACCTCGCCGCGAATGCTCTTCATCGAATGCGTGAGGTCTCGGACCTGCGTCACCCGGTGAAGACGCTCCAGCAGATGTCGTTTCGCGCCCGCTGGTCTTCGAGGACCCGCTCACGGAGGGTGGCGAGGATCCGTTCCCGCTGCCATCCGAGTTCCTGCAGACGGGCCCCTTCTTGCCGGCAAGGAGGCAGCAGGGGCGTGGGCTTCTGGAGCGGCGCGACGGTTTGTCGATGGCATGAGAAGGTCGTCCCTGGGTGCGACCCCTGAGCGATTTCGAGACGGCGTGGCATGTGGAACCGGCGGGCAAGGCGGGTGCGGACCGCGTGCGGGTCCTGACGCGAGGGGACGCGACGGTGCTCGTGGTGGCGGATGGGGCGGGGAACTCACGACGTGGCGCCGAGGCCGCGGAGTCCGTGCTGCGTGGTGTCCAGGACGCCGTGGACGCCGGGGCCGACGTGGAACGCGAGGAGACCTGGCGCGATGTGCTGGTGCGGTGCGACGCGGAGCGGGTGGCCTCGGGACAGGGGGGTGAAACCACCGCCTTGGTTGCCTGTGTCACCAGGCGGCGCGTGGTGGGGGTCAGCGTGGGGGATTCGGAACTGTGGCTGTTCCAGGGAGGCGAATCGACAGCGCTGACGGAGCATCAACACCGCAAGCCCCTGCTCGGCAGCGGGCAGGCGCGGCCCGTCACCTTCGAGCTCGCGTGGCGAGGCGGTGTTCTCCTCGGCGCGTCAGACGGATTGTTCAAGTACGTCGACCTCCGTCGCATCCAGGAGCATGTGAGTCTCGCCGACGCAAACGCCGCAGTGCTCGCGCTGGCCGCGCTGCCTCGACTTGCGAGCGGCGCGCTCCCGGATGACGTGGGGCTCGTCCTGTGCCGCCCGAGCGCTCCATGCCCCTGACTCCGACTTGGTGTCAACGGCCGGGGTCATGGACCGCATGAGGGTCGGCCAAGCGGATCGGTTCCGGTGACTACCGGGCCTCCGAGGAGGAAGGTTTCCGGAGCATGGGACCGATAGTGGGGGACACGTGCCAGGTCCCGTCGGCCGCGGAGGCCGTCGCGAGCCGAGGGCCGTGGGAGATGCTCAAGGGATGGGCGTGAGCGGCAGCACGACGAGCTCCTCGGGGTAGGGTTTCTCCCGGGCGATCCGCACATAGGACAGCCAGCGGCCATCGGGCGACGCCATGGCGGCGCGCACGTCATAGGCCTCGGACTCCAGGGGCAGCTTCCAGCACCTCCACGGGCGCACCGCCGTGCACAGCCACGGCGAGCGTTCGTTCTTCGAGACGTGCAGCAGGAACCTGCCCTCCCCCAGGGAGGCGGAGCCTCCGCCGGCCCGCGCCGCGCGCGCCAGCTCCTCCACGGTGGGTGCACGCGTGCGCACGGGGCCCGCGTCCTCGGGGACTTCGATGACCTTGAACTCCGGGGACAGGGCGCCTCGCGAGGTGTCCGCGAACAGCGAGGCCCGCGGCGACAGCGGCAGGACGTCGCGCACCTCATCCGAAATGGGAATGGAGCGGCCTCCCACCGGGTAGCACGAGCCCGAGTCATATTGCGACTTCAGGAGCAGGTCCTCTCGCGGGAACGGGCGGTCCTGCGCGTCGACCGCGGGGCCCCACTTGCGCACCGCCGGGTCGTAGCAGCGCATCTGGTTTGTCCCATCCTGCTGGGCCATGCACAGGGTGCCATCCCTCCAGTACAACTGAGGCTGGCGCTCCGGGGGGATGCGGGGAATGGACCGCACCGGGCCGATGACCTCCGCCTTGCCCTTCACCGCCCCGACGCGCAGCGGAAGCGTGGCGGCCTGGAGCCGCTGCTGGAGGGCGCGCATGCCGTAGCGCTCGGCGCAGACGCCGTCGGTCTTCAGCGAGACATGCAGCTCCGGGTGGGCCCCGTCCGCGAGCGCCCGCCGGGCGGAGATGGCCTCCAGCGCCGTGGCGAGACAGCCCATGCGGGAGACATGTCCGTCCTCATCCGGCTTCATCCCGTACGAGACGACGCGCGCGTCATCATTCAGCTTCACCAGCCGCGCGAAGGCGTCCAGGGCCTCGAGGGCGGGCGCGTCGTCGCGGGCGAGCAGCGCCTGGAGCCGGGTTTCGGTCTCCGGCGCCAGGTCCCAGCGCACCGCGCCGAACGCCCCCATGTTCGCGGTCAGCGACAACGCCGGGAAGCCGGGCACGCCCTCGACCCACAGCGACAAGCGGCCCGGCTGGCAACGCACCTTCACATCGCCTTCCGATGACCGGCTGTCCCCGGTGACGGCGGAGGCGCGGCGAACGAATTTCAAGCCCCCGGGTGCGGTCAATTCCTGACGCAGTTTCACCCAGCCGCTGTGGCAGGCGTCCGCGGGGTCGAGGGGGTTGTACGGCGAGACGGTGAGCGTCGTCTCCAGTTCGAAGGGGATGCGTGGATCCTGGCCCAGGTCGCAGGCGATCCGCGCGCGGGCGAGGCGGTCGTCGTCGTTCCACCTCAGCGCGGGTCCCCCCCAGGCCGGCTTCTCCATCACGACGTCCGTCCGCACGAGGCGCGGTGCCGTCGAAACGGGCTCGCGGGGCGCGACGTACGGACCGAACTCCAGGGAGCGCACGACCAACCCCAGCATGCGGTCATCCGAGTCCACCTTGCTCGGAGCGGGACCGCGCAGGTAGGCGATCCACCGGCCGTCCGGGGACACCCGGGCCTCCGACAGCGCGTTGCCGCCCTCATCCTCGGGCCGACCGTCCCATGGGAGGGACCAGCACCCCAGGGGCCTGCGCACGGAGCAGAACTGCTTGCGGTCCTCGTCCAGGATGAACCGGCCTTCGCCGAGGAGCCGGGAGCCGGTGGACGCGAGCATCGCCTTCTTCAGCTCCTCCGCTTCCGGCGCGCGCAGGCGCGGGGGGCCACCCCCTTCGGGGAGCTCCATGACGCGGGCCTCGTGGGCCCACCTGTTCCAGAGCAGGACGGCCCGGGGAGACAGGCGCAATTCAGGCCGGAAGCTTTCGGGAGGACGGACGTTCCGGGTCCCCAGGGGGATGCCGCAGCGACCCATGCGAGGGCTCCAGGCAGTCAGGCCGCTCCGGTCCACGGCCACGGCCTTCCCCCAGCGCCGCGCCGCGGGGTCGTAGCAGCGCATCCGCTTGCCGGTGTCCTGCTGCACCACGCACAACCGTCCCTGGCGCCAGAACAGGTCCGAGTCCGCTGTCGAGTCCGACTCGGGCGGCTGGACCTCGCCGATGGTTTCGGGATCGCCTGTCTTCAACGGCGGGCGGTCTCCCTCCAGGTCCGGAGCCAGGACGTCGCGGGGGGAGTCCTGTTCCGGGTCGTCGCCCGCGGCCAGGGCGACGCGCTTCCGGGCTCGCTCGAACGCGGCGGCCAGCCCCGCGACGCTGTCCGCCTCCGGCAGGTTCGCGTCGCGAACGTACATGCGGGAGGGAACGCCCTTGCCGACCAGGAAGTCCCATTCCTCCAGCGCCCTGCGAGCCCCGGCGTCGTCGCGGACCAGCAGGGGCAGGAGGCGGGCTTCGCTGTCCCGGGACACCCGGAACTTCAAGGAGGCGGAGCTGACGCCGATACCGATGGGCTCCAGCGTCAGCGGGGGGGCCTCGGGCACGCCTTCCACGGACAGCTCCAGCCGCCGCGCCTGGCAGCGGACGCGGATGCGGGGGCGCGGGGGAGGCGGTGGCAGCTGGGTGCCAGGAGCGTCATCCACGATGCGAAAGCTGCGCTCGACGTGTGAGCCATCTGGCAGGGACAGCTTCTGGGTGATGACCGCCTCGGCGGGCCGGCAGAAGTCCGGAATGGCCTGCCTCACGTCCACGGACTGGAAGACGGTGATGTCGGGGGTCTTGCCCAGCCCCAGGTCGCAGGCAGCGGACCCGGTGAGCTTGTCAGGAAGCGTCTTCGCCTCCGCGAAGGTGCTGGGCTCGGCGGCGAGGACCACGCCTTGCGACGGCGCTTCCGCTGCGGAGTCCAGGGGCGCGGACAGGATCAGCAAGAGCCCCAGACACCACCCACGAACGGTATGAAAGTGCATGCACCCCGGACCGTATCAGCAGGCCATCCCCAGCCGTCCAGGCAGGGGCCGGTGAGCGCGAGCAGCGGGGAATGCAAGCGGGCGCACCGTCACCGCTCATCCCGGTCGCCAGCACGCGCGCGCCGCGCCACGCTGGCCCTTCCGTGGACGACACCGCCTCCCCGACCCCGAAGCCCTCCGCCCGCTGCCCACCGACGCCCTGTCGCTGCCCGCGCTGAAGCCCCATGGCCCGCGCCTGGAGCGGCTCTTGGAGG
>NZ_RAWB01000725.1 GCF_003612055.1 Corallococcus llansteffanensis
CGGCGGCGCTGGTGGTGTTGGTGCTGCTGACGCCCGCGTGGCGGGAGCGGTTCGGCAAGGCGGTGGACAACCTGTTCGGCAGCGGGGAGCGGTCGCTGGCGATGTCGGTGGGCTGGCGCCTGGTGCGCGAGCACCCGTGGGTGGGCGTGGGCTTCGGCAATCACAAACCCGCGGCACTGGCGACGCAGGCGGAGACGGGCATCACGGACCTGTTGGCCACGGACTCCCACAACCTCTGGCTGACGGCGTGGGCGGAGACGGGGCTCGTGGGGCTGGTGTTGCTGGCGACGATGCATGCGCTGCTGGCACGGGCGCTGGTGCGCAGGCACCGCCAGGGCTCACTGGCGGCGACGGGCGCGCTGTTGTCCTTCGTGGGCTTCCACGTCCTGGCCCTGGTGCACTACCTGCCGTTCCACCCGAGCGTGCACCTGTCGTTCATGTTGGTCTGGGGCTTGGGGTTGTGTGAGTGGCGAGAGCCATCACCGGAGGGCGCGTAGCGGATGACCCTTCCTCGTGCGGCGCTCATGCTGTCCATCTGTGCCATGTCTGCCTCTGGCTGTGCGTTGATTCCCGACCCCGTGGCCACCGGTGAATGTCAGGGCGTCCACCTGGGCAAGCGGGTGGAGTGGCCCATCTCCGAAGACGGGTCCTGGCTGGGGCGGGAGGAGCCGGACAGGTACGGCAACGGAAGAGTCTGGGTTCAACTGCAATATGAAGCAGAGGGCCTGGAGGACGACGTGTGGTCCTTCGGGGTGGACATCGAGTTGATGCGCGGGACACGCCTGGATGAGGCGAACACGACGAAGCTCGTGCCGCAGGGGGACTACCGTCTGGGCCCTCAGGGCGAGTCGGTGGTGACGGAGTGGTCGGGCAGGCTCTGGACGGCGGAGGGTTCGAAGGGCGGCTACTTCCAGCCGGGCCGCCCCGTGGAAGGCTCCGTCACGTTCGAGACGGTGAACGACCTCTACGCAGAGGGCCAGTTCATCTATCGCTATCTGAACGGCGACACGTTGACGTGCACGTTCGACGCGCCGATTAACGGGTTCTGAGGAACATTCCCGCCGTCAGGCTGACGCGAAATGACTTTGGAGTGGGCGTCATTTTCTGGCGGGAGGGAAACGACGAGAACGACAATACAGACGGCTCCGTGAATGTTGGACAGGTCGAAGCCCCGTCCAGGAGCGCTGCGATGGCCCGAAATCGTTTGCTGTTCATCCTGTCATTTCCAGCGGTCCTTGCCCTGCTGGTTGCCTCGGCCCCCGCCCGAGCCGCAACCACGGGTACGGTCACCGTGCTGTTCAAGAACAACGGCGTTGGGAAATTCGGGCCTTCCAATCAGGTCTACGTCTACGCGGACGCGGACTTCAATTCGTACGACAAGACCCTGTACGGCCCGACCACATTGGTAGGTCCCGGGCAGACCTTCACGGTCCAGTTCAGCAGCCTCTATGTTTGGAGCGGCTTCCAGGGCATCTATCGCTTCGAGGTGCGCTATCCAGACACCACGTCCACCACGACCACCGTCATCTCCGGGCTCAAGTTCCCCTCTGCCGGGAATTGGTACGTCTCCACCCTGGGGGTGACGTCCACCAACCCAGGTGCGGCGTATGCGCTGCCCATCGCCAACCTGGCGCCGCCCGCACCCACGCTCACCTACTGCTACCCGGACTATCCCGATCCGACGACGATGCTCTACACCGCCTGGTCGCTTCCCCCGCGGCCGACCGACTACGACCGCGTCGAGCTGGAGCGGGCGGCCGCGGGCTCCACGTCGTGGATGGTCATCAAGTCCTACCCGTACTGGGGCGCCAGCTACAACTCGGACACCGGCCGCCCGCCAGGGACCCCATACCAGTACCGCGTGGCGCTCTATGACCGTTACGGAGCGTCCGCGTACAGCAACGTCAAGCAATGCTCGACCCAGAGCGGGGACTCCGATGGGGATGGCTACATCTCGACGGCATACAGTGGCAACGACTGCAATGACAGTGACGCCAGCGTCCACCCCGGAGCCACCGAGACGCCGGGGGACGGAATCGACCAGGACTGTGATGGCGTCGATCTGCCGGCCGGCGTCGACACGGACGGAGATGGCGTTGCCGACGACGTCGACAACTGCCCGAGCGTCCCCAACGCGGATCAAGCGGATTCGGATCAGGACGGCGTCGGCGACGCCTGCTCATAGTCCGTTATCAACTCCGGGTGTGGAGGGTCAGTTCGCCAACCCTGGCACCTGCACTGGCGCGGGACGATTCGTTTGCGTCCCGTCTCCCAGCTGGCCCTCGAAGTTGCCGCCCCAGGCCCAGACGGTTCCGTCCTGTTTCCGCGCAAGCGAGTGAAAATTGCCTGCGGCAAGGGCCGCGACACCCGTGAGGCCCGACACCTGCGTTGGCGTCAGCTGGGCAGGCCCCGCCCCGTTCCCGAGCTGGCCATAATTGTCGACCCCCCAGGACCAGACGGTGCCGTCCTGCTTCAAGGCAAGTGAGAAGGACCAGCCAACGGCAATCGCCGCAACCCCCGTGAGGTCCTTCACCTTCACGGGCACCAGGGTGGCCGTGGTCGTCCCATCCCCGAGCTCTCCGCCGGAGTTGGGCCCCCAGGCCCAGACGGTGCCGTCCTGCTTCAGTGCAAGCGAATGCTTCTCGCGAGCAGCAAGGGCCGTCACGCCCGTGAGGCCCTGCACCTGGACCGGCGCGAGGCGCGTCGTGGTCGTCCCGTCGCCGAGCTCGCCACTGGGGTTGAACCCCCAGGCCCAGACGGTGCCGTCCTGCTTCAGCGCGAGCCCATGGAAGGTTCCGGACGCGATGGACACCACGCCCGTGAGGCCCTGCACCTGGACCGGCGTGATGCGGGTTCCGGACGTCCCATTGCCGAGCTGGCCGAAGATGTTCCGGCCCCAGGCCCAGACGGTGCCGTCCTGTTTCAGCGCAAGCGAGTGGGAGCCCCCCGCGGCCACTGCGAGGACAGGGGAGAGTCCCTGCACTTGCACCGGGGCGAGGCGGTACGTGGTCGTCCCATCACCGAGCTCTCCGAACTCATTGAGCCCCCAGGCCCAGACGGTGCCGTCCTGTTTCAGGCTGAGCGTGTGCTCGGTCCCCCCGGAGAGGGCCGCCACTCCCGTGATCGCTGGCACCTGCACCGGCCCGAGACGGTCCGTGGTCGTCCCGTCTCCAAGCTGGCCATTGGTGTTGACCCCCCAGGCCAGGACCGTGGAGGGGGCGCGTACTGCCAGGGAGAAGCGCTTCCCCGCTGCAATGCAGCCGTTCCGGCACGAGGAACGAGGGCGATTGAGGAACCCCTCGAGCACGGCCCTCCGGTGCGGCAGGAAGACATTCACCAGTGCCGGGGAAAGACTGAAGCGGAGTCCTTCGGGGCCGGTCTCCGTCAATTCACTGATGTGGGTGAACCCCAGCGAGTTGGGCCAGACCTGCTGGGGGCCGACGCTGGCATTGTTGCTGAGCTGGTGGCAGCCCGCACATGACAGCGCCTTGGCGCGTTGGAGGATGTGATCCGGCGTCAGCGGGCTGCCAAGGCGGGTGAGCTCTGCCTGGATGGCCGACCTGAGCGTGCCTCCGGTGCCGGCCTGGAAGGTGTAGTCGTTCTCCGAACCCTGTGCGTCGCTCTGCCCGCCGTTGAAGCGGTCGGGCACCTCATAGTTGAAGAGGTTGATGTCGGGGGTGGCCAGCATCGCCACCTGGCCAGGCAGGAAGGTGCGGAAGTCCGCCGCCAACGGGTGCGTGGAGCTGGGATTGAACAGGCCTCCGAAGGGGTTCGCCTTGTCCGTGACAATGACGGCCTTGAGCGCGCTGCACGTCGAAGTGCCGCAGGTCTTCTGGAGCTTGAACTCACGCAGCAACCAGTTCGACTGCATGAACATGTTGGTACGAATCTGCCCCATGCCCCGCGCGGCATCCGCACCGTAATTGTCGATGTGCACCACGGGCCGGAAGCCAGGCAGGCCCTGGAGGTAGAACTGCCGGAGGGCGGTCCCCCGCGAGGACACGTCGTTGTTGGTCGACAGGCCCTGCCAGAACTCCGCCACCGGCAGGCAGCCCTCCAACCCGAGACCCGGGTTGGGGTTGGGCAGCACCGCCTCGAAGATGATGAAGCTGCGGTTCCCGAAACTGGTCTCACCTGAGCGCTTCGCGAAGACGATGCGGTACTCTCCGCAATCGGCCCCATTCACAGGTGCCAGATCGAAGCGGTTGAAGAGGCCTACCGCCTTGTAGGCATTGCCTGAGTTCGGGTCCGTGAACGGGTCCGCGGTGGCCTGGCTGCCTTCGGCCGACCGGCACTGATAGGGATGGCCGTTGAAGACGGGGCGATTGCTCCCATCCACCTGATCGTTGCAATGCCCGCCCAATCCCAGCCCTGGCTTGGGGTTCTGGG
>NZ_RAWB01000726.1 GCF_003612055.1 Corallococcus llansteffanensis
CCTCCCTCGGCTCGCCCCTCTTCCTCGAAGTCGGCCCCGGCCAGACGCTCACCCGCCTCGCCCACCTCTCCACCCGCGCCCACTCCAACGCCCTCGTCCTCTCCTCCATGCGTCACCCGCAGGAGGACGCCGATGACGTGCGCGTGCTGCTCGCTTCCCTCGGCCGCGCCTGGCTCTCCGGCGCCCCCATCTCCTGGGACGCCGTCCACCCCACGCCGCCTCGCCGCGTCCTCCTCCCCACCTACCCCTATGAGCGCCAGCGCTTCTGGGTAGAGCCCGGACGCGCCTCCCTCTCCTCACTCGCGGATCCGCTTCGCAAGCAGCCCCACGTCGCTGACTGGTTCTACCTGCCCTCCTGGAAGCGCTCCCTTCCGCCTCGCGCTGCTTCCTCCTCGCCTCGCCGCTGCCTCGTCTTCCTCGACGCGCTCGGCCTCGCCTCCTCCCTCGTCTCCCGCCTCGAGGCCCTCGGCCACTCCGTCTTCACTGTCTCCCCGGGCTCCGAGTACCAGCGGAGCGGTCCGCGCTCCTTCACGCTGAACCCGGCGCTCGGCGGCGATTACGAGCGGCTGCTCACCGCCCTCCAGGTCCAGGAGCAGCCCCTGGACACCGTCGTGCACTGCTGGAGTGTCACCGCCGACGAGCGGGCAGCCCGGGATGAACGGGAGCACTTCGAGCACACGCAGGAGCGGGGCTACTACAGCCTGCTGTTCCTCGCCCACGCGCTCGACACGCTGGGCGGTCACACGCCCCTGCGCATCGAGGTCGTGTCGAACCGCCTCTGCGACATCACCGCCCTGGAGCCGGCTCAACCGGAGAAGGCCACGCTGCTGGGCCCCTGCAAGGTGATCCCGCAGGAGTACGCGCACCTCGCCAGCCGCTGCATCGACATCGTGCTCCCCGAGGGAGGCGTCTCCCCGTCATCGGCGCTCGTCGGCCAGCTCGTCGCGGAGCTTGAAGCCGACGCCGCGGACCCGGTGGTTGCCTATCGCGGCAATCAGCGCTGGGTGCAGGCCTACGAGCAGCTCCGGCTGGAAGCCGCCGCGCTGCCGGGACCGACGCTGCGCCAGCACGGGATGTACCTCATCACGGGCGGGCTCGGCGGCGTCGGCCTGCTGCTGGCCGAGCACCTTGCGCGGACCGTCCAGGCCCGGCTCGTCCTCGTCGGCCGCACCGGTCTTCCCTCCCGGGAGCACTGGCCGGAGTGGCTCTCCCAGCACCCCTCGGAGGACCCTACCTGCCAGCGGATCCGCAAGGTCCAGGAGCTGGAGGCGCTGGGCGCCGAGGTGCTCGTGCTGAGCGCGGACGTCGCCCACCTGGACGCGATGCGCGCGGCCCTCGCCCAGGCCACCGGGCGCTTCGGCCCCCTTCACGGCGTGATTCACGCGGCGGGCATCACCCACGGCACGTCCATCTTCAGCCCCCTTCGCGACGTGGGCCGCCCGGAGTCCGAGTTGCAGTTCCAGCCCAAGGCCCACGGGCTCTACGTGCTGGACACGTTGCTCCGGGACTCGGCGTTGGACTTCTGCGTGCTGCTGTCCTCGAACGCCTCGGTCCTGGGCGGCCTGGGCTTCGTCGCGTACTCGGCGGCCAACCTGTTCGTCGACGCCTTCGCTGCCCGTCAGAACAAACGGGGCGGGACGCCGTGGATCAGCACGAACTGGGATGGGTGGCAGGTGCAGCAGCCAGAGCCGCGCGCCCAGGTCCGCACCAGCATGGACCGCTACACGATGACGGCGCCGGAAGCGCTCGACGCCTTCCAGCGGATCCTCACCCGGGGGCTGGGCTGCGGGCAGCTCGTCGTCTCGACCGGAGACCTCCAGGCCCGGCTCGCCCTGTGGCTCCAGCGCGACGCGGCGCTGCCTGGCACGGCGGAGGCGGCCGCATCGGCACCGCATGCACGCCCCCACCTGAAGACGCCCTACGCCGCACCCGCGACGCCCATCGAGAAGGAGCTCGCCCTCATCTGGCAGGAGCTGCTGGGGGTCGAGCAGGTCGGCCTGCACGACAACTTCTTCGAGCTGGGTGGCCACTCGCTGCTGGGGACGCGGGTCGCCTCGCGGCTGCGGGAGGTGTTCCAGGTCACCCTGCCGCTGCGGAGCCTCTTCCAGTCCCCCACCGTGGGACAGCTCGCCACGCTCGTCGAGGAGCACCTGGCCGAGCAGGTCGACCCGGAGGCCCTGGCCGAGCTGGAGCAGCTCTCTCCGGACGAGCTGAAGGCGCTGCTCGACGCGGGCACGTGAGGACCCCGACATGAGCGACCTTTCCAAGCGGATCCGCGGCCTATCTCCGGAGCAGCTCAAGCTGCTGACGAAGCGTGTCGGCCAGCAGAAGAAGGACTCGGCACCGGACGGCATCCGCCCCCGGGAGCGGGGAGCCTCCGCGCTGCCCCTGTCCTTCGCGCAGGAGCGGCTGTGGTTCATCGACCAGTTGCTGCCGGGAAGCCCGCTCTACGTGATTCCCCTGGCGGTGCGCCTGACGGGGGCGCTCGACGTGTCCGCACTGGCGCACAGCCTGCGCACCGTCGTCCAGCGCCACGAGTGCCTGCGCACCACCTTCCAGCTCGTCGACGGGCGGCCCGTGCAGGTCATTGCTCCGGCCCAGGACGTCCCGCTGCCGCTGATGGACCTGCGCTCGCTTCCGGCCGACGCCCGATCCTCCGAGGTGGCCCGGTACACGCAGTCCTTCGCCCTGCAACCCTTCGACCTGAAGCAGGGGCCGCTGCTGCGCTCCTGCCTGCTGCGGCTCGCGGACGACTCGCACCTGTGGCTGCTGTCCATGCACCACGTCGTGGCCGACGGCTGGTCCCTGGGCGTGCTCGTCCAGGAGGTCGCCGCCCTCTACGCCTCCGCGCTGCGCGGCCAGCCGGATGCGCTGCCTCCGCTGCCCATCCAGTACGCCGACTACGCGCTCTGGCAGCGCGAGTGGATCCAGGGCCCGGCCCGTCAGCCGCTGCTGGACTACTGGACCCGCCAGCTCGCGGACGCGCCCACCATCCTCGAACTGCCCACCGACTTCCCGCGTCCGTCCATCGCGACCACGCGCGGCGCGCTCCATCCCTTCCAGCTCCCCTCGGAGCTCACGGCGTCCCTGAAGGCACTCAGCCGGGAGGAGGGGGTCACCCTCTTCATGACGCTGATGGCCGCCTTCCAGGTCCTCCTCCAGCGCTACTGCGCCAAGGATGACTTCGTCGTCGGCACTCCCATCGCCAACAGGACGCGCAGCGAGACCGAGACGCTCATCGGCTGCTTCATCAACACGCTTCCCATTCGCGCGAACCTCGCCGGACAGCCCTCCTTCCGCGCGCTGCTGCGCCGGGTGCAGACCACCTGTCTGGAGGCCTACGCGCACCAGGAGCTGCCCTTCGAGCACCTCGTCGATGCGCTCCATCTCTCGCGCGACCTCAGCCACACGCCGCTCATCCAGGTCCTCTTCATCCTGCAGAACGCGCCGCTGCGCGCCCTGGGCCTGCCGGGTGTGACGCTGGAGGTCGAGGGCACCGACACCGTCACCGCGAAGTTCGACCTGACGCTGTCACTCCAGGAGACCGGGGACTCGATCCGCGGGTTCCTGGAGTTCAACACCGACCTCTTCGCGCCAGAGACGATCGCCCGGCTGGCCGAGCAGTTCGCCACCCTGCTGACCGGAGCCGTCGCGTCACCCGACGCACGCTTCAGCGAGCTGCCGGTGCTGCCCGAGGCGGAGCGTCAGCGGTTGCTGGTGGACCTCAACGCCACCACCACGCCCTACCCGCTGGAGCAGTCCCTCCCCGCTCTCTTCTTCGCCCAGGCCGCTCTCACTCCGGATGCCACCGCCCTCTTCACCTCCGAGACGCGGCTCTCCTTCCGGGCCCTCTCCGAGCGCGTCTGCCGCCTCGCCCACCACCTGCGCCTCCTCGGCGTCGGCCCCGAGGTCACCGTCGGCGTCTTCCTCCAACGCTCCGACGACCTCGTCACCAGCCTCCTCGCCATCCTCTGCGCCGGCGGCGCCTACGTCCCCCTCGACCCCGCCTATCCCTCCGAGCGCCTCGCCCTCATGCTCGAGGACTCCCGCGCCTCCCTCGTCCTCTCCCACTCCGCCCTCCGCGAGAGGTTGCCCACGGGAGCGCACCGTGCGCTGTGCCTCGATGAGGTGGCGGGCGAGATTGCCTCGCGGCCTGCGTCTCCTCCGCCGCTGCGTCTCTTCCCGGAGAACCTCGCCTACCTCATCTACACCTCAGGCTCCACGGGGCGTCCCAAGGCCGTCGCCATCACCCACCGCAGCGCAGTCGCCATGCTCTTCTGGGCCCGCGACTGCTTCTCCCTCGAGGAGCGCTCCGGCGTCCTGGCCAGCACCTCCGTCTGCTTCGACCTCTCCGTCTTCGAGCTCTTCCTCCCCCTGTGCTTCGG
>NZ_RAWB01000727.1 GCF_003612055.1 Corallococcus llansteffanensis
GTCCGTGCCCGCCTCCCCCAACCTGTCCCGCCGGCTCGCCAAGCTGACGTCCATCCTGGATGTCGCCAAGGCGATGAGCGCCGAGCGTGACCTCGACCTGCTCCTGCCCCTCATCCTCTACGAGGCCAGCAAGGTCGTGGAGTCGGACCGCTGCTCGCTCTTCATCCTCGACCGCGAGCGCGAGGAGCTGTGGAGCAAGGTGGCCCAGGGCTCCAAGAACGAAATCCGCCTCCCCATGGGCAGCGGCATCGCCGGACAGGTCGCCCACACCGGCGCCGTCATCAACATCCCCGACGCCTACGCGGACAAGCGCTTCAACAGCACCTTCGATGTCTCCAGCGGCTACCGCACCCACACCATCCTCTGCGTCCCCATGCGCGACGCCAACGGGGACGTCACCGGCGTCATCCAGGCCCTCAACAAGCGCGGCGGGCTCGTGTTCGACGCCGAGGACGAGGAGCTGCTCCTCGCCCTGGGCGCCCAGGCCGCGGGCGCCATCGAGAACGCCCTCCTCCACGAGGAGATCAACCGCCTCTTCGAGGGCTTCGTCTCCGCGTCCGTCGTCGCCATCGAAGCGCGCGACCCCTCCACCGCGGGCCACTCCGGCCGCGTCGCCGACCTCACCGTGTCGCTCGCCCAGGCGCTGGAGCACCACACCACCGGCCCCTATGCCCACGTGCGCTTCTCCGCCGTGGAGCTCCAGGAGCTGAGATACGCCTCGCTCCTGCATGACTTCGGCAAGGTGGGCGTGCGCGAGAACGTGCTCGTCAAGGCGGAGAAGCTCTACCCGCATGAGCTGGACAACCTGCGCGCCCGCTTCCAGCTCGCTCGCAAGGACCTGCAGCTCCAGAGCTCCCGCCGCCGCCTGTCCGCCGTGGAAGTGCGCGGCCTGTCCGCCCTGCCCGCCATCCACCAGGAAGAGGACGCGCGGCTCGCCACGGAGCTGGCGCAGTTGGACGAGGTGATGGGCTTCCTCCTCACCTGCAACAAGCCCACAGTGCTCGCCCAGGGCAACTTCGAGCGGCTGCTGGAGCTGGGAAAGCTCACGTTCACCGACGCGCACGACCATGGGCAACCGCTGCTCCTGCCCGCTGAAATCCAATCCCTCTCCATCACCCGCGGCACGCTCTCTCCCGAGGAGCGCCGCGAAATCGAGAGCCACGTCGACCACACGTACCGCTTCCTGTCGCAGATTCCCTGGACGCGCGCCCTGCGCCGCGTGCCGGAGATTGCCTACGCGCACCATGAGAAGCTGGACGGCACCGGCTACCCGCGCGCCATCCCGGACACCACCATCCCCGTGCAGTCCCGGATGATGTCCATCTGCGACATCTACGACGCGCTCACCGCGAGCGACCGGCCCTACAAGAAGGCCGTGCCGCACACGCTCGCGCTCGACATCCTCAAGAAGGAGGCGGGCTCCGGGCAGCTGGACCCGGGCCTCTTCACCATCTTCGTCGAGGCGGAGATTCCGCGCCGGGCCCTCAAGAAGCAGAGCCCGGCGTAACAGCCTGAATCAGGCGCTGATGGTGTGCAGCCGGAGGCTGTTGATCTTCCCCGGCTGGCCCACCGGCGCTCCGAACACCACCACGATGCGGTCCCCGCGGCGCGCGAGGCCTCGGGAGACGAGCTCCTCCTCCACGCGGCGGAGCATGGTCTCCGTCTCCTGGATGGGCTCCAGCACGCGCGGCACCACGCCCCAGAGCAGCGACAGGCGGCGGCGCACCTCCTGGTTCGGGCTGAAGGCGACGATGGGCACCGTGGGCCGGTAGTGCGCCAGGAGCCGGGCCGTCACGCCGGACAGGGTGAAGGCCGCGATGAGCGTGGCGCCGCTCGCCTTCGCCGCCTCGCACGCCACGCGCGCGATGACGTCCGGGAAGTGCAGCGGCAGGCCCAGCGGGGCCTCGATGGTGCGCGGGAGGTACTGCGCGCGGGCGGAGGACTCGGCCGCCAGGATGATGCGCTCCATCATCTGCACGGAGTCGATGGGGAACTTGCCGCTCGCCGTCTCGCCCGACAGCATCAGCGCGTCCGCGCCGTCGTACACGGCGTTGGCCACGTCGCTGGCCTCCGCGCGCGTGGGGCGCGGGTTGTCGATCATCGAGTTGAGCATCTGCGTGGCCACGATGACGGGCAGGCCGCGCAGGTTGGAGCGCCGGATGATGTCCTTCTGGACGGCCGGGACCTCTTCCGGGGGAATCTCCACGCCCAGGTCGCCTCGGGCCACCATCACGCCGTCCGTCTTGTCGAGGATGGCGTCCAGGCGCGCGATGGCCTCCGGCTTCTCCAGCTTGGAGATGATGGGCACCGTGCGGCCCACCTCCGCCATCGCCTGCCGGGCGGCGTCCAGGTCCGACGGCTGGCGCACGAAGGACAGCGCGATGTAGTCCACGCCCGCTTTGAGGCCGAAGATGAGGTCCTCGCGGTCCTTGGGCGTCAGCGCGTCCGCGCGCACCGCCACGCCGGGCAGGTTGATGCCCTTGTTGTTCTTCAGCGTGCCGCCGTGGATGACTTCCGTCTTGATGAGCTGCTTCTTGTCCGTCTCCACGACGCGCAGCTCCAGGAGGCCGTCGTCCAGGAGGATGCGGTCGCCCGGGTTCACGTCCGCCGCCAGGTGCGGGTACGTGGTGGACACGATCTCATCCGTGCCCTTCACCGTCTCGTCGGTGGTGATGTGGAAGGTGGCGCCGTGCTTGAGCTCCGTGCTGCCGGTGACGAAGCGGCCGGTGCGAATCTTCGGGCCCTGCAGGTCGCCCAGGATGCCCACCGCCTTGCGCACCTTCAGCGAGGCCGCGCGCAGCATGTCGATGTTCGCCTGATGCTGCTCGTGGCTGCCGTGGGAGAAGTTGAGCCGGGCCACGTCCATGCCGGCCTCCAGCAGCGCTTCCAACATCTCCGGGGTCTGACTGGCGGGACCGAGGGTGCAGACAATCTTTGCTCGTCGCATAGGGCGCGAAGATTCAGCGCACGACGCGTCGGGGTCAAGCACGCACACGACGCGCCTGGTCAGGTAAACCAGTAAATGTCCAGGCTGCTCGGCGTGCTCTCAGCCGCGCAACAGCGTGCCCAGGTTCTCGCGCTCCCAACGCAGCGCGGCGCCGTAGTGCGGGTAGGTCCGCTCGCGCTCTCGGAAGGCGCGCGGGTGGTGCACGCGCCTGCCGGTGCGGCCGCTGCTGGGGAAGAGCTGGTGGAGCATCTCGTGGAAGACGATGAACTCCACGAAGAAGGCGGGCACCTCCGGCCGGTCCAGCGCGGGGTGGATGCGGATCTCCCGCGTCTGGTGGTCGTAGACGCCCAGGCGGATGGACTTGCGGCGCCGGCGGGGCGGCATGCGGCCCCAGCCGATGCGCGCCTGGATGCCGTTCTGGAAGTAGGCCTCGTTGACGCCGTTGTAGAGCGCGCGCAAGTCGAAGCAGCGTCCCAGCGGGTTCAGCTCCGCGTCGGATTCGCGGCGGAGCTGGCGGATGAGCGGCTGCTGGCCCCGGATGTACTCGTCCAGCAGGCCGCCCGCGGCCCGGTGCCCCCGGCCCGCGTAGTCCGCCACCGCGCGCACCACGGACTCCGGCGCGTCCAGGAACATGTGGTGCAGCCGCAGTTGGAGCACCTGCGCTCCGCGGCGGAAGGACACCATGGTGGAGCGGTTGTCCGTCACCGCCAGGCGCACCGGCATGCCCAGGTTCGCGCTCAGGCGCCACGCGAGCGACTCCGCGCGCGTCCACAGCTCCTCGCGCGTCGAGGTGAGGACGCGCGGCGCCTCCTCCACGACGCGGTTGCGCGGCGGCAGGGGCGCGGGGCCTTCGGGGACTCGCTGTGCGGGAACGGCGGCGCGTTCCGCGGACGAGCCTCGCGGGAACAGGGACATCTGGTGGAAGAACTCGGGCGTCACGCGGAGGGCATCGTACCCGCCACTTCCCCGGACTCAAGACCAGGGGGGGGCACGCCCGTCTGCCCGTCGACCCCGCCCACACGCAGCGCGTGACGCCCCGGGTCGATTCCGGCCCGGGCGTGTCGTCGCGTCCGCGCTCGCCTGCCCTTCAGGACGGAGGGGGTTCACCGTGGCGTGACTTGAGCAGCCGCTCCAGCCGCTCCGGCTCCATGCGCACCACGAAGGTCTTCTCCCGCGCGTACGTCACCTGTCCAGGAGGGGCGCCCTTCAGCTTGCGCACGAACTTCACCGGCATGTAGCTCACCTCACCGCGCGGCTCGCCCTTCGCCCCCGAGTGGTGCAGCGCCAGGTGCGCCGCGTCCAGCAGCACCTCCTGCGCCACCTCCCCGTTCTTCTCCAGCGGCACCACCACGTGGCTGCCCGGCAGGCCGCGCGCGTGCAGCCAGATGTGCCAGGGCCGCGCCACCTTGAAGG
>NZ_RAWB01000728.1 GCF_003612055.1 Corallococcus llansteffanensis
CGGGAGGAGGTCCGGGCGGCGGGGCCTCGGGCGCATGGGCACAGTGGACGGACACCACGGCAACGAGCAGCAGGAGGAGCCGGTTCATGGTCCCGGGAGCGTAACGCCTGTCCGCCTGACGTCCAGGGTAATCACCGACCCTGCAAGGGTTTTGACAGACTCCGAGCCATTCCCGACTCATCTACAAACACTATCAGGCAGCGATAAAGTGATTGCCCACCCCAAACGCATTCCCTGAAGGAACTCCATGCAAAGACAAGACAGCGCGTCTCGGGCACTCGTGTGCCTCGTGCTCGCGGCGGTAGCACTCGCGGGCTGTGGCACCTCCGGCACGGAGCCGCTGGAGACAGGCAACGTGACGTTCATGGGGTCGGTGCCCCAGGCCCTGGCGGGCGACGACGTGGCCCGGGTGACCGTCACCCTGACGGCCAGCGGCGTCCCCACGTCCACGACGGTGCTCGCGCTGACGGACGGCGCATGGAGCGGCACGCTGTACCAGGTCCCCGTGGGCACGAACCGGACGTTCACGGCGGAGGCGTTTGGCGCGGACGGCTCGCTGCGCTATCGCGGGCAGGCGACGGGAGTTGCCATCACGTCGGGCGCCACGGCGGTGGTGGCCATCACGCTCCAATCCCTCCAGACCGGGGGAACGTTCGACAACACCACCCCCATCATCGACTCGCTCGTGGCTTCCGCCAGCACGGTGCTTCCCGGGGGGACACTCTCCCTCCAGGCCACCGCGCATGATCCGGATCCCTCCGACACCATCACCTATGCCTGGACGGCGACCGACGGGACCTTTGGCTCGGCGGGCGCGGGGGCGACGACGTGGAAGGCGCCCGCCACGGGTGGCACCTTCGCGCTGACGTTGACCGTCACCGATTCGCGCGGCGCGGCAGCCACCCTCCGGGTGGATGTCACGGTCGTCTCCACGGATGGCGGCGCGGGTTCGGGCGCGGCGGCGGTGTCGGTCTCCTTCAACACCTCCCCTTCGGTCCAGCGCATCACGGCCTCGCGGTCCCCGGTTCCGGTGGGCCAGGGCACGGTCGTCACCGCCCAGGCCTCGGACGGCGACGGCGACACCCTCACCTACCAGTGGACCGCGTCGTGCGCGGGAAGCTGGACCCAGGCCACCTCCAGCGCGGCGACGTTCACCCCCAGCGCCGTGCCAACGGGCGATGCGTGCGGAAGCTGCGCGCTCAACGTCACCGTGAAGGACCCCAAGGGCGGACAGACGCAGGGCACGTTGCGCGTCTGCGTGGGGCCGAGCACGGGGGCCAGCGTTCCTCCGCGCATCGTGCTGGCGAACCAGAGCGCGACGTCCGTGAATGGCGGCGGCACCGTGACGTTCCGGGTCCTGGCCGAGGATGGGGATGGCAGTGCCCTCACGTTCGCCTGGGCCGCGAGCACCGGTACGCTGGGCACGGCCACGTCTGGGTTCACCTCCAGCGAGAACTCCTGGAAGGCACCGGCATGCGCTCCGGTGGGCGCGGCTCCGTCCATCACCGCCACCGTCATCAACGCCCGGGGCTTCTCCGCTTCGACGAACTTCAGCGTCGCGGTGCTGGGGGCTCCAGACTGCGTGCCGGAGAACGTGGGGCAGTGGGAGGGAACGGGCAACCTGGTGACGCCTCGCTATGGGGCGAGCGCGCTCACGCTTCCTTCTGGGAAGGTCCTGCTGGTGGGAGGAAGCACCGGTTCCACGGGCTTCACGTCGGCGGAGCTCTACTCATCCGACACGGCGAGTTGGACCTCGGCCGGCAACATGAGCGTAGCCCGCGTCCAGCCGGGCATGACGGTGCTGCCCTCGGGCAAGGTCCTGGTGACCGGGGGATGGACTGCCTCCAACTCCACGGTCCCCCAGAAGACCGTCGAACTCCATGATCCGACCACCAACACCTGGACGGCGACTCCCTCCATGGCGTTTGCCCGCGCGGCCCACACCGCGACCCTGTTGCCTTCCGGCAAGGTCCTGGTCGTGGGTGGGAACTACGGTGGGGACGCGACGAGCACCCGCATCCCGGAGCTCTTCGACCCCGCGACGAATACCTGGACGCCCATGGCCAGCTCGGCTCCCGGGAATCGGTCAGGACACGCAGCGGTGCTGCTGCCCTCCGGAAAGCTCCTCGTGGTGGGAGGCGGCGAGAGCGCGGAGTTCTACGACCCGGGCGCGAACACCTGGGCCCCTGCGACCGGCGTCACGGGAACAAGCTGGACGCACGCCTTCCTGCTCCCGTCAGGCAAGGTGCTGATGGTCGCGGGGCAGCTCATCGCCGTCTACGACCCCGCGCTCAATGTCCAGTCTTCGGTGGGTGCCTTCACCCATGCGCGGACCTATGCCTCCCTGGTCCAGCTCCCCTCCGGCAAGCTCCTGGTGACGGGTGGCACAGCGAGCATCAGCCTGACGGCCGAAATCTTCGACCCCGCTACCGGGAAGACCGCCTTCACCACCAGCATGCCCACCTCGCGATACCACATGGCGGCCACCGTCCTGGCCTCGGGCAAGGTCCTCTTCGCCGCCGGGTATGACCGGGACAGGGGCGTCTACCTGAACGCGGCCCTCCTCTACACCCCCTGACGCCAGCCTCACGTCCGCGCGCCCGTTGTGCGCGCGGACGTGGGTGTTCTCCGTTCCGAAGTCCACGACGACGACGGGCATTGCGGCCTCCCGCGATTCAGCGAGGATGCGCCCCATGTCCAACCTCCAAGGCAAGACCCTCTTCATCACCGGTGCCAGCCGCGGCATCGGCCTGGCCATGGCGCTGCGCGCGGCCCGGGACGGCGCCAACATCGTCATCGCCGCGAAGACGACCGACCCGCACCCCAAGCTGCCCGGCACCATCTACACCGCCGCCAAGGAGATTGAAGCCGCGGGCGGCAAGGCCCTGCCCTGCGTGGTGGACATCCGCAACGAGGAGCAGATCCACGCCGCCGTCGCCAAGGCCGTGGAGACCTTCGGCGGCATCGACATCCTCATCAACAACGCCAGCGCCATCAGCCTCACCGGCACGCTGGAGACGCCGCTCAAGCGATTCGACCTGATGCACGGCATCAACACGCGCGGCACCTTCGCGTGCTCCCAGGCGTGCCTGCCGTACCTCAAGAAGTCCAGCAATCCGCACATCCTCAACAACTCGCCGCCGCTCAACATGGAAGCGCGCTGGTTCGGTCCCCACGTCGCCTACACCATGGCGAAGTTCGGCATGAGCATGTGCGTGCTCGGCATGGCGGAGGAGTTCAAGGACGAGGGCATCGCCGTCAACGCCCTCTGGCCCCGCACCGTCATCGCCACCGCCGCCGTGCAGAACCTGCTGGGCGGCGACGACACCATCAAGGGCAGCCGCTCGCCGGAGATCATGGCCGACGCCGCGTACGCCATCCTCACCAAGCCCAGCCGCTCCTTCACCGGCAACTTCTGCATCGACGAGGACGTGCTGCGCGGCGTGGGCGTCACCAACTTCGACAAGTACCAGTCCGTGCCCGGCGCGGAGCTGTTCCCCGACTACTTCATCTGACCGTCCGCTCCACCACCGGGGCGCATGGGTGCGCCAGGAACAAGGCCCTCATGCCCCCGCGCAAGCTGCTGCGACACCTGGTCTGGCTCGAGTCCTTCACCGCCGCCGTGGAGGCGGGCAGCATCGACGCCGCCGCCGAGCACCTGGGCGTCGCCCGCTCCGTGGTGAGCGAACACATCCGCGCCCTGGAGGAGACGCTCGCGGACGGCGCCGCCCTGCTGGAGCGGGGCCCGGGCCGGCGCCTGCAACTGTCCGCGCGCGGCGAGCGCCTCTACGCCGGCACCCAGACGCCCCTGCACCAGCTGGACATGAAGCGGCTCATGGACCTGGCGCGCGTGGAGCCCACGCTCCGTCTGGGGCTCAACCCCACCCTGTCCATGTCGCTGCTGGGCGGCATCGCGCAGGACGCGGCCGCCACCGACCTCAAGCTCGTGGTGGGCTTCGGCGGCTCGCACGAGCTCGTGCGGCAGGTGCAGACCCGCCAGCAGGACCTGGTGCTGGACTTCACCCCGCTGCCTCCGCATGAAGGCGTGGACTCCGAGTCCCTGCTGCGCATGCCCTTCGTGGTGCTCGCCGGCCCCGACTCCGCGCTCGTCCGCGCGCACCCGTCCCCGCGCCCCCTGGATGTGAAGGACCTGCAGGGTCAGCGCTTCGTGGACTGGTTGCGGGACGATCCGTACGGAGGCGCCAACAGCGCGCGCTTCGCCGCCCACGGCGTCACCGTGGAGGAGGTGGGCCGCGTGGAGAGCTTCCTCCACCTCTACGAGCTGCTGCGCGCCTACCGCGCCTGCGCCATCGCCCCCGAC
>NZ_RAWB01000729.1 GCF_003612055.1 Corallococcus llansteffanensis
AGCCCGGCCGTGTCCGGCGTGGGCACGTTCCAGCCGAGCAGCGCGTCGAAGGCGGGCAGGGGGCGGGGGCGGCGGCCGTGGAGCACGGCGTCCGCCAGGTCCTCCATGGCGCCGTCCATGGCGCGGCCGTAGCGGGCCAGGGCCTCCAGCACCGCGGGCGTGGAGGGCACGGAGCGCCGCGACGCGAGCAGGGTGCAGACGGCGGCGAAGCGGCGGGTGAACGCGAGCAGCGTCATCAGCGGCTCCAGCGCCTCGGTGCTCCAGCGCGGCTCGTTGAGCAGCCGCTAGAAGGACGTCTCCGCGTTGATGGTGGCGAGCCCCAGCTTGCGGCGGGCCTCCGTGAGCGCCTGCGGCGCGGGCGCTTCACCCCGCTGCCACGCGGACGCCAGCACGTCGAAGAACTCCCGGTCCGCGCGCAGGGCCTCCGCCATCTGCGACGGGAAGCGCTCCTCCTCCGAGCGCTGCCACAGGAAGAAGGTGCCCGCGAGCGCCAGCGCCCCGCCGATGAGCGTGTTGACGATGCGCACCGGCGCGAGCGTCCAGTCCCCGCTGCCCAGCTCCGCCAGCAGCACGAAGGTGAGCGTGGCGAAGACGGTGAACAGCCCGTAGTTGAGCGGGATGAGGCTCACGCACAGGGCCGCGGTGCAGAACAGGAGCCCCATCATCGCGCGCGGATCCTGGAGCCACGACGCCACGGCGATGGCGAGGATGCCGCCCACCACGGTGCCCAGCACGCGCTGCAGCGCCTTGAGGACGGTGGGCCCGGTGTAGGGCTGCATCACGGTGAGCACCGTGATGGTGACCCAGTAGCTGTGGTTCGGCCGGAAGATGCTGGAGATCCACACCGCCGCCGTGGTGGTGAGGCCCACGCGCAGGGCGTGCCGCAGCACCTCCGACTCCAGCGTGAGGTTCGCGCGCACGGGCTCCCAGAGGGAGGGGTGGGGCTCCTCCGCCAGCTCCCGGGTGGGCGGCAGCGTGCCCGCCGCCACGGGCCCGGGCAGGCGGCACGCGGTGTCCAGCGCCACGTCCGCGCGCTCGCGCAGCTCCGTCACCAGCCGCGCCACGTCCCGCAGGCGCGCCCGCTCCAGCCGCGTCAGGAGGCCCCGCGCGTCCAGGTCCGTGAGCGCGTCGCTCAGCGCCCGGCCGTCCCACTCCGGCTGGGGCCTGCGGCTGCGGCCTTCCTGCTGCGTGAGCCGCACCAGGTCGCGCGCCGTGTGCGCGCAGTCCAGCAGGGCGACCGCCGCCGCCGCGCGCGGGTCTCCCGCGGGTCCGCTCACCGGCGGGCCCAGGCTCTCCAGGTCCTCTCCCAGCGCGATGATCCCCATGAACATCGCGTCCGCGGCCTCCAGCAGCACCAGCAGCCGCTCGCCGCGCCCGCGCTCCACGCGGCCCTGGCGCGTGGCGGTGAGCGTGGTGCGCGCCACCTCCAGCGTCTCGCGGATGCGCGCGTGCTGCTCCTGGATGAGCGCCTGCCAGGCGTCCTCGCGCGCGCCCTGGCACATGCGCGACATCGCCTCCGCGTAGTCCGCCACCGCGTCGAAGCACGCCGCCACCGCCTTGCGCGCGGGACGGTAGGGGCGGATGGGCCAGAGCACGAGCGACAGCACCATCGCCCACGCCGCGCCCGCCAGCAGCGTCGCGCCCGACAGGAGCGCGGCCTTCGGTCCCTCCACGGGCAGCGCCACGGCGATGACGAAGGTGGTGGCGGCGATGTTGCCCATGATGTTCGCCGCGGCGCCGTACACGCCCGCGAAGCTCCACGCCGTCACCCACACGAGCGTGAGCGGGATGGACAGCGCGGGGTACATCCCCACGAGGCCGCCCATCACCGCGGCCACCGCCGCCGCCAGCGCCGTGCCGCCCATGGCCCGCGCGCGCGCGTGGTAGGAGCCGCCCTTGTCGACGAAGGACGTGTTGAAGCCGCCCACGGCGAGCCACAGGCCTCCGGGCAGGTTCAGCGCGGTGCCCACGGCCATGGGCACGAAGGTGGCGAGCGCGGCGCGCAGGCCCGCCTTCACCGCGGGCCTCACGGGCGCGAAGCGGGCCACGGCCTTGGCATGCTCCAGGAGCTGACGGCGAATCACCCGTCCCCCATAGAGCACCGCCCCCGGCGCGGCCACCGGAATCCGGGCCGTCCGCGCGGCGGACGTTCAGTGCGCGGCGGGAGTCGCGTCCCGGACGGGCGCACCGGCCGTGGCCCGGGGCCCCACGCCCAGGTTGTATCGCCGGGCGGCCGTGTCCACGATGCGCTGCACGAGCGCGTCGTAGGCCATGCCGCGCTCCTTCGCCCCCATGGCCACCTCGCACTGCGTCTCCAGGTAGGGGTTGGGGTTCACCTCCAGCAGGTAGGGCTCGTTGGTGCGGCTGGAGACGCGGAAGTCGATGCGCGCGTAGTCGCGCAGCTTGAGCGCGCGGAACGCCGTCACCGCCGCGCGGCCAATGCGGCCCCGCAGCTCGTCCGACAGGTCCGTGGGCAGGACGAGATGGGGGCTGCCCGGCGACTCCGGCGCGAACTTCACCTCCCGGTTGGCGATCTTCATCCGCTTGCGGTTCCACCGCGAGCCGAAGTCCAGCTCCACCACCGGGAGGACCTCCGGGTCCGCCGCGTCCCCGACGACGCCGACGTACAGCTCGCGGCCCTCGATGAACTCCTCCGCCAGCGCCTCGTCGTCATACTCCTCGCGGATCTTCTTCACCCGTCGGGCCAGCCCCTCCATGTCCTTCTCGACGCCCAGGCCCATGGAGGCATCCGAGCGCGCGGGCTTCACCACCAGCGGGAAGGACAGATCGCCATTCGTCTGGAACGACGTGCCGTCGAAGGTCGCGAAGCGCGGCGTGAGCACGCCGTGGAACTGGAGCAGCTGCTTGGTGAGCACCTTGTCCTGCGCGAGCAGCAGCCCCGCGGTGCCGGAGCCGGTGAAGGGCACGCGCGCCAATTCCAGCACCGCGGCGACGTTGACCTCCAGGCGGTAGTCCTCCGCGAACGTCTCACAGAGGTTGAAGACGAGGTCGGCGCGGGCGCGCGTCACCAGCCGCACCAGGTCGGAGACGCTCTCGTCCACGCGCACGTCCACCGGCTCGTGGCCGCCCGCGCGCAGGGCCGCGCTCACCTGCGCCACGACGGCGTCCGGCGGTTCGTCCTTGGGCTGGTAGTGAAGGACGGCGATGCGAAGGGACTTCTGGGGCATGTCAGTCCTCGAAGAAGCGGTCGGTGTGGAGGTAGTTCATGGCCAGCACCGTGACGAGCGACGCAAGCTGCATCGCGGCCTCGCGGCTGTCGTCCGGGTACAAGGTGAGGTTCAGCGCGGCGGTGCGCTCCGCCAGGTGGTCCACGAGCGCGCGCACCACGCCCCGGCCCACGCCGGAGTAGTGGCCCACGGTGGAGAGCAGGCGCTGGCGCTCCGCCTGCACCAGCGTGACCGCGTTCACCGGGGCCTCACCGGGCCCCCAGAAGATGTCCTCCAGCGCGTGGTCGAAGGAGTTGCGCAGCTCCAGGTCCACCTTCTCGTCCAGCTCGCGCTGCCGGTAGTGCTCCTGGACGGTGCCCTCCATCTCCTCGGTGGTGAGGTCCGGCTGGGCCAGCTGCACGAGCGGGGGCATGCGGCCCACGCGCTTCGCCGTCGCCTCCACGTACTGGAGCTTCTTGAGCGCGCCCCAGCCCTGGTAGCGCTTCTCCCAGTCGCTGCCCGGCGTGAGCCACACGGCGAACGTCTCCGCGAAGTCCTCGTCCGGGTGCTTCTGCGCGTACCAGCCGGAGATGTGGAACACGTACCGCCGTGAGAAGGGCCGGGGCTTGTAGTCGTCCTGGTACGGCCGCCCGTAGTCGCCGAACACGCGGCGCCACTCGTCGGTCTCATAGAGGCGCCAGGCGTAGTTGAAGGCGTGGCCGGCCTCGTGGCGCAGGTACATGAGGATTTCGGCCTCCGTCTCCGCGCTGCCTCCCAGCTCCGCCTCGATGGACAGCAGCTCCGGATCCGCCAGGTAGAAGGGTAGGCCGATGACGGGCACTCCGGACGGACAGCCCCACTCGTCGGACAGGTAGCACTGGGGTTTGAACGACAGCCCCTTGGCCTCCAGCTCCGCGTGGAGCTGGGCGATGTAGCGCTCCAGGGGCGTGCCCGCGAGGCGCAGCGACAGGTCCTTGATGCGTGCCTGGAGCAGGGCCTCACGGCGGGGGGACAGCCGGCCCCGACTGTCGGCTCCCTCGGAAGGGTGCTTTTCGCGCAGCACCCGCGATTCGGGCTGGGTGGAAGGCATCATCCCTTTGCTAGGTAAGGCGCGCGGGGAGGGATGGAC
>NZ_RAWB01000072.1 GCF_003612055.1 Corallococcus llansteffanensis
CAGCCCCTCCTGTCCCCGGCCCCTGACTTGCCAACACCCGGACCCACGCTCTGTTGGGTC
This sequence comes from Corallococcus llansteffanensis, assembly GCF_003612055.1. GTDB lineage: Bacteria > Myxococcota > Myxococcia > Myxococcales > Myxococcaceae > Corallococcus > Corallococcus llansteffanensis. The sequence goes on from NZ_RAWB01000072.1 coordinate 61, forward strand.
GCGCACACCCCATGCTGGGCAGGCAGCCGGGCAGCGCCCGGGTCCGTCGGCGCCCGCCCGGCTTATGCCCGGAGGGGCCCATTCCTAGCCTTGAGCCATGACTGACGAGCGCCTCCACAAATCCCTCTGGACGGTGACGACCCCACCCCGGGACTTCCCCCGCCTGCCCGGCGACCTCGCCGTGGACGTGGCCATCATCGGCGGTGGCATGGCGGGGCTGACGACAGCCTGGCTGCTCAAGCGCGCCGGCAAGAAGGTGGCGGTGCTGGAGATGCACCGCATCCTCTCCGGCCAGACGGGGCAGACCACGGCGCACCTCACGGAGCTGCTGGACACGCCCTACACCACGCTCCTCCAGGACTTCGGCGACAAGGGCGCCCACCTGGCCGCGTCCTCCGTGCGGGCCGCCATCGAACAGATTGCCTCGCTGGTGGAGTCGCTCTCCATCCGGTGCGGCTTCACGCGGGTGCCGGGGTTCCGGTACGCGGAGACCGAACGCGAGCTGCGCGAGCTGCTGCTGGAGGTGTCCGCCGCGCGGCAGGTGGGGCTGTTGGCCTCGTTCACCAAGGACGTGCCCCTGCCGTTCCCGGTGAAGGGCGCGCTGCGCGTGGAGGACCAGGCGCTGTTCCACCCGCGCGAGTACCTGCTCGGGCTCGCGGACCGCATCCCCGGTGACGGCTGTCACGTCTTCGAGAACACGAAGGTGGTGGACCTGTTCGACGGCACACCCTGCCGCGTCGTCACCGAGCACGGCACCGTCACCGCGCAGACCGTGGTGGAGGCCACCACCACGCCGCTCAACCGCGTGGCCATGCACACCAAGCTCTACCCCTACCGCACCTACGCGGTGGCGGGTCCGCTGACGGGGCCGCTGGAGCCGGGCCAGTACTACGACAGCCGCGACCCCTATCACTACATCCGCACGCAGCAGGTGGACGGCGTGCCGTACGCCATCGTGGGCGGTGAGGACCACAAGGTCGGCGCGGAGGAGGACACAGCCTCGTGCTTCGCCGCGCTGGAGGACTACACGCGCAAGCACCTGCCCGTGAAGGACATCACCCACCGCTGGTCGGGCCAGGTCATCGAGCCCGCGGACGGGCTGCCCTATATCGGCCGCAACGTGGGCAGCCGCCACGTGTACGTGGCCACGGGCTTCTCCGGCACGGGCATGACGTTCGGGACGCTGGCGGGCATGCTGCTGTCGGACCTCATCCTCGGCAACGAGAACCCCTACGCCGCGCTCTACGACGCGGGTCGCGTGAAGCCCAGGGCGGGCGCGAAGGACTTCCTCCAGGAGAACGCGGACGTGGCCTTCCGCTTCGTCGCGGACCGGCTGGCGAAGCCGGACGGCCACCACCTGGCGGACGTCGCGCCGGGCGAGGGAAGGATTCTGGAGGTGGAGGGCCGCAAGGTGGCCGTCTACCGCGAGGAGGACGGCACCGCGCACGCCGTGTCCCCGGTGTGCACGCACCTGGGCTGCCACGTGCACTGGAACAACGCGGAGCGCTCCTGGGACTGCCCGTGCCACGGCGGCCGCTTCAGCCCCACCGGTCGGGTGCTCAACGGCCCCGCGGTGAAGGACCTGGAGTCACGGAAGTTGCCAGTGAAGTGAGAAGTGCGAGCGGGTGGGCTTCCCTTCGGGTGGATCCGCCCCCATCTATCAGCACCTACATCGCACCTGGAGGCGACATGCACGCGTTGGAACTCCTCAAGCAGCAGCACGAAGAGGTCTCCAAGCTGTTCAAGAAGTACGAGAAGCTGGCGGATCACGCCGACGAGGAGCGCCAGGAATTCTTCGAGCAGATCGCGGACCGGCTCGGGGCGCACGCGAAGATTGAAGAGCTGTACTTCTATCCGGCGCTCAAGAAGGAGGACACCGAGGACGACCTGCGCGAGGCGGTGGAAGAGCACCTCGTCGTCAAGCGCCTCATCGCGGACCTCATCTCCATGGATGCGTCCGACGAGGAGTTCGACGCGAAGATGAAGGTCCTCCAGGAGAACGTGGAGCACCACGTCGAGGAGGAGGAGAAGGAGCTCTTCAAGTCCGCGCGCAAGCTGCTGAGCAAGGAGCAGCTGGAGGACCTGGGCATCCAGATGGAGGAGGAGTTCGACACGCTGATGGAAGGCGAGCCGCGCATGGACGTGCCCGAGGAGACGGAGCGCGCCGCGCCCATCTAGTTCGGCGACAGGAAACGGGGTTGCGCGTGGCGTAGGGCCGGGCAGCATGCGGCCCATGCCGCGCGCACCCGCTCCGTCCCTCCCGCAACTCCCTGATGCGTACACGCCCGCCGTGCGGCGCGCCCTCCTGCGCGCCGACCCGGCGCTGGCCCCCCTCTTCAAGACGGTGGGCCCCTTCCGCATGGAGCGGCAGCCGCTGCACAGCCCCTTCGAGGCGCTGGCGCACTCCATCGTCTACCAGCAGCTCCACGGCCGCGCGGCGGCGACCATCTTCGGGCGGGTGTGCGAGCGCGTGGGGCAGGGCCGGGGCTTCACGCCGGAGAAGCTGCTCGCGCTCCCGGACACGACGCTGCGCGAGGCGGGGCTGTCCGCCAACAAGCTGCTCGCGTTGCAGGACCTGGCGCGCAAGACGGTGGACGGCACGGTGCCGCCGCTGGCCCGCGTGCGGCGCATGTCCGACGCGGACCTCGTGGAGCACCTCACCCAGGTGCGGGGCATTGGCCCGTGGACGGTGGAGATGCTGCTCATCTTCCGCCTGGGCCGGCCGGACATCCTGCCCGTGGACGACTACGGCGTGCGCAAGGGCTTCATGGTCGCCAACGGCCTGAAGGAGATGCCCAAGCCCAAGGCGCTCCTCGCGCACGGCGAGCGCTGGCGCCCGTTCCGCACGGTGGTGAGCTGGTACCTGTGGCGGGCGGCGGACCTGCCCGTGGGCACGTTCACGCCGCCCCAGTCCCAGGACGCCTGACGTCCGGCGCTACCTGTCCCGGCCGTTGAACGGCATCGGCGTGAGGGTGGAGACGTCCACGCCGTCCAGGCAGCGCACGTTGATGGCATACATCTGCTTGCCATCCGGGCCCTTGCCGGTGCCGTAGGACTCCACGCCGCACGTGGGACAGAACAGGTGGTCGATGACCTTCTTGTTGAACTGGTAGAGCTTCTGGCTATCCACGCCAGCGACGGGCTTGAACTGCTCGGGCGGCACGAACGTCAGCAGCAGGCCGCGCTTGGAACAGATGGAACAGTTGCAGCTGACGACCTGCGCCAGGTCCGTCTGCGCCTCGTACTGGACCTGTCCACAGTGGCATGCACCCGCGTACGTCTTCATCTCCGCCATGACTCTTCTCCTCCAGGGGGTCGTGAAGCCCGGGCCGGAGCGTGCGCTCCGCCCACCCGGACCGTGGCGCATCAATGAATGGAGGCGGCGGGGACTGCAAGCGACTCCGGGAGCACGCGGCCCCCGGAGCGCTCTTTGCGGCGGTGCGTCAGGGCGTTGGATCAGTCAGAGGCGGTCATCACGGAGACCATGCGCACGAAGCGACGGTCGGTGCTCACCGCGGCGATGACGTAGCCGCCCGTCCAGCCCGGCGCGCCGCAGCCACGGCAGCTCCAGCCGGAGACATAGAGGCGGTTGCTGTTGCGCGAGATGGCGGTGATGAAGGCCGTGGCACCCTCCACCTCGTCCACGGACGGGGTGCCGGCGACGGTGGTGCCGCTGAGCCGCTCGATGAGCTCCTTCACCGTGATGGGCTCGAAGATGCCGCTCTGCGGGCCGAAGTAGGAGCTGAACGCGTAGCCCAGGGTGGCCTGGTTCGCGACGCCCGCCCCGTTGGCGATGTAGCCCTCCTGGATCCGCGAGGAGTTCGCCAGCGGGCCGGTGGCGCCGTACAGCGACGCGGCGGTGCCGGAGACGGGGCTCAGGTACAGGGGCGCGGCCACCGTGTTCGCGTCGTTCAGCTCGTAGAAGTCCGCGTAGTACTTCGCCGCGGTGCCCGTCAGCGACTGCTGGAAGGGCGTGTCGTTGAGGCGCGTGGTGAGGTAGGTGCGCTCGGCGCTGTCCACGCCCGTGGGGCCGCCGGTGTCGTTGAGGAACGCGTTGAGCGCGGTGCGGATCTCCGCGCGGACGATGGTGGCGCCGCCCGGGCTGGTGGTGCCGCGCGCGGTGGTGACGCTCGCCTCGAAGGCGGGGATGCTGGTGGTGGACGTGGCGAAGGCCGCCGGCGCCGTGAGCAGGACGAGCCCGCCCACCATCGACTTCATCGACTGGGACATCATGGGAACCTCTTCATTCGCGGAGGCGGGAGGCCCGCCCCGCGTTCGGGGGGAATGCGGACGACGGGGTGGCAAGTACCACGGTCGGCTGACATGTCCCGCGTGAGGTTCCTGTGACGTTCCTCGTGGAATGTTTCACGCCACGGACTGCGGGGTGGGCGCGGGGGCCCGGCGGCGCAGCGGCGCGAGCAGCACGAGGAACGCGGCGGACAGCGCGACGCCCAGGAGGAACACGTTCGTGTAGCCCCAGTTGCCGAACTTCGGATCCGCGAGCAGCCCCGCCAGCGGCCCGGCGGGCGCCTTGCCCGCGACCTCCATGCTGGCCAGCAGCGTGTAGTGCGTGGCGCCGATGCGGCGGTCGGTGCGCGACATCATGAAGGCGAACATCACGGTGGTGAGCGCGCCGCCGAAGAGCTCCTCGGTGAGGGTGACGCCCAGCACGCCCGCGTCGCTGACGCCCACCTGCGTGAGCACCCAGCGGCCGGCGAGCGGGATCAGGCGCAGCGCGCCGGTGAGGGCCACCGCGCGCAGCAGGGGCAGCCGCGCGGCGAGCAGCCCGCCACAGGTGGACCCGAGGAGCGACGCGGCGGTGCCCCACGTGCCCACCCACAGGCCGATCTGCGCGGGTGTGTAGCCGGCGTCCACGAGGAAGGGCTTGTAGAGGACGTCGGACATCGTCTCGCCCAGCTTGTACGTGCCGATGAAGAGCAGCAGCCACCCGGTGCCCGGCACGGTGAGCGCGGCCTTGAGCCGGGAGAAGAGCTGGGCCCAGTCCAGCTTCGGCGCGTCCGGGCCTTCCTCCTCCTCCCGAGGGGGCGGCTCGCGCACGAAGAGGACGAGCGTGAAGACCGAGAGGCACAGCGCGGACATCACCCAGAACAGGCCCGACCAGCCGATGCGCGAGCTGGCCCACACGAGCAGCCCGCCTCCGGTGAGCATCCCCAGCTTGTAGCCCACGACCTGCGCGGTGTTGCCCAGGCCCAGCTCCTCCGGACGCAGCAGGTCCACCGCGAAGCCGTCCACCGCGATGTCCTGGGTGGCGGCGAAGAGGTTCATCACGAAGATGAGGCCCAGGAGCAGCGGCAGCGAGTCCCGGTCCGCGGCCAGCGCGGCGCCCGCGCACGCGATGGCGAGCCCCGCCTGCATGGGCAAGATCCACGAGCGGCGCCGGCCCACGCGCGCGGAGCCGTAGCGGTCCACCAGCGGGGCCCACAGGGCCTTGAGCATCCACGGCAGCGACAGCGCGCCCGCGAACCCCAGCGCGGCCAGCGAGACGCCGCGCGTGCGCAGGTAGACGGGCAGCGCCGTCACCTGGAAGCCGAACGGCAGCCCCTGCACGAAGTAGAGCGCGCACAACAGCCACAGCCGGGACGGGAAGCGTCGCATGGTCGCGGCCGAGCATAGGCGAGCCGAGGGCCTATACTCCCGGGCTTCCCACCGCGTGGGGACTGGACGAAGAGGGGCACATGCCGGAGCAGGCTGGGACCGAGTCGGGAATCATCGTCGTGGAGCTGTCCGCCGACCACGAGCTGGAGGCGGACCACGTGGACGCGGTGGTGGAGGTGAAGGCGTCGGCGTTCTTCACCGGCGCCGCGGCCCTCACCAACGCGAAGGAGGTGGCGGCGCTGGTGCGCGGCCTGGAGGACCTGGGCGTGCCCCGGACGGCGTTCACGCTCCAGGCGGTGCAGGCGGAGACGAGCGAAGGGCTGCTCTCGCGCTCCTCCTCCGCGACGTACACGGTGCGCATCCGGTTGGATCAGCTGGAGCGGGTGGGGGACGTGCTCGCGGCCTGCACCACCCTGAAGCAGGCGACGCTGCGCGAGCTGAGGTGGGGCTATGCGCGGGAGCTGGCGGCGCGTCAGGAGTGGATTGAAGCGCTGGCCGGGGAGTCGGTGAAGAAGGCGCGCCGGGTGGCGGCCGGGCTGGGCGTGAAGCTCGCAGGGCTGCACCGCTTCACCGAGCGGACGTCGGAGTCGCTGCCCTTCAACCCGGGCCGCGGCGGCTACGGGGGCGGCGGCGAGGACGTGGTGCCCGTGACCTCTTCCGCCGGCTACGGCAAGGTCCGCGCGTCGCTGGGCTTCACCGTGTCGCACCGCAAGAAGGTGCACGTGATGGCCACGGCGGAGTTCCGCACGGCGCCGGCCCCGGAGTCCTGACCGGGGCCGGAGCGTCGTCCCTCAGGGGGCGGGCGTGTGCTTCAGGACGAGCGCCTCCAGCCGTTGCAGCGCCTTCTCCAGCGTCTCCCACGACGGGCCGAAGGACAGGCGCACGTAGCTGCGGAAGCGCGAGGCCCGCGCGCGGCGCTTGCCGGGGTTCACGTCGAAGAACTCACCGGGCACGGTGATGACCTTGTGCTCCAGCGCGGCGCGGAAGAAGGCCATGCCGTCGTTGAGCGGCGCGGGCAGCCCGGACAGGTTGCCCCAGACGTAGAACGTCCCGTCCGGCGCCCGGTCCGTGCGGATGCCCAGCCGCTCCAGCCGCGAGTGGAACCTGTCTCGCTTCTCCCGGAAGGTGGAGTGGATGGCGCGCGTCTCCGCCACCACCGTGTCCTCCTGGAGCAGCGGAATGGCCGCGCGCTGGAGGGGCCGGCTGCCGCCGCCGTCGAGGAAGCTGCCCGCGCTCGCCACCGTGTCGATGACCTGCTTGGGCCCCACCGTCCACGTCATGCGCCAGCCCGGGTAGCGCCAGTTCTTGGTGAGCCCGTCGAAGAGCACCACCGGGTCGCGGTTCACGTCCTCCACGTACCGCGCGGCGCTCTCCACCGGGAGCACGCCCGGGCGGCCCGTCCAGATGTAGTGCGAATAGAACTCGTCGATGAGCAGCGTGCACTCCAGCTCGCGCGCGACGCCCACCCACCGCGCCAGCTCCTCCCCCTGCACCAGCTTGCCGGTGGGGTTGCACGGGTTGGAGAAGAGCAGCGCGGACAGGCCGCGTCCCTGGATCTCCCGGCGCAGGTCGTCGTGCGTGAAGGCGTAGCCGCGCTCGCCCTCCAGCAGGATGGGGATGGCGGTGAACGCCTTGAAGACGTCCAGCAGCTCCTCATAGGCGGTGTAGTCGGGCAGGAAGTGGCCCAGGTTCACGCTTCCCAGGCTCGCCGCGGCGCGGGTGAGGGCCGCGCGGCCTCCGCCGGACAGGCTCACGTTCTCCGCGCTGTACTGACTGGGCATCCCCTTGCGGTAGAGGCGGTTGTAGAGGCTGGCGATGGCCTCGCGCAGCTCCCACAGGCCCGCGACGGGGGCGTACTCCTGGTCCGCCATGTCCACCGTCACCTGGCCCACGCGGGGCGGGGCTCCGGGCAGGTCGCCCGTCTCCGGCTGACCCTGGCCCAGGTTGCACCAGTCCGGGTCGCCGGGACGGTAGCCGCGGCGGGTGGCCTCGGCGGTGACGAAGATGACGCCCGTGCGGGGCACGGTGCGAAACGCGTGCAGGGGGATGCTGTCGCTCACGGGGGGCACGCTAGCGCGCCCCCCGCTTCGGTGCAGCCTTTCAGCCTTCCAGCGACGCGCGCAGGAACCAGGCGTGCTTCTCGAACTCGGTGATGATGCCGGTGAACAGGTCCACCGTGTCCGTGTCCTGGTGCGACTCCACCTGCTTGCGGCTGTCGCGCAGGCCGGCCAGGTAGACCTCGATGCGCTCGGCCAGCAGCTTCACGTGCTCCAGGTCGCGCGACGTCTCCTGCGGGTACTCGGGCAGGCGGCTGTGCGTGCCCACGTGGCGGCTGGTGCCGTACGCCCGGCCGCCCAGCGTCACCGCGCGCTCCGCGATGGAGTCGTTGTGGTTGGCGAGGCTCACCGCGAAGGTCTCGAACAGCGGGTGCAGCGCGGCGAACTGCGGGCCCTTGATGTTCCAGTGGGCGACCTTGATCTGCGAGTGCAGGTCCAACCCGTCCGACAGCCGCTCGTTGAGGGTGGCGTTGATGGCCGTGCGGGCCTGCTCGGAGAGGGGACTGGGGCTCTTGTAGAGGGCCATGGGAAGCGCTCCTTCTTGGGAAGAGGGTTGGAAAAAAAGCGCCCCCCGGTGTTTCCACCGGAGGGCGCGAGGCGCCATTTCAAGTCGGAAGCAGGCTTTAGGACTCCAGGCCTACCGCCGCCGCGTGGATGACGCTTGCGATGCGGACCGCGTCGTGGACGTGGTCCTCGGTCAGGCCGCCGTCCAGCACGACCTTCTCGTGAGACTGGATGCACATCTCGCAGCCGTTGATGGCGCTGACCGCGAGGCAGACCAGCTCGAAGTCCACCTTGTTCGTCAGCACCTGCGCGAGCCGGTTCATCCGCAGTCCCGCCCGCTTGGTCGCGTACGACTCCTTCCCGACCATGTGACGGAACCGATAGAAGACGTTGTTCATCGCCATCAGCGAGGCCGCCGCACGCGCGTCCTCGATGACCGGCCCGGACTTCTCACCCAGCGCCGTCTTCGCCTCGTTCAGCATGGCCTCCTTCAGCCGGTCGTTCCGGGCGGCGAAGGCGCATGCCACGGCCACGCCCCAGCGCTGCTCGGGGGTGAGGCTCGTGCTCTCCAGGACGGCGGAGAGGTTGAGGCGGGTGTCCTTGTGGGCGTCCGCGAGTTCGCTGCGGACGACTTCGAGCGAGGCCATGGTGGGTTACCCCGCCTTCTGCAGCTTCGTGGTGAGCGTCTCCTCACCCTTCTGCCAGTTGCACGGGCACAGCTCGTCCGTCTGGAGCGCGTCCAGCGTGCGGACGGTCTCCTTGACGTTGCGGCCCACGGACAGGTCGTTCACGGACACGTGGCGGATGATGCCCTCGGGGTCCGCGATGAACGTGGCGCGCAGGGCCACGCCCTCCTCCTTGTGGAGGATGCCCAGCGCGCCGGACAGCTCACGCTTGATGTCCGCCAGCATCGGGAAGGGCAGGTTCTTCAGGTCCGGGTGGTGCGTGCGCCACGCGTGGTGCACGAACTCGCTGTCGGTGGACAGACCCAGCACCACCGCGTCGCGGTCGTTGAAGTCCTTGTTGTGCTTGCCGAACTCCGCGATCTCCGTGGGGCAGATGAACGTGAAGTCCTTCGGCCACGCGAACAGGACGGTCCACTTGCCCTTGTAGGTCTCGTTCGTGATGTCCTGGAACTCCTTGTTCTTCTCCAGGCTCACGGTGCCCTTCAGCTTGAAGTTCGGAAGCTTGTCGCCGACGGTCAGCATGGGATTCGACTCCTTGGGATGGGGGGCGGGCCATCGTGGTCCACCCCAGAGGTTGTGGTTGCTACGGGGTATAGCAGCTACCGTGCCAGTGCTTCGACTGCTGTGATTCCAGGGGTTTGCTTCGAGCCCCGTCATCAGCACCGGCGGGGCGGTGCTGCCGGGACGGTGAATAACGAAATCCCGGTGCCTGTCGCCACTGCAATTTCGGTGGGCCGCTATTATCGGTAACACATGCCGGATGAACTGATGGGGCGCCACCCGGAAGTGACGCAGGATGCTCGGGAGCTGGTCGAGCTGGCAACCACTGAAGAGGGGGTGGGGGAGCTGCTCCGTCGAGGATTGGACTGGCTGACGCGCGTGGTGCCCTTCGACCTGGCCACGCTCTTCCTCCTCAAGGAGGGGAAGCTGGAGGCGGTGGCGGCGCGGGGTCCCCTGGCCAATCAGGCCGTGCGCCACCACTCGCTGCAGCTGTCGGACTTCCCGTCCTTGCGTCAGGCGCTGGAGACGCGCCGCGCGCGGGCGTTCACGGAAGAGGACCACGCGCACGGGGACGGCGACCCGTTCGACGGGGTGCTGGACCTGCCCGCGGGGCACTCGTGCATGGTGGTGCCGCTGTGCGCGGGGGAGCGCTGCTACGGCGTGCTGACGTTGGACCGCGCGGAGTGCGTCGCGTACGCGCAGCCGGTGGTGGACCTGGTGGAGGTGTACGGGCAGATGCTGGCCACGGCGCTCCAGGGCGCCGAACAGCGGGGCGTGGCGGAGCGGCTGCACCGCCAGGACCACGAGCACGCGAAGCTCCTGGAGTCGCAGCTGGGCGGGGACTCGGAGGGCATCCTGGAGTCGTCGCTGAGCCCGGTGATGCGGGACCTGTCCCGGCGGGCGCGGCAGGTGGCGGAGACGGACACGCCGGTGCTGATCACAGGTGAGACGGGCACGGGCAAGGAGCGGCTGGCGCGGGCCATCCACCGCTGGAGCTCGCGCGGGGACCAGCCCTTCGTGTCGCTCAACTGCGCGGCGATCCCGGCGGGCCTCCTGGAGAGCGAGCTGTTCGGCCACGTGAAGGGCGCCTTCACCGGGGCGAACCGCGACCGGGCGGGCCGCTTCCAGATGGCGAACGGGGGCACGCTGCTGCTGGATGAGATTGGCGAGCTGCCGGTGGAGCTGCAGGCGAAGCTCTTGCGCGCGCTCCAGGAGAAGGCCTTCGAGCCGGTGGGCAGCGACAAGACGGTGAAGGCTGACGTGCGCATCCTCGCGGCCACGCACGTGGACCTGCACCAGGCCATCGCGCAGAAGCGCTTCCGCGAGGACCTCTTCTACCGCCTGAGCGTGTTCCCGCTGCGGCTGCCGCCGTTGCGAGAGCGGCGCGAGGACCTGCCGCAGCTCACCGTGTTCCTCCTGGAGGAGCAGGCGCGGAGAATCGGCCGGAGGGGCATGCGGGTGACGGCGTCGGGGCTGGCGCGGCTGGCGACGTATGACTGGCCGGGCAACCTGCGCGAGCTGGCGAACGCGCTGGAGCGCGCCACCATCCTGACGAGCGGCCAGGAGCTGTCGGCGCAGTCGTTCGACCTGCCGGTGGGGCGTGCTCCCACGGGCGCGCCGACGGGTTCAGTGGAGGCCCCGGCGCCGCTGCCTGCCGGGGAGCCGGTGGCGACGCTGGCGGCGGTGCAGCGCGAGCACATCCTGCGGGTGCTGACGCTCACCCGGGGCCGCGTCTACGGCGAGGGCGGAGCGGCGGCGCTGCTGGGGCTCAAGCCGTCCACCTTGCAGAGCCGGATGAAGAAGCTGGGCATCGCGCGGGTGGAGGGCTTCACGACCGCCGAGGAGGCGTGACGGGCGGGGCCGTCTTCCGGGCCCCTTCCCGTCGTCCCCCGTGGCCTCAGTACCAACGGCTGTCCTCGCGGGCCTCGCGGCGGTCCTCGCGCATTTCCTGGCGGTTCTGCGCCTGTTCGGTGCGCGCCAGCTGGACCAGGTCCGCCAGCAGCATGCGCTTGCGCTGGACGCTGCCGCTGTCCATGCGGCCGTAGAGGCCATTCAACTGCTGGGCGATGGAGCGCGTCTCGCGCAGGGCGCGGGACTCCTGGCGGGCGTCGCGCACGTCGTCGCGGCGGTCCTGACGGTCGTCCCCGCGGTAGCCGTCGTGGCGCACCTCGCGGGTGCTGTTGCGCACCTCGCGCTTGTCCTGGGCCAGCTCGCGGTGGGACTCGTTGAGCTCCGCCGCCACGTAGCCGCGCAGGTCCTGCTCCACCTGCATCAGGTCGCGGCGCGCGTAGCGTCCACGGGCCGAGTCGTACCGGGCGAGCAGCGACTCCACCTGCCGCAGGTCGTGGTGATCATCGCGGCCTTCGCGGGCGTCCTGCCGCAGCTCCTGCCGGTCCTGCCTCGGCTCGGACGGCTTGCGGAAGTCACCTGCGTGGGCCAGGACCGGGAGGGACAGCGCCATCGTTGCCAGCAGCCACTTCGCCATGGGGGAGTCTCCTGAAGAGCGTGTCTGCCCTGATGGACGGGGCAGCACGTCGCGCATTCAAGGGCCTCGACTCCCCCGGCATGTACTCCCCGGGCCTACGACACGGCGGGTGCGGGGGCCTGCTTCGGCGCGGGGGGCGCCACGGGGTAGTGGGCCTCCTTGCCGAAGGGCTGGTCGAACAGGTGCGGATCCGCCTGGCGCGTGCGGAAGAGGTCCACGATGTAGTTCATCCGCTGGTCCAGCTTGCTCCAGTCCTTGGCCGCCGTGCCCTTGAGGCTGTCGGGCGAGGAGTCGAGGCGGCCGAGCAGCTCGCGCAGCTTGGGGTCTTCAATCGTGCGCAGGTGGGGCGGGAAGATTGTCTTCTCCATGCCCGGGGGCGGCGGCAGATCATTGCCCAGCTTCAGCGCACCGCCGGGGACCGCGAGCTTCATCATGTGCTCGGTGGCGATGCCGCGGAACACGTCCGCCAGCTTGTCGACCAGCGGGTTGACGGCGAGGTCCACGACGCCCGATTTGATGGCGGCCTTGGCGGCGAGGTTGGCGGGGAAGGGCAGCGCGTTGGCGCCCGCCTCGATGGTCTTGTCGAGGATGTTGCGGAAGACGTCCTTCACCGGCGAGTTGAGCGCCTTCTCCACGTAGGACTGGAGCTGGGTCTGCTCGTGCAGGCCCACGGTGTCGTTGGCCCGCAGCATCAGCTCGGCCTTCTTGTTCGGGTCCTTCTCGAACATGGCCTGCGCGTAGTCGCCGAAGGCCTGCTTCAGGAGCGGCTTGTCCTGGGCGAAGCCGTCCAGGTACTTCTGGAGCTTGGCGGGGTCGAGCTGGGTGTCACCCTGGAAGGTCTCCACGAAGCGGGCGAACTCGTGGCCCACCTCCTTGAAGACGAACTGGTTGCCGTCCGCGATGGCCTTGCTGACGTTGTTGAGCGCGTCCGAGCCCGCCTTGGCGATGTCGCCCAGGGGCAGGGTGGGCAGGCCCAGCTTGCGAAGCACGTCGTCCACCCTGGACATGGCCTCGCCCACGACGCCGCCGCCCTTGAGGGCGTCCACGAACAGCTTGGGCATGTCCTCCTGGCGGATGCTCGCGCCGGCCTGCTTCGAGGCCCAGGTGGCGAAGGTGGACCAGTTGGCGTTCTCCTTGCCCAGCAGCGTCCCCATCGCGTCGGACAGGTCGTGGTAGCCCTGGGTGATGGCCAGGTTGCGCTCCACCGGGTCCGTCATCGCGGAGATCTTCGCCACGTCCGCGGCGGTGGGGTAGGTGCCCGGCGTGGGGCGCGGGCCGCTCCCCTGGGGGGCCGCGGTGGGCGTGGACAGTGCCACCGGGGCCTTCTTCTGGGCCTTCGGCGACTCGAAGAGGGAGGTGCCCTGGTTGCGCGGCTCGGGCTTCACCTGGTTGCGCGGGCGCGGCGGGACGGCCGGCTCGGGCAGACGGGGGGTGGAGGCGGCGCGCGGTCCGATTTTCGGGGGGCTCATGCTTTCAGTATCGGCCAGAAGGTTTTGAAGTTGCTTCTACGGAGCGTGCGGGGTGGGTCCTCCAGGCGTCGCGGGCATCCTCCAGGGAGACGGCCAGGAAACGCACCGGCGTGCCCGGGCGGCGCGCCCCCAGGCGGCCCCAGTCCGCGCGGATGAGGGCGGCGATCAACGGGTAGCCCCCGGTGGTGGGATGGTCCGGGCCCAGCAGGATGGGCGCACCCGAGAGGGTGACCTGGAGGGCTCCGCGCACCATGGGCCGGGACGTGCCCGCGCCCTCGTCGCCGTGCGGAACGGGGGGGCCGTCCAGCCGCTGCCCGACGCGGTCGCTGGCGGGCGACACGGTGAAGGTGCTGTCCAGGAGCACCGCCACGGCCGCGTCGCCGAAGCGCGCGGTGTCGGGGCCCAGGAGCACCCGCAGGGGGGCGGCGGGATCCAGGGCCTGCGCGAGCCGCGCGAGGTCCACGTCCGAGGGCTCCTGGGGTGTGCCCGGGGCTCCGAGCGGGAGACGGTCACCGGTGCGAAGGGGGCGGCCTTCCCAGCCGCCCAGGCGGGCCACCCAGAGCGTGCCGCGTCCGCCCAGCACTACAGGCACGGACAGCGCGCCGTCCACGGCCACATAGCGCACGGCGTACCGCGTGGGCGCGGGCACGGTGAGCGTGGCTCCGTCCGCGAGCAACTGCGCGGCTGCGCCATCCACGGACACGCGCACGTCTCGACCGTGTGCGCGCAATTCCAGGCGGCCATGGGCTTCGAGTGCCGCAGCGTATAAGGCATTGCCCACCGCGCGGTTTGACGCGGCCAGCAGCTCCGGCACCCACGCTCCGCCCGGCGGAACGCCGTGGTGCATGTGTCCCGGACGGCCACCGTCCTGCACCGTCACGGGAGCGTTGAGGCCCGTCACCTCCACCCAGGCCGTCATCCATCCTCCCGCTCGAAACGCACGCGGTCGCCCAGCTGCATCACCGCGCCGCGCGTCGGGTCGAACGCGGTGAAGTCCAGGGCCGTGCCCACGAGGTTCCATCCACCCGGTGATGCGAACGGATACACGCCCGTGCGCTCTCCCGCGATGCCCACCGCGAGCGCCGGCACCCGCGTGCGCGGCGTGGGCAGCCGTGGACAGGCGATGCTCGGATCCACTTCTCCCAGGTACGCGAAGCCCGGCAGGAACCCCACGCAGCGCACCGTGTACTCGCGGGCCGTGTGACGGCGCACCACCTCGTCCACCGACAGGCCCGCATGCGCGGCCACCTTCGGCAGGTCCTCGCCGTCGTAGCGAACACGGATGCGGATCAGCGGACGCTCCGACACGGACACGGGCGTGACACGCAGTCGCGTCAGCACGAGCCCGGCGTCCTCGGGCGGCGTCACCGGGTCGAAGTACACGCAGGCATGGGCTTCCGTGATGACCGCGTCCTGCACGCCCGGCAGCGCGCACAGGGCCTCGCGCGCCTGCCTGCGGTCCACGCCCTCCGGCAGCGTCAGCCGCAGCGCGCTGTCACCCAGCGGCTCCGGAGGCCGCTCCAGCGCATCCAGCATCGCGCGCACCTCGCGGGCCAGCGTCACCGCCCCGGGCGTGTCCCCGTGCACGCACAGCGTGTCCACCGCGCCGCCCGTGGCCAGCCGCACCGTGTTCTCCCGGGCCCTCGCCACATCCGTCAGCACCGCGCCGGGCTGCCCTCGTGGAATCAACGAACCGTCTGGCAGCGTGCCCCGGTCCGCGAAGCCCTCGCGCGCGTACCCGAGCCCCGCGGCCCGAGCCGCCTCCCGCAGCGCGCCCGTGCCGGGACCCACGAAGGTGACCTCCGTCCCCAGCGCCTCCACCACGCCGTCCACCACCGCCCTCGCGAGTACGGGGGACGCGTTGGCCGCGTGGTACAGCGCGCCGTGGGGCTTCGCATGCCGCACCGGCACGCCGCGCTCGCGGGCCAGCGCGACGAGCTGCCCGCACTGCTCCGCCACCTGCGCGCGCAGCACCTCCGGTGACACGTTCTGGGCCTTGCGCCCGAAGCCCTCGCGGTCCGCGTAGGACGGGTGCGCGCCCGCCAGGGTGCCGTGGCGCTCGCACAACTCCAGCGCCCGCCGCATGGAGTCCGCGTCGCCCGCGTGCCCACCGCAGGCGATGTTGGCCAGGTGCGCGAGCGCGTAGAGCTGTTCGTCCTCCCCGGGCAGCTCCCCCAGGTCGATGTTGAGCAGGCACCGCGTCATGGGCCCACGCTACGCGAGCCCCCACCTCAGCGGTAGGTGATGAGCGCCCGGTGCTCGCCCTCGAAGTGGCCGTGCTCGTTGAGCGTGGACAGATACCGGCCCCGCTCGCTGTAGAGGACCTTCGTCATTCCACAGTTGGCGAGCGTCCAGTTGGTCCGGAACGCATGTTCATCCGGGATGCCCAGCAGCTCCTGACTCACGGCGGTGATGGGGCCGCCGGAGGTGAACACGAGCGCCGTCTTCGACGGTCCCAGCGTAGCGACCAGCGCATTCATCGCCTCCAGGCAGCGCGCCTTGAAGCCGGCCCAGGACTCCTTGTACTCGCCGTCGTGCCCGCCCTGGACCCAGCGCGCGACGGCCTGGGTGAACAGCTCCTGGAACGCGCGGCGCGGATCCCTCGTCGTGGCCAGCTCCTCGCGCAGCACGCCAGCGTCCGCGTAGCGCGGCATGTGGCGCACGACGACCTCCTCATGGTCGAACTCGTCGAAGCCCGCCATCCGCCGGGGCTCCACCTCCACCCCGAGCGCCTGGAGGCACGCGGCCGCCGTCTCCCGGTGGCGCAGCATCGTGCCCGTCACCACCACGTCCACGCGAGGCAGGCGTGACCGCAGGGACTCGCCCAGGACGCGCGCCTGCTCCACGCCTAGTTCCGACAGCTTGTCGTAGTCCGCCGCGCCGAAGGACGCCTGCCCGTGCCGCACCAGATAGAT
The DNA here is from genome assembly GCF_003612055.1 of Corallococcus llansteffanensis. GTDB lineage: Bacteria > Myxococcota > Myxococcia > Myxococcales > Myxococcaceae > Corallococcus > Corallococcus llansteffanensis. The sequence goes on from NZ_RAWB01000072.1 coordinate 16,294, forward strand.
GACGCCCATCAGCCGCCCGCCTTCTTGATGAGCTGGCGGCAGCGGAACGCGAGGTAGTTCGCGATGAGCCAGTAGTTCTTGAACGCCGGGTTGCGCGTCTGCTTGTGGTGATAGCGGTAGTAGATCTGCTGGACGATGACGGCGAGCCGGAACACGCCGTAGACCTCGTAGAAGGTCCAGTTGGCGGGCTTCAGGCCGGTGCGCTCCAGGTAGTACGCCACCACCTCCTCGCGCCGCAGCATGCCGGGCAGGTCCGTGGGCTGCCGGCGCGTGGAGCGCAGGAACAGATTGTCATCCGCGTGGACCCAGTAGGCCAGCGTGTTGCCCAGGTCCATCAGCGGATCGCCCAGCGTGGCCATCTCCCAGTCGAGCACCCCGATGACCTCCGTGGGATCCTCCGGCTTGAGCACCACGTTGTCGAAGCGCCAGTCGTTGTGGATGACGCACGTGGCGATGTCCTGCGGCACGTGCGCGGAGAGCCAGTCGCGCACGTACTTCATCCGGGGCACGTTCCAGGTGCGCGCCTTCTCGTAGCGGTCGGACCAGCCTGAAATCTGGCGCTGCGGATAGCCCGGCCCCTTGCCCAGCGACGTGAGCCCCACGGCCTGCGCGTCCACGCCGTGCAGTTGGATGAGCTTGTCGATGACGTTGAGACACAGCTGGCGCGTGCGCGCCTTGTCCAGGTTCAGCCCCCGGGGCAGGTGCTTGCGCGGGATGAGGCCGGGGATGCGCTCCATCACGTAGAACTCCGCGCCCAGCACGGCCGGGTCCTGGCACAGGCCCACCATGGTGGGCACCACCGGGTACGCGGGCTTGAGCGCCTGCTGCACCGTGTACTCGCGCGACATGTCGTGCGCGGACTTCGCCTTGGTGCCCGCGGGCGGCCTGCGCAGGATGAGGTCGCGGTTCTCGTACTTGAGGCGGTAGGTCCAGTTGGAGGCACCGCCCGTGTACTGGGTGACCTCCGGCGTGCCCGCAAGCGACGGCACCTGCGCCTTCAGCCAAGCGTCCACGGCGGCCACGTCCAGCGCCTCGCCGGGGCGCACGGCCTTGCCTTCGTCCAGCGGAATGGAGACCGGGGTCACCATGGATCAGCTCCCCCGGGAGAAGCCGCGCTTCGCGAGCTCGATGCGGGTGATGACGCCCTTGTGCACTTCGTCCGGGCCGTCCGCGATGCGCAGGCTGCGCGCCTGGGCGAAGAAGCCCGCGAGCGGCGTGTCGCGCGAAACGCCCGCGCCGCCGTGCAACTGGATGGCGTCATCCACCACCTGCTGGAGCACGTTGGGCGCCACGACCTTGATGGCCGAAATCTCCGTCATCGCCCCCATCGCGCCCACGTCGTCCAGCTTCCACGCGGCGTACAGCGTGAGCAGGCGGGCCTGGTCGATGGCGATGCGCGCCTCCGCCACGCGCTCGCGGTTGCCGCCCAGGTTCAGCAGCGGCTTGCCGAACGCCGTGCGATTCATGCCCCGGTCGATCATCAGCTCCAGCGCGCGCTCCGCCGCGCCGATGCACCGCATGCAGTGGTGGATGCGGCCCGGCCCCAGCCGGCCCTGCGCGATTTCAAAGCCCATGCCCGGCCCGGAGATGAGGGCGGAGATTGGCAGGCGCACGTCGTGGAAGTGCACCTCGCCGTGGCCATGCGGGGCGTCGTGGTCGCCGTACACCGGCAGCATGCGGACGATCTCCACGCCCGGCGCATCCAGGGGCACCAGCACCATGGAGTGCTGGTGGTGGCGGTCCGCGCCGGTCCCCGGCGTGCGGCCCATGAAGATGGCCACCTTCGCGTTCGGGTGTCCCAGGCCGCTGGACCACCACTTCCTGCCGTTGAGCACCACCGAGTCGCCGTCCACCACGGCGGTGGCCTGCATGTTGGTGGCGTCCGACGACGCGGCGTCCGGCTCCGTCATGCAGAACACGGAGCGGATGTCGCCCGCGAGCAGCGGCTTCAACCACTGCTCCTGTTGTTCAGGGGAGCCGTAGCGCCAGATCACCTCCATGTTGCCGGTGTCGGGGGCGCTGCAGTTGAAGACCTCGGGCGCCATGAAGCTGCGGCCCATCTGTTCCGCGAGCGGCGCGTACTCCAGCGTGCTCAGGCCCGCGCCCAGCTTCGCGTCCGGGAGGAAGAGGTTCCACAGCCCCTCCGCCTTCGCGCGCGCCTTGAGCTCCACCATCACGGGCGGCACCTTCCACTGGCGCCAATCCCCACCCGCCTCCATCCCGTGCAGGGCCTGCATGTACGCGCCCTCCACCGGCTCGATGTGGTCGGTCATGAAGCGCTTCACGCGCTCCAGGTATTCGGTCGTCCTGGCGGAGGGCTGGAAGTCCATGCGGGGCATCCTGCGCCCCGCCGGGTTGATGAAGCCACTGAATGTTGGTCATGTGTTGTCATGAACCCCGTTCAGGATCCAGCGGCCCGCCCGGCGCCCGACCTCAACCTCTTCCGCGTGTTCGACGTGGTCTTTCGCGAGCGCAACCTGGCGCGTGCCGCGGACGTGCTGTTCCTGAGCCCCTCCGCCGTGAGCCACGCGCTGTCCCGGCTGCGTGAGCAGTGGGGCGAGCCGCTCTTCGTCCGGGAGGGCAGGGGCGTGGCCCCCACGGCGCTGGCCGAGCGGCTGGCCCCGGGCATCCGCGACGCGCTCGCGCTGCTCCAGCAGGCGGTGCACCGCACCCGGCACTTCGAGCCCGCGCGCGACGTGCTCCACGTGGCGCTGGCGATGAACGACGTGCTGGAGCCGTCCCTGCTGCCCGCATGGGTGGAGCGCCTGCGCACCCGCGCACCGGAGGCCCGCGTCACCAGCGTGCGGCTGGAGCGCACGCGGCTGGAGCGGGATCTCGCATCGGGGCGGCTGGACCTGGCCATCGACGTGGCGCAGCCCACCGGGCCGGACCTGCGGCATGCTGTATTGCTGCGGGACGAGCTGTGCGTCGTCGCGGCCCGGCGCCGCAAGCTGACCTCCGCCACGTACCTGTCCGCGCGCCACGTCGCCGTCTCCTCGCGGCGCACCGGCCTGCCCTTCGAGGACCTGGTGCTGGGCCGCCTGGGCCACCAGCGCGACGTGGCCGTGCGCTGTCAGCACTACGAGGCCGCCTGCCGCATCGTCGCCGGTTCGGACCTGCTGCTCACCATGCCCCGGCGCCACGCGGAGGCACTCAACGCGGGCCTGGGCAATCACCTGTTGCCCATGCCGCTCAAGCTGCCGCCCGTGGACCTGCACCTGTACTGGCACCGGCAGGTGGACGAGGACCCGAAGAGCCACTGGCTGCGCGCGGAGCTGCTCGCGCTCACCGGGGAGGTGGTGCGCCCCGCCCGGAAGCCGTGCTCAGCGCCGGGGCGTTCGCGGGGCCTTGCGCGCACGCGGTGACGGCGTCGCGCGCCGTCCCTGGGCCCGGGGCTTGCGCGCAGGCGGACGGGGCGGAGCGGGCGGCTCGATGCTCGCGAGGATGATGCGGCGCAGGAGCGCGTACACCGGCAGCGGGTCGAAGTGCTTGTCCAGCTGGTGGTGCAGCGCGAGCCCGTCCACGCACGCCTTGATGATGACGGCGTAGTGGGCGTCCTCCGCCGCCGGGGCCGCGCCGGGGCCGGTGCGCACGTGCGCCACGGTGCGGGCAATCTCGCTGTCGCCCTGGCTCAAGAGCTGCGCGACGGCGGGCGTCAATTCGCGGTTGCGCAGGCCCAGCGCGAACAGCTCGTAGCGCAGCCGGCAGCTCTCCGGCGCCTCCTTCACCAGCTTCTCGCCCCAGGAGAAGGCGACCTCCGCCAGCTGCTCCACGGGCGTCTGGGCGCGCAGCCGCTCCAATTCGGACATGTACTGGCGGCTGGCCTCCTGCGTGACGGCCAGCAGCAGCGCGTCCTTGCTGCCGAAGTAGTAGTGCACCAGCCCCTGGTTCACCCCCGCCTCGCGCGCCACCTCCTTCACCGTCGTGGCGTCGTAGCCGCGCTCCGCGAGGACGCGGTGGCCCGCGGCGATGAGGCGCGCCCGGGCGTCGGGCTCCGGTGCGGCGGGGGCGGCGTGCTTGCCACGGCGGGTGGGAGGCATCCCAGACCCATAGGGCACCACCTCCCACCCCGCAAGAGCGGACCTCCAGCCGACGGCTTGACAACTTGCGTCACCGGTCTTAGTTAGTCGTGTAACTAAATTAGTCGTCCGGCTAAACCGAAGGAGACGGTCCATGCGAGCGGAGTCCAGGCGGTCGATGCAGTGGGTGAAGGCGGCGGTGGCGGTGGGTGTGTCGTTGCTGTCGGTGCCGGCGCTGGCCCAGGACGTGGGCCGCACGTCGACGGGGCAGGAGCAGCAGCGGCGCGGGGCGTTCCTGCTGGAGCTGACGCCGCCCGCGCTGGACGGCTCGCTGTACGGGATCCGCGCGGAGGTGGCGCCGTCGCGCGACTCGCGGCTGGCGTTCGGTCTGCTGGGGCGCGCGGGTTCGTGGAACCGGTCGCTGGGCGCGAAGGCGCGCTTCACCGGCGTGCAGGGCGGCGACGTGAAGCTGAACTTCGGCGTGGGCGTGGACGGCCGCTACACGCTGGCCTTCCTGGCGGACGGCACGGTGCGTCCGTTCCTGGGGCTGGCGGTGGGCATGGAGGAGTTTGTCGCGCGGGCCACCGTCGCGTCGCCCGCCACCAAGGACTACACGACGACAGCGTTCGTGGAGCCGTCGCTGGGCCTGATGTGGCGGCCGGGCTCCGGGCGCGTGGGCCTGTCGGCGCGCGCGGGTCCGGGCTTCACCTTCACCGACGTGCGTGAGCTCCAGGTGGGCACGGGCAACCTGGGCCTGCGCACCGTGTACCCCACGGCGTCGCTCGGCCTGCTCGTCGTCCTGTAGGCTCCGCGGCCATGAGCCGCCCGTTCGAGTCCTACCGCGCCGAGTTCCCCGTCCTCGGTGAACAGCTCTACCTCAACCACGCGGGCGTCGCGCCCACCAGCCTGCGCGCGGCCACCGCGGTGAAGGGGTGGATGGATGACCTGGTGCACCACGGCATCCTCCACGAGCGCGGCTGGGAGGCCCACTGCGAGCATGTGCGGGGGCTGGCCGCGCGCATCATCGGCGCGTCACCGGAGGAGATCGCCTTCGTGCGCAACACCAGCCACGGGCTGGGGCTGGTGGCCGAGGGGTTGGACTGGAAGCCCGGGGACGAGGTCGCCGTCGCCACGGGCATCGAGTACCCCTCCAACGTCTACCCGTGGCTGCACCTGAAGGACCGGGGCGTGGAGGTCCGTGAGATTGCCGCGCCGGACGGGGGCGTGACGCCGGAGGCGGTGGCGGCGGCGCTCACCCCGCGCACGCGACTGGTGGCGGTGTCGTCGGTGCAGTTCGCCTCCGGGCACCGCACGGACCTGGAGGCGCTGGGGGCGCTGTGTGAGCGCTCGGGCGTGCTCCTGTGCGTGGACGGCATCCAGAGCGTGGGCTGCATCCCGGTGGACGTAAAGAAGAGCCGCGTGCACTTCCTCAGCGCGGACAGCCACAAGTGGATGCTGGGCATCTCCGGCATCGGGCTGCTGTACGTGGCGAAGGACGTGCTGCCGCGCGTGCGGCCCGCGCTGGTGGGCTGGCGGAGCACCACCGACGCGTGGAACTTCAACCGCTCGCACTTCGAGCTGCGCCCGGACGCGGCGAAGTTCGAGGAGGGCAGCGCCGCGTACCCCGGCATCTACGCGCTGGGCGCCGCGCTGGAGCTGCTGCTGGAGGTGGGGATGGACGCCATTGGCGCGCGCATTGGCGGCCGGGTGGCCCGGCTGGACGCGGGGCTGCGCGACCTGGGCTGCGAGGTGGGCCCCGCGCCGGAAGCGCGCGCGGGCATCCTCACCTTCCTGCCGCCGGGAGCGGCGGTGCGGGCCCTCAGCGCCTACCTGTCCGAGCAGAAGGTGGCCCACTCGGTGCGGCGCGGGCGCATCCGCCTGTCGCCGCACTTCTACACCACCGATGAGGAACTGGACCGGCTGGTGGCGCTGGTGCGCGCGTACCGGCCCGGGTGAGAGGCTCACCCGGACCTTTCCGTCCCGGCCCTACTGCGCCGGGAAGAGGTTCTCCACGGAGAGGTAGCGCTCGCCGGTGTCGTAGCAGAAGGCGAGCACGCGGCTGCCGTCCGGCATCTCCGGGAGCTTCTGGTTCACCGCGGACAGCGACGCGCCGGAGGAGGGGCCCACGAAGATGCCCTCCTCGCGCGCGGAGCGGCGGGCGAACTCGAAGGCGTCCTTCTCATCCACCTGGATGGTGCCGTCGAGGATGTCCGTGTGCAGGTTCTTGGGGATGAAGCCCGCGCCGATGCCCTGGATGGGGTGCGGGCCCGGGGCGCCGCCGCTGATGACGGGCGACTTCACGGGCTCCACCGCGAACACCTTCAGCTTCGGCCACTTCGCCTTGAGGATCTCCGCGCACCCGGTGATGTGGCCGCCGGTGCCCACGCCCGTGATGAGGTAGTCCAGCCCGTCCGGGAAGTCGTTGAGGATCTCCTGCGCGGTGGTGCGCTTGTGGACCGCGATGTTGGACTCGTTCTCGAACTGCTGCGGCATCCACGCGTTGGGCGTCTGGGAGACGAGCTCCGTGGCGCGGGCGATGGCGCCCTTCATGCCCAGCGCGCGCGGCGTCAGGTCGAAGGTGGCGCCGTAGGCGGCGAGCACGCGGCGGCGCTCGATGCTCATGGACTCCGGCATCACGAGGATGAGCTTGTAGCCCTTCACCGCGGCCACCATGGCCAGGCCGATGCCGGTGTTGCCGCTGGTGGGCTCGATGATGACGCTGTCCTTCTTGAGCAGGCCCTTCTTCTCCGCGTCCTCAATCATCGCCAGGCCGATGCGGTCCTTGATGCTGCCGCCCGGGTTGGCGCGCTCCAGCTTCAGGTGCACCGTGACGCGCGAAGGGTACAGCCGGTTGATGCGCACGTGCGGCGTGTTGCCAATGGTCTGCAGGATGCTGTCGACTTTCATGGCGTCTCCTGTGCGGGGAAGGTCACTGCGTGGGGGTTCTCAAATCTGGTAGTCGAGGACGTCCAGCCCCTCGTCGCCGTGGCGCGGACGCACCTCGCTGCGCCGGGTGACGACGGACTGTGCCGGCACGCTCTGCATGAGCCACGCGTTGCCGGCGATGATGCTGCCCCTGCCCACCACCGTCTCGCCGCCGAGGATGGTGGCGTTGGCGTACACGACCACGTCGTCCTCGATGGTGGGGTGGCGCTTCTTGTCCGCCAGGGCCTTCTCCACCATCAGCGCGCCCAGCGTGACGCCCTGGTAGAGCTTCACGTTGTCGCCAATCACCGTCGTCTCGCCGATGACGACGCCGGTGCCGTGGTCGATGACGAGCCTGCGGCCGATGGTGGCCCCCGGGTGGATGTCCACGCCGGTGCGCTGGTGGGCGTACTCGGTGAGCAGGCGCGGCAGCAGCGGGAAGCCCAGCCGGTGCAGCGAGTGCGCCACGCGGTAGATGGCGAGGGCGTAGAAGCCCGGGTAGGTGAGCACCACCTCGTCCACGCTGCGCGCCGCGGGGTCGGCTTCGAAGATGGCGCGCGCGTCCTGCTGGAGCCAGTCGTAGATGTCCGGCAGGCCCGCCATGAAGCGCGTGGACAGGTCCGCGTCGGTGACGGGGTAGTGCGGCGCGAGCAGCCCCTGGATGCGCTGGAGGTTCGCCTCCACCGCGGTGACGTCCCGGCGCACCGCCGCGGCGTTGCACTCCAGCCGCTCCGCGAAGTGGGGGAAGAGCAGGCCCAGCACCTGGGCGACGAACTCCGGCGCCGCCTTGCGCACGTCCGGGGGGAAGCAGTGGCGCTGCCGCGCCTCCAGCAGGGTGGCAACCAGTCGGGCGTTCGGATCGTCCATGGGGCGTTGCGTCACAATACCGTGGTGGATGCCGTGGGCGGAAAAACGTCGCGGCTGCCCGGTCGCATAGGGGACGGGGCGCGGTGCGGCATGGCGGGGG
>NZ_RAWB01000730.1 GCF_003612055.1 Corallococcus llansteffanensis
GGCCAGGTCCACCGCGCCTTCGACTCCACGCTCGAGCGCGCGGTGGCGGTGAAGTTCCTGCGCGGCGACGACCCGCGCGAGACCGAGCGGCTCGTCCTCGAGGCGCGGCTGCAGGCGCGAGTGGAGCATGAGAACGTGGTCCGTGTGCACGCGGTCGGCTCGCTGGAGGGCCGCGCGTGCCTCGTGCTCCAGCTCGTCGAGGGCAAGACGCTCGCGGACCTCGCCGCGGGCCTCACGCTCGCCACCCGGGTGGAGCTGGTGCGCCAGGCGGCCCTCGGGCTCGACGCCGCCCATCGCCAGGGGCTCGTGCACCGCGACGTGAAGCCCGACAACGTGCTGGTGGAGGAAGGGCCGGGCGTGCCGCTGGCGAGGCTCGGTGACTTCGGCCTCGCCCGCGGCGAGGAGGGCGGGCTCACCCACTCCGGCTTTCCGGCGGGCACGCTCGAGTACATGGCGCCCGAGCAGCTCGCCAGCGCGGGCCCGGTGGACTTCCGCGCCGACGTCTATGCGCTCGGCGCCACCCTCTACGCGGTGCTCGCCGGGCACCCGCCGTTCCACGGGCTCGCCGAGGCGTCGGGGCGCTCCGAGCCGGCGATCCTGCTCCGCCGCATCCTCGCCGATGAGCCGCCGGCCCTCGGCACCGCGGTCCCCCGCGAGCTGGCGCTCGTGGCCGCGTGGGCGATGCGGAGGGAACCGGCCGCGCGCTACCCCTCGGCGCTCGCGTTCGCCGAGGACCTCGGCCGCTTCCAGCGCAGCGAGCCGGTGCTGGCGCGGCCGCCGACGCTCGCCTACCGCGCCACGAAGTGGGCGCGGCGCAACCCGGTGGCGGCGCGCGCCGCCGCCGTGGCGGCGGCGGCGGTGGTGCTCGGCGTGGCGTGGGCCGCGTTCGCCGAGCGGCGGGCGGGCCTGGACGCGCTCGAGGCCGCGCGGCTGGGCGCCGAGGCGCAGCGCATGGAGAACGCGATGCGCATCGCGCACCTGTCGCCCGCGCACGACCTCTCGCCGGAGTACGCGGCCATCCGCTCCTCCGTGGACGCGCTGCGGCGCGCGGACGGCAGCGCCGGAGCGGCCGCGCGGGCCTTCGCCATCGGCCGCGGCCTCCAGCTCCTCCATGACGCCGACCCAGCCCGCGAGGCGCTCGAGCGGGCGTGGACGCTCGGGTTCCATCACCCCGAGGCGGCGCTCGCGCTCGGCCTGCTGGACGGCGAGCGCTACGCGCGCGAGCGCGCTCAGCTCCCGCGCATCGACGACCCGAAGCGGAAGGAGGGCCGAATCGCCGCGCTCCGGGCGCGCTTCCGCGAGCCCGCCGTGGCGCGCCTGCGGCTCGTCCCCGCCGCGACCGGCGCCGACCGCGACCTCCTCGAGGCCCGCATCGCGCTCGTGGAGGAGCGCCATGCCGACGCCGCCGCGCTCGCCCGGAGGGCGCGCGAGGCCGGGGCCGACCCGCTCGAGGCGAGCACCCTCGAGGGCGAGGCCTGGCTGCGCCGCTCCCTCGAGGTCTACGAGACGCGAGACCTTGACGGGACGCTCACGCCCCTCGCCGAGGCCCTCCCGGCGCTCCGGCGCGCGGCGGAGATAGGACGCAGCGCCCCCCGCCCCCGCCTCCTGCTCGCCCAGGCGCTCATGCACGAGGGCATGGTCCGCCAGCAGCGCGAGCCGGTCCGCGCCGACCGCTTCGACCCGGCGCTCGCGGTCCTCGCCGAGGGGCTCGCCCTGGACCCGAAGGACCCGGACCTGCTGGTCGTGCGCTCCGAGATTTTCGCGGAGAAGGGGCGGCTCGCACGCATGCTCGGCACCGACCCGGGCCCGAACCTCCTCGCCGCGGTCACCTCCGCCGACGCCGCGACGCGGGCCGCGCCTTCGAACCGCTCCGCATGGGAGCGGCTCGCCTGGGCCTGCCTCAATTACGCGCGCGAGCTGCGCGATGCCCATTACGAGGTGGGCTGGGCCTGGGAGAAGGGCATCGCGGCGGCGACGCGCGCTGGCGAGCTCTCTCCCGAGTCGAGCGTCCCGCCCTCGCTGCTCTCGCAGATGTACGCGGACCGCGCCGAGACCACCGGCATCCGCGGCGGCGACTCGACCGGGGACATCGAGGCGGCGCTCGTCGCGGCGCGCCGGGTGGCGCAGATTGGAGACCGCCCCATCGTATCGCGCATCATGCTCGCCCAGGCCATGCGCCAGGACGCCACCCGGCGCTGGTCCGCCGGCGAGGCGGCCGACGCGCGCTATGCGGAGGCGGCCCACATCCTTGGCGAGGCCTTCTCGATGGGCGAGGGCCAGTCGGCGCTCGCCGGCTTCGGCGTGCAGATCGCGGTCCTCTGGGCCGAGTCCGTGCTCCTCGAGGGACGGGGGCCTGACGACGCGCTGGCCGCGGTGGCTCCCTGGGCCGCGACGCTGCGGACGCGCGTCGACACCGACATCGTCGCCGCCGCCCAGCTCGCCGAGCTTGAGGTGCTCGAGATCCAGGCCGCGGTGCTGGCGGGACGGGACCCCGGGCCCGAGTTCGCCCGGGCCAGGCCGCTGCTCGAGAAGGTGGTGAAGGCCGGGGTCTACCCGGCGATGCGGGGCCGGATGGCGGAGGTCGAGCTGCACCGCGCGGCGTGGCTGGCGGGCCGCGGGCTCGACCCCCTCCCGGCCCTCACCGCCGCGGACCGGTACGCGCAGCTCATGAAGGCCGAGGATGCGAGCAGCCCCGACGGCTGGCGCCTGGAGACGGAGGTCGTGCTCGCGCGGCCCTCACCGCTGGCGGCCGACCTCGCCCGGGCGCGCGCCGCCATCGACAAGTCCCTGACCTTCACGCCGGAGGACCCGCGCCTCCTCGCCCTCCGCGGCCACGTGCTCGCCGCGTCGGGGGACCTCGCGGGCGCACGCGCCGCACTCGAGCAGGCCCGGACGCGGAACGGCCGTCTGGCGTGGGTCAAGTCGCTGCAGGCCCGGTTGCATTAGCGCGTCTCGGGGGGTGGCCCCGCGCTCGGGCGGCAGGCCCGCGCGCATCTTGCTCCGGCGCTCCTCGGGGAGGCTCTTGAAGTACGCCAGCGTGTCGCGGACGGTGACGTCCACCGGGCGGAACTTGAGCCCCGCCTGGCCTTTTCCGGCTTCGGCTCTGCCCCCGCTTGAGGGAGCTATCTCGGCGCCCATAGCACCAGGACGAACTTCATTTACACATCGAAGCTGGTCAGGCTGGCAAGAAAAGACGAACAATGACGCTATCCGAGGTTCGTGAGCGATGAGCAAATATTTCATGCTGGAATGCACGGCGCCCGAAGACTGGGATGATCCGGCACTGATAGAAGGGATCGCGCCTCCCGATGGCAAAGACTCCTGGAGATTCGGTCGGCGTTTCAAGAGCCCGCCCATGGAGCCCGTGAAAGTTACCCTTCACGCGGACTACGGAATTCAGATTGAAGAATTCTGGAACGTGGATACCTTGTTGATGACCAGGCGTCTCCATGCAGCGCTGTTGGCCGCCGGGGTTGGAAATCTGGATGTATATGATGCGGTCATCTCGCACGCGGCTCGCGATTTTGTGTCACTCGAGTACGTGGTGTGCAATCTTGTTGGTGTTGTTTCTGCCGCCAATATGAACGAGTCTGCCGTTATAGGCGGTAGTCGCGATGGCCTGATTGATACCGACTTTGAATCTGTGTCCATTGACGAAAGCAAGACGCGGGGCGCGCTGATGTTTCGGCTTGCCGAGAACACGAGCGCAGTAGTCGTGCACGCAAGCGTCAAGGAGTATCTTCTGGCGCAGGGTTTCGACATGCTGACTTTTGTGCCGCCAGAAGACTGGATGGGTTGAGAAGCAATCATGGGGGGCTTGGCACTCTTGGCCCTGGCGGCTTGAGTTTCAACACCACGCGGCCCGGAGGGGCCCGCGCGACGGGGCCAGCCTCGCACCTGCCGTGGGCAGTCCCAGGTGCTCCAAGAGGGCGCGCACCCCGTCGGGTGCCGTCAGGGACGCCAGCACACGGCGCCTGCCTCCACACCTGCCGCACCCGAACACGTCCAGCGCGAAGCTCCTGCGCAGCAAACCGGCCCCATCCAGTTGCGGCGTGCCCTCCTGGGTCGGCTCCTGCCTCGCCCCTGCCTCAGGCGGCTCACTTGCCTCTTCCGGCTTCGGCTCTGCCCACGCTTGAGGGAGCGTCCCCGCGTCCACCGAGGCGCTGCGGCGCGCGCACGCGCGGGCCCGGGCCGAGCTGCGCGCCCGGCCGCGGGTGCGGCGCTGGTGGTGGAGCGCGCTCGGGCTGGTGGGGCTGAGCCTCGCGGTCGGTATCGGCAGCGCGGTGATGA
>NZ_RAWB01000731.1 GCF_003612055.1 Corallococcus llansteffanensis
GGCCGGAGGGCGGTGGCCGTCGGGGCGGGCGTGCTGGACGGCGTGGACGATGCGGGCCTCGGCCTGGAGCTTTTCGACGACGTCGGCAGGCAGGCGGGCGCGCTCGGCGGCGACGGCGAGGGTGATGAGGAAGGCTTCGCTGACCGGCCCCTGGGTGGAGGTGTCGCGGGCACTGGGAGTGAAGGCGAGGGCGTCCACCACGGTGCCGGAGGCGGTGCGCACCTGCACGGGGCGCTCCTCGGTGGCCAGGGCGAGGGCGGTCTCCAGGCGGGCCAGGACGGGCCAGGACTCGGAGGCCACGGGGCGCAGCCGGCCGACGACGCGGTGTCCGGGGGCATCCACGAGGCGGGCCACGCGGCCGCTCCAGTTGGGCACGTGGACGTCATAGACGACATCCACGTCCAGGGCCTCGGCGAGCTCGCCTTCGGGGAAGTCGGGCACGGGGGGCAGGCCGTGCAGGTGCCGGCTCGCCGCGGCCGGGGCCAGGTCGAGGGAGAACGCGAACCAGGGACGCGAAGCCGCGGGGCCAGGTGCCATGGGCCGGAGTGTCCCCGGCGCGCGGCGGTGGGACAAGGGCCGGGCGGTGCGCGCGGTGTGGATCCACGAAGTGGGTTCCGGGTGGCTCCGACCTTTCCCGGACGTGCGGTGACTCGCGCCCGGGGGTCACGTCACGACGGCGGCGAGGATGCGCTCGAAGAGCCACGGGGCGCGGCCGAGCAGGCGCACCACGGACCTTCGCAGGCGCGGGCGCCTCGTGAGCATCAGCAGGCCGTGCGTCGTCCAGGAGTACTTGCGGAACACCTGCTGGAAGGTGCGCTCGTAGGGCAGCAGGGTGTCGCGGCCCGCGCCCTTCGCGAGCGCGTCCGGGAGCAACGCGCCCAGGGACTCCGCGCAGGCGAAGGCCAGGGTGAGTCCCTCGCCCGTCACCGCGTCCACGTAGCCCGCCGCGTCTCCCACGAGTGCGAAGCGGTCCGCCACCCGCGTCCGCGCCACGCGTGCCAGGGGACCCGCGCCGCGCACCTGCGAGTCAGGCTCCACGCCCGCGAGCTGCTCCGCGAGCTTCGGGAAGCGCGCCAGCAACGCGTCGAAGCCCACGCGCTCCGTCACGGTGCCGGCCTCCCACAGGAACGCAATGCCCACGCGCTCCGCTCCGGCGGGCGTCACGTAGGCCTCGACGCCAGAGGCGAAGTGCACCTCCACGTAGGGCGTCCACGGCACGCGGCGGAAGTGTCGCCGCAGGCCGAAGCGACGAGGGCCTTCGCGGACCACGTCCAGGCCCTCCGCGCGGCGCAGCGGCGAAGCCAGCCCGTCCGCCGCCACCAGGAACCGGGCCTCCACCGGCCCCGTGGGCGTCTCCAGCGTCACCCCTGTGTCCGTGCGCTGATGCGACACGACCTGCGTGTGTTCGCGCAGGTCCACGCCCACTTCTCTCGCCCGGGAGACGAGCGCCGAGGACAGGGCCAGCCTGCGCACGCCCAGGCCGCCGGGCGCCGGCAACTTCCCTTCCGCCGAGCTGCCGTCCTCCTGAACGTAGCGGATGCCCACGAAGGGCGAGCTCTCACGCCGGTCCAGGTGCGCGAGCGCGCCCAGCCGCTCCAGCGCCTCCAGCCCCGAGGGCATCAGGCCCTCACCACATGCCTTGTCTACGGGTGTAGACGACCGCTCCAGCACCACCGTGTCCAGCCCGCGTTTGGCCGCGGAGATGGCCACCGCGAGCCCCGCCGGGCCACCGCCGACCACGACCACGTCGTGACGTCTCACCCGCCCTGCCTCATCACGAGTCGTGCTCCGCGCGCACCATCGCGAGCGCGCTCTTCGCCATCTCCACCGCGAGCCCCACCGCGCCCACCTTCTTCGGCGCCGTCAGCTCTCCCGCCAGGTAGCGCCGCAGCGCTTCGCCCCTGCGCAGCTTGCCGCTGGAGGTGCGCGGCAGGGTGCCCGGCTCCAGGATGCGCACCGTGTGCGGCTGCACGCCCGTCGCCTCCACCACCGCCGCGCGGATGTCCGCCTCCAGCGACGCCTCGTTCCCCGGCGCCGCGCGCTCGGCGAGGATGAGCAGCGCTTCGTCCTCGCTGCCCTCGGGCGTGAAGCCCAGCGCCACCGCGCAGCCCGTGCGCACGCCCTCCACCGCGCCCAGCGGCTCCTCGAAGGCCTGCGGCGCGTGGTTCGCGCCCCGGATGATGACCAGGTCCTTCGCGCGGCCCGTCAGGTACAGCTCCCCGTCCGCGCCGAAGCCCAGGTCGCCCGTGTCGAGCCATCCATCGCCCGTCAGCGCGCGCCCCGTCGCCTCCGCGTCCTCGAAGTAGCCGCGCATCACCGACGGCCCCTTCGCGAACACGCGTCCCACCCGGCCCTCCAGCAGCTCCGCGCCGTCCTCGCCGCGCACCTGCACCTCGAAGCCCGCGACCGGCGCGCCCACGCTCACCAGCGTCCGCGTCCCGTCACGCACCTGTCCCTCGCGCGCCAGCACGTTCGGATCCACGCCCAGCTCGCGTGGTCCCCGGCCCGCGGGTGGGAACGTCACCGCGAGCGACGCCTCCGACAGCCCGTACACCGGCCGCAGCGCTCGCGCGGAGAAGCCCCACTGCTCGAACCGCTCCGCGAAGCGGCGCAGCGTGTCCGCGGACACCGGCTCCGCGCCGTTGAGCGCGTGCAGCCACCCCGACAGGTCCACGCCCTGCATGTCCGCGTCCTTCACCCGCTTCAGGCACAGCCCATAGGCGAAGTTCGGCGCCGGGGACACGAAGCCCCGGTGCCGCGACAGCGCGCGCAGCCACAGCGCCGGCTTCACCAGGAACGTCTCCGGCGGAATCAGCACCAGGCTGCCCGGGTAGTACAGCGCGGAGAGCACGCAGCCGATGAGCCCCATGTCGTGGTACAGCGGCAGCCAGCTCACGCCCACCGGCGTCACGCCCGCGGCCAACGGCATCGCCGCCTCGAGCGCTGCCACCTGCGCCACGAGCGCTCCTTGCGTCAGCGCCACCGGCTTCGGATCCATCGTGGACCCGGACGAGAACTGGATGAGCCCCAGCGCATCGGGGTCCACCTCCACCTCCAGGTCGTCATCCCCGTGCATCACCGCGTCCACGGTGTGGCAGCCCAGCCGGGGCCGGGCCTGCTCCACGCTGGGCCCCAACAACAGCCGCACGCGCGTGTCCGTCAGCACCACGCTCGCGCCCGTCACCTGGAGCATGCGCGACGTCGTGCGGTGGTACTCGTCCAGCCGGCCCAGCCGCACCGGCGGATACAGCGGCACCGGCACCGCGCCCGCCAGCAGCGCGCCGAAGTAGGCGTCCATGAACGCGGGCGACGTGGGCAGCAGGATGGCCACGCGGTCCCCCGGCCTCACGCCCAGCCGTGCGAGCCCCGCCGCCGCACGCTTCGCGCGCCGGTACACCTGGGCCCAGGGCAACGACGTCTCGCGCTCGGAGGCATCCACGAACACGAGCCCGAGCGACGTGTGCGACGTCGCCTTCAGCATCGCGTTCACCGTGGCGTGCTTCAGCGCGGGCAGCGGCGGTCCCTTCACGGGTGCGCTCCCGCTTCCGGCGTCGACTTCTGCTCCATCGCCGCGACCCGCGCGGCCACCAGCCGCGCCAGGTCCTCCACCGTGCGCACGCCCTGCGCGTCCTCCTCCGACAGCAGCACGCGGAAGCGGTTCTCCAGGCCCACCGCGAGCACCGTCAGCCCCAGGCTGTCCAGGTGCAGGTCGCGCAGCAGGTCGTGCGAGGGCTCCACCCCGCCCTCGAACTCCAGCTCCTCGCGGGCGATGCGGCGGATCTCCGCCATCGCCTCCGTCACGGTGTCAGCCACGGCGTACCTCCGGAATGAAGCGGGGACGGTCGGCGAACGCCTCGGAATACATCGCGCCGAGCGCCGCCTCCTCCGCGCGGATGCGCACGAAGAGCAGGATCGCGTTGCCCACCGTGAAGACCACCGCCGTCACCCACGCTCCGTGGATGAGCGGCACACACAACAGCTCCAGCACCACCGCCACGTAGTTCGGATGCCGCAGGAAGCGGTACGGCCCGCCCGTCACCGGCGCCAGCCCCGGCACCACGATGATGCGCGAGTTCCACCGGTCGCCCAGCGTGCCGATGGCCCAGTACCTCAACCCCTGCGCGATGAGCGCGCCGACGAGTGCCGCCACGCTCCACGCGCCCCAGAAGGGCCGGTGCAGGACGAACACCTCCGCCACGCACGCCAAGAGGAACAGCGTGTGGAACACCACCATGAACCGGTAGTGCCCCTGCCCCGTCTCCACCC
>NZ_RAWB01000732.1 GCF_003612055.1 Corallococcus llansteffanensis
GCCGCCGTGCCCGCGACGCCGCCTCCGGCCGCGCCCCGGGTGGTGCGCTTCCGCGTGGAGAGCGAGCCCGTGGGCGCGGAGGTCACCATCAACGGGCGCGTGCGGGGCAAGACGCCGCTGGAGATTGAACGCACCCCGGATGACTCGGGGCTGGCGTCGCTGGAGCTGACGTTCGCGCTGGAGGGCTACCAGACCGTCAGCAAGACCTTCGCGGGTGAGCCCGGCAGTACCGTCCCCGCGTCCATGAAGTTGCCGCAGTTGCCGCGCATCAAGAAGCAGGGACCGAAGCCGAAGGCTCCCGGTTCCGCGTACAAGGACGATCCGTACCAGTGACCATCCCGACAGTCTTTCGACGTGGGGCGCTCCTCGCGCTGTGTCTTTGCGCGACCGAGGCCCTGGCGGACGCCCGCCTGGAAGCGCGCCGCCACTTCCGCAATGGCATGAACCTCATCGAGCAGAAGCAGTTCGATGAAGGCATCGCCGAGCTGGAAGAGGCCTACAAGATCAAGCCCCACCCCAGCGTGCTCTACAACATCGCGCGGGCGTACCAGGACGCGGGCCGGCTGGCGGAGGCGCTGGACGCCTTCAAGCGCTACCTCGCCTCCAACCCGCCGGACGCCGCCAGCGTGCAGGCCCAGGTGACGCGGCTGGAGGCCACGCAGCAGGCCGCCTCCGCGGAAGCGCCCCCGCCCGGCACCACGCCGGGGACGCCGGGCTCCAACCTGCCCATGCCCCCGCCGCCCCCCACGAGCATCCAGGCCCAGCAGCAGCTGGCCACGCTCATGGAGCGGCTGGAGAAGGCCGTCAACCGCGCCGAGTCGCTCACCGCCAACGCGGCCCCGCAGCCGCAGGCCCCGGCCAACACGCCCGCGTCCAACGACGCGGACACCTCCGGCGGCGCGCAGGGCGACACCTCCGGCGACCAGGGCTTCGTGCCGTACGAGGAGCGCGTGGTGACGGCGAGCCGCCGCGCCCAGTCCTCGCTGGAGGCGCCCAACGCCACCACCGTCATCACGTCGGAGGACATCCGCCTGTCGGGTGCCACCACGCTGCCGGAGCTCTTGCGCCGCGTGCCCGGCGCGGACGTGATGGCCCTGGGCGTGGGCAGCGCCAACGTCAGCCTGCGCGGCTTCAACCAGCGGCTGTCCAACAAGGTGCTGGTGCTGGTGGACGGCCGCACGGAGTACCAGGACTTCATCGGCCTCACCGTGTGGGCGGGGCTGCCCATCGGCCTGGAGGAGATCGACCGCATCGAGGTCATCCGCGGTCCGGGCAGCGCGCTCTACGGCGCCAACGCGATGCTGGGCGTCATCAACATCATCACCCAGGCCCCCGGCACCGGCCGGCGCGCGCGCTTCAGCGCCATGGCGGGGGGCGGCAACACCGTGCAGGGCTCCTTCGTCAGCCACGGCCAGAACGGCGCCCTGCGCTACCGCGCGTCCGCCGCCTACCGGCAGGAGGACAAGTGGAGCCGCGACTACGCGAGCGGCCGTCCTGACTTCGCCCTCCGGGATGAGGACCCCGACCTGGGCACGCGCGGCGCCCGCGGCAACCTGTCCACCGTCTACACGTTCTCCGAAGACCGGTCGGTCGGCCTGTCCGGCGGCGTGCACCGCTACAACACCGAAATCTATCCGCTGGGCCTCCTGCGCAACTACTCCATGGACGCCCTGGGCGCGTACGCCAAGGGTGACGTGGAGCTGGGGGCGGTGAAGCTCAAGGCCTTCTGGAACCACCTGTCCGGCACCGCGGGGCCGCAGTACGAGGCCATCGGGCAGCGCTCGCTCGTCACCAACATCGCCTCCAACGTCTTCAACGGCGAGGCGCTGTACGCGCGCGGCTTCGAGCTCGCGGGCGAGCACCAGGTGAACATCGGCGTGGAGGGCCGCCTCAAGCGCGTGGCCTTCGGCTACCTGGACGGCAACCTGCGCGAGGAGTTCCACGCGGCCGCCTTCATCCAGGACGAGTGGCGCATCGTGCAGCCCCTGCGCCTCGTGGTCAGCTACCGCGTGGACCGCCACCCGCTGCTCGACAAGGGCCAGCCGGGCATCGCGCAGTCGCCGCGCCTGTCCGCCGTCTTCCAGCCCATGGAGGGCCATGCCTTCCGCGCGTCCGTCGCCACCGCCTTCCGCGAGCCCACGTTCCTGGAGAGCTACACGCGGCTGCCCGTGCCCGTGCCGGGCGTCAACGGCGTCAGCGTGCTGACCACCGGCAACCGGGAGCTGCGGCCGGAGCGCCTCAACGCGCTGGAGCTGGGCTGGCGCGGGGAGTCCCCCCGGCTGGGCCTGGACTGGGACGTGGCCCTCTACCAGAACACGGTGAAGGACCTCATCGGCCTGTCCCCCGTGCAGCGGCTGCCCGCGGGCGAGTCCTACGACAGCGGCAGCGGCAGCTACCTGGTGGGCCGCTCGCTGTTCACCAACGAGAACGCCATCTACACCGCGCGCGGCGTGGAGGCGGGCATCAACCTGTCCCCCATCGACGGCCTGGGCATCAAGGCGAGCGCCGCGTACCAGCACGTCAGCTCCGACCTGCCGGAAGAGGGCCAGTGCGGCCCGTGCAGCCAGGCGCCGGGCTTCCGGCTGTTCGGCGGCATCACGTACCGCACGCGCAAGGACCTGGAGTTCGGCGTCGACGCGGCCTTCACGACCGCCACCACCTGGGTGGAGCGCGAGCCCGCCGCCACCGACCCCACGCGCGTGGACCTGCTGGCCAACAACCTCCCCGCGTACACCGTCGTCAACGCCCGCGTGGGCTACGACGTGGTGAAGGACTTCGCCTCCGTGGCGCTGATGGGCAGCCAGCTCGGCGGCGGCCACTCGGAACACCCCTTCGGCAACCGCATCGAGCGGCGCGTGTTCGCCACCCTCACGGTGACCCCATGAAGCGCGCCCCTTCGTCCCCCTTCTTCCGCGGGCTCGCCGCCGTCACGTTCGCATCGCTCCTCGCGCTGGGCTGCGAGTCCCCGGAGGTGCTGCCCACCGCGGACGGCCGGCAGAACACGCGCGCCGCGCGCATCGAGGGCAGCCTCGTCGTGCAGTCGGCCGCCCGGGGCAACGCGATCGTGTTCCTCTACAGCGCGGACGCCCTGCCCCCGCCGCAGGGCTCCGGCCGTCCCCTGGCCTTCACCGTCATCCCCGCCGCGGAGCTGTTCGGCGCGTCGCTCTCCGACACCAGCACCGGCCCGTTCACCGCGCCGTTCGCGCTGAGCCTCGTGGCGCCCGGCCGCTACCTCTTGCGCGGCTTCATCGACGCGGACACCTGCCGGCTGATTCCGCAGCCGTGCCACGTGCCCGACTTCAACCCCTTCTACGGCGTCACTGGCGAGCCCAACGCGGGCGACGTGGGCGGCGGCAGCGTGGACCCGGCCAACGGCGTCGCGCGCATCCTGGAGGTGACGACGGACGCGGACGGCTGGCCCCAGCCGCTCACCGGTATCTCCGTGTCCTTCGGGAGCACCGCCACCGTTCCGTTCGACCGGCCCGCCTTCCAGGTCGCGGAGTCGCGCGACTTCGACCCCTCCACCACCCCCACGAAGGTGCTGACACTCACGCCGCAGCAGTTCACCGGCGTGGTGGACCAGCGGCCTCCGGGCTTCTGGGTGCAGTTGGTGGACGCCAACCGCGACGGCATCCCCGACGACGCCAACGGCGACGGCGTGCCGGACTTCTGGCCGCGCGTGGTGGTGCGCAAGCTGGCGGGCGCGGCGGGCCTCGTGGACGAGAACGACCTGGACCGCAACGGCATGGTGGACGCGGAGGGCGTGGACTACGCGCGCCTCAACGGCGGCAAGGACGGCAAGCCGGACGCGGTGGTGCTGGCGGCCGGCCTGGCGCCTGATCCGCTGCTCGCTGTCCTGCTGGACGACCAGGGGAAGCCCCGCCCGCAGCCCGTGTTCGTGCCGCAGCTCACCGTGGCCATCCGGGCCCAGGCGGTGGACGCGCGTGATCCCGCCGCGCCCGCTCCGCTGGCCGCCGTTCCCCCGGGGCGCTACAGCGTCACCCTGCTGCAGTCCACGGGTCAGACCTGGCGTGTGCCCAACGAATTGGATCCGGTGCTGGCCGAGCCCGTGGGGCTTCCAGGAGCGCCCTCCCAGTCCTTCGTGCTCGAGGTGCGATGAGGGCTTCGCGGCCCTTGTGAAATCTCGGCGCGGGGCGGCGCGTTGCTTTGACTTCGCAAGGCCCATCCGCGACCATGGGGGAGTGCTGTTGGAGGCATCCCCCCTCCCGAGGTTCTGATTCCGATGAAGGCCGGCCCCCTCTC
>NZ_RAWB01000733.1 GCF_003612055.1 Corallococcus llansteffanensis
GCGGGGCTTCGTGGTGATGGCGGGGCCGTGCGCGGTGGAAGGCGCGGAGCAGTTGGAGCTGTCCGCGCGCGCGGTGGCCCACGCGGGCGCACATCTGTTGCGCGGTGGCGTGTTCAAGCCGCGCACCAGCCCCTACGCCTTCCAGGGCATGGGCGAGCCCGGTTTGAAACTGCTGGTGGACGCGGGCAAGCGGCACGGCCTGCCCATCATCAGTGAAGTCATGGAGACCGAGCAGCTGCCGCTGATGGCGCAGCACGCGGACATCCTCCAGGTGGGCGCGCGGAACATGCAGAACTTCGGGCTGCTGCGAGCATTGGGCCGGGTGCGCAAGCCGGTGCTGCTCAAGCGCGGGCTGTCCGCCACGGTGCAGGAGTGGCTCAACGCCGCCGAGTACATCCTCGCGGGCGGCAACGAGCAGGTCATCCTGTGCGAGCGCGGCATCCGGACTTTTGAGACCGCCATGCGCAACACACTCGACCTGGCGGCGGTGGCGTGGGCCAAGCAGCACTCGCACCTGCCCGTTATCGTGGACCCTTCGCACGCCACGGGCATCCCGGCGCTCATCCAGCCCATGTCGCTGGCGGCGGCGGCGGCGGGCGCGGATGGGTTGTTGATCGAGGTCCACGCGAAGCCGGAGCTGGCGCTGTGCGACGGGCAGCAGGCGATGTCGCCCGAGGATTTCATGACGTTGATGCGACGGCTGCCGGGCGTGCTCGCCGCGGTGGACCGTCATCTTTGGAAGCCGGAAGGCCCGGCACAGATCGCAGGGGCACGATGAGCACCGAAGTCCGACAGATGTTCTCTTCCATCGCCCCGCGCTACGACGTGGCGAACGAAGTCCTCTCCTTCGGCGTGCACCGGCTGTGGCGACGCACGGCGGTGAAGCTGAGCCAGGCAAAGGAAGGCAGCCAGGTGCTCGACTGCGCCACCGGCACCGGCGACCTGGCGCTGGCTTTCAAGCGCAAGGTGGGGCCCACCGGCCGCGTGGTGGGCACGGACTTCTGCCCGGAGATGCTGGAGAGCGCGCCCGCCAAGGCGGCCAAGGCCGGCCTGGAGGTGGAGTTCCAGGTGCAGGACGCCATGGCGCTCACCCTCCCGGACAACAGCTTCGACGTGGCGTCCATCTCGTTCGGCATCCGCAACGTGGATGATCCGGTCAAGTGCCTGCAGGAGATGGCGCGCGTGGTGCGCCCGGGGGGCCGCGTGGTGGTGCTGGAGTTCGGCCAGCCCACCGGTCCCTACGGCGTGCTGTTCCGCTTCTACAGCAAGACCGTCATGCCGACGGTCGGCGGGCTGCTGACGGGCAATCGCGCCGCGTTTCAGTACCTGCCTCGCACCGCCGCGGCCTTCCCCGCGGGCGAGCGCTTCCTCTCCCTGATGGACCAGGCCGGCGCCTACTCCGAGCGCGCCGCCCACCCCCTGCTGTTCGGAACCGCCTACGTCTATGTTGGAACCGTCCGCTGAAAACCGACGCCGCCTCGTCGCACAGGTCGTCGCGTCGGTAGACCCCAGACTCCAGCAGGCGCTCCAGGGGGCCCTCTCGGCCCCGGGGCCCTGCCCCCGTCCGGTGGGGACGCAGACAGTTGTCATCGCCGGCCATCGCGCCGCCGGCAAGACGCGCCTGTTGCCGCTCGTCTCGCGCCTCCTCGGGCGCACCGGCCTGGACCTGGATGCGGAGCTGGAGCGCCGACACGGCCGCCCGCTCCGGACCTGGGTCGCCGAGTCCCCCGCCACCTTCCGCGCCGCCGAACGCGAGCTGCTCGGCCTGCTGCCCCCGGCCAGCGTGGTGGCGGTGGGCGGCGGCTTCCTGTCGCACCATCCGGAAGCGCTCCAGGAGCACTTCACGCTCGTCGTCCCGGTCAGCTTCGACACGTACCGCGAGCGGCTGATGGCGGACACCAAGCGCCCGCGTTTGCGCCCGGACGTGTCGCTGGAGGAAGAGCTCCATGCGATCTTCCACGAGCGCGAGGCCCTGCACGCGCGCGTGCCCACCATCGCCCTGGCGGACTTCCTCCGGGGCTGCCTCGTCCAGGAGTCCGCCTGATGGCCGCCCTGCGAATCATCACCCTGCCCCCCACCCTCACCGGCGCGGAGGCCGTGGTCTTCGCGAAGGACGGCCTGCGCCGGGGCGCGGACGTGGTGGAGGTGCGGACCGACCTGCATGCGCCCGACGCGGTGGATCCAGAGGCCCTGTCCCGCGTGATGCCGCTGCTGGTGTCCGAGCGTGGCAAGCCCCTGCCCACGGCGTGGGTGAAGGCCGCGTGGCGCGTGGACCGGGACGTGGAGCGCGCCCAGGACATGGACGCACCTCCGGGCCGGCTGCTCGCGTCGCACCACGCGGAGGGGCCGCTGACGACGGCCGAGGCGCTGCGGCGCTGGTCCCGCCCGCTTCCGGCGGATGCGCTGGTGAAGCACGTGGAGCCCATGGACGGGCCCGCGCACCTGGACGTGCTGCTGGAGACGCAGCGCCAGCTGTCCGCCCGCTTCGGCGCCGAGCGCGTCACGGTGCTGGGCATGGGGCCGGTGGCGCTCCCGGCGCGCGCGGTGCTCTCCCGTCGCAACGGGCTGGAGTACGTGGCGATGGGCGGCGCGTGGACGGCCGCGCCGGGACAGCGCCTGCTGGACGACGTGGCGCGCGAACACCGCAAGGCGAAGGACGCGAACGCGTCGCGTCTGGGCATCCTCGGCACTTCGATTCCCCACTCGCGCTCGCCGCGGATCCACCGTCAGCCGTTCGATCGCATCGACCTCGCGGAGGACGCGCCGGTGGAGGCGGTGGTGGACTCGCTGCTGCCACACTACGCGGGCTTCGCCGTCACCAGCCCCTTCAAGATGCGGCTGGCGCGGCACACCGGCGCGGCGCTGGAGGCCATCAACACGCTGGTGCGCCGGGGCTCGCGGTGGGAGTCCTTCAACACCGACACCGAGGGCGCCCGCGCGGTGCTGGAGCGCCTGGGTTCGAAGTCGGTGTCGGTGCTGGGAGACGGCGGCTCCACGCAGGCCCTGCGCCTGGTGGCCGGGGAGCTGGGCCTCGACTTGCGCGTCGTGCGCCGGGCCGAGGTCCAGTCGCCCCTCACAGGGGACTGGGTGTGGACGTGGCCCGACAGGGTGGCTCCCCCTGAAACCCTGCGATTCGAGGGGGCGCGCGTGGCGGTGATCGCATACGGTGCACCCGGCCGGCGCGTCGCCGCGGAGATCGTTCGCCGCGGGGGCACCCCACTTCTGCTCGGTGCGGCGTGGTTCGTCGCCCAGGCCCGGCGGCAGCGACAACTCTGGGAAACGGCGACATGAATACCTTTGGCACCCTCTTCCGGCTGACGACCTTCGGCGAAAGCCACGGCCCCGCGCTCGGCTCCGTGCTGGACGGCTGCCCCGCGGGCGTTCCGCTCACGCGCGACCTGCTCCAGGCGGCGCTGGACCGCCGACGTCCCGGGCAGTCCGCCCTCGTCACGGCCCGCAACGAGCCGGACACCGTGGAGATCCTCTCCGGCGTCTACGAGGACAAGACGCTGGGCACGCCCATCGCGGCCATCGTGCGCAATACGAACCAGCGCTCGCAGGACTACAACCAGCTGGCGGCCGTGGACCGGCCCGGCCACGCGGACTCCGTATGGCGCGAGCGCTACAAGCACCGCGACCACCGCGGCGGCGGGCGCACCAGCGGCCGCGAGACGCTCTGCCGCGTCATTGGCGGCACCATCGCGGAGGCGTACCTGGCCCGCGACCTGCCCACGCTGAGCACCGTCGCGTACGTGTCCCAGGTCGGTGAACTGGTGGCCTCCGTGCCGGCGCCAGGCCTCACGCGCGCGCTCGTGGACGCGCACCCCACCCGCTGCCCGGACGCTGCCGTGCGCGACGAGATGTCCCGGCAGATCCTCGCCGCGAAGGAGGCCGGGGACAGCCTGGGCGGCGCCATCGACGTGCGCGTGGAGGGCCTGCCCGTGGGTCTGGGCGAGCCCATCTTCGGCAAGCTGAAGGCGCTCATCGCGCAGGCGCTGGGCAGCATCGGCGCCGTCACCGGCGTCGTGTGGGGCCCGCCGGATCTGCTCCAGCGCATCGGCCAGCCCGGCAGCCAGTTCCACTCGGTGAAGGACGCTTACGGCGGCATCCAGGGCGGCCTCGCCAACGGGGAGCCCATGCAGGTGCGCGCCTTCTTCAAGCCCCCCGCGACGCTCGCGGATCACGCCAAGGGCGGCCGACATGATCCGTGCATCATGCCCCGCGCCGTGCCGGTGCTGGAG
>NZ_RAWB01000734.1 GCF_003612055.1 Corallococcus llansteffanensis
GGAAAGGCCACGGAGGGCCCCTGGGGCCCCGCTTCCACGCGCGGGTGGGCATCCCAGGGCTGGAGCGTGGGGAGCTCCACGTCGTCCCGCATGGAGAGCAGGATGAACGTCCCACGCCCGGTCGCGTCCGCCGGCAGCGTCAGGCGCAGCCGGGCCTGCTGCTCCTCGAGGTTCCTCGCGTCGACGGCGTCGCCGGAGAGCAGTTCGAAGAGGAAGTCTCCGCTGGCCTCGGTGGTGGTGGTGCTCAGCGGCGAGTAGACGCCGTCGCTCAGGCGCTCGAGGGTCAAAGGCTCGCCGGCCAGCGGCGCACCCTCTAACTGGCGGGCGCGGCCGTAGGCGAAGATGGGGTCTTCCGGGTAGCGCTCGCAGCCGGAGAGGGTGGAGGCCAGGAGTCCCAGGCCCAGGAAGGGGAGCGGTGCGTGGCGCATGTCAGTAGGTCGCCTTGAGGCCGAACAAGGGGAGGATGACGGGAATCCGGACGGGGGCGCGCACGGGTTCGAGCCCCGGGTCCCCGTAGCCGTCGAAGGAGTAGTCGTAGGCGATGACCTCCTGTTGCACGGAGAGGTTGAGCACGTCGAGCGACGCATCCAGGGTGAAGTCCTGGTAGGCCCACGACTTCGCGATGCGCGCGTCCACGCGGAAGAACGGCGCCAGCCGGCCGGCGCGGTCCAGGTCCTGGCGCACCCAATTCCCCTCGCCGTCGGCATCCGTCACCCAGCGCTGCGTCTGCGAGGTGATCTGCCCCGTCTCCGGACGGCCGGTGTTGAAGTGCACCACCGTGCCCACCGTCCAGTTGTTGCCGAACTTGTAGCTGAGCGCGGCGTTGAAGACGTGTGCCTGTTCGAAGGCGAAGGGTAGTGCTCCCTCCACCGTCTCCAGCACCTGGTTGTCGTCACCGATGCGGGCGAAGCGCGCCTTTCGCTTGCTCTGCAGGAAGCTGTAGGACACCCAGCCGAACCAGTGCTGGCCCAGCGGGTGGCGCGCCATCAGGTCCAGGCCGTAGGCGTAGCCGGTGGTGGCGGGGTCCGTCCCCAGGCTGCCCCGGCGCCGGCGGTTCTCCGCGACGTCCACCAGGTCGAACTCCACCGCGCGCGACAGCGGGTTGAAGTACGCGTCCGCGCTCAGCTCCAGCCCCTCCAGCGCCTTCCACTCCGCGCCTACGTCGAACTGCGCGCCAGACTGGAGGCCGTAGCGCAGGCTGGCGGTGTCCACGGCGGGGATGTGCAGGAGCACGGTGGGCGGCTGGTGGAACAGCCCCGCGCCGCCCTTGAGCGTGAGGGTGTCCGTCAGCGTGTGGCGCACGGACAGGCGCGGCTCCACGGCGGTGAACGTGAAGCCCGGCACCAGATGGTACGCGTCCACGCGCAGGCCCGGTGACACCACCCACTTCTCGGAGGGCTTCCAGGTGACGGACGCGTACGCGCCGGAGAAGGTGGCGATCGCCGAGGGCCGCTTGAACGGATCCGCGTCGTCGGAAGCACGCCAGCCCGGGGGGCGCGCGGTGCCGGTGAGGGTGGTGGCCGAGCGGCGGTTCTCCACGTCCGCGCCCACGGCCACCTCCAGCGTGTCGGTGAGCACCCGTCGCCACCCGGCGCGCGCGGAAAGGCTCGTCTGCTCAAGGCCGTACTCGCCCACGTCCTGGCGCACGAGGGCACCCCCGACGCGCTTCGTCTGCTCGCCGGTGAGGCCCAGGCCGTCCCAGCCCAGCGTGATGCCGACCTCCCCCTCGCCGCCCGCGAGCGGGTGCGTGCCACGCAGGTCGATGCGATGGAAGCGCGAGGTGACGCCGCCGCCCTCGGAGCGCTCGACCTCCTTGGGAGAGAGGCCCACGTCGTCGGAGCTGCCCAGCGCGAACAGGCGCAGGCGGCCCTGGCCCACCTTCTGCTCGATGCGAGCCTGATAATCCCAGAAGCCCGCGCGCACCTGCTCTGCGTCCTTCTCGTTGAGGGCATTGGCCGCCAGCGAGATGAGCAGCGCGGAGTAGCTGATGCGGCCGGCCACGCTGACGCTGGTGCCGGTGGAGGCGAAGGGCTGCTCGATGAAGCCGCCCGCGTTGAGCAGGTCCGCGTACGCGGTGAAGTGCAGCCGGTCCTCGCGCGGCCGGCTGAGGCGCCCCTCCACCGCGCCGCCCAGCACGCGGCCGTACTGCACCGGCGGTGTGCCCGGATAGAAGTCCACGGTGTCGATGAAGTCCGGGTGGATGACCGCGGGCCCGAGCAGCAGGTGGTACAGCATCGGGATGCGCACACCGTCGAGGAAGAACCCGGTGGCCGCGGGCTGGCTGCCGCGCACCACGGGGTAGCTGATCCCGGACGCGAGGCTGCCCACGCCCGGCATCAACATCACCACGCGGAACGGATCGCCCAGCGTGCCGGGCACCTCGCGGATCTCCTGCTCGTGCAGGCTGATGCGGGTGACCTCCGTGCGCGGGCGCTCGTCGCGCACCACCGTCTCGTAGGGGTTCACCTCGCGAGGCTGGAGCCGGTAGACGACCTGAAGCGTCTGCCCCTGTTCCAGCTTCTCCTCGAACGTCGTCGTCTCGTGGCCCGGTGCGCGGACCTCGATGCGGTGCGCGCCTGGCGTCACGTCCACCGTGAAGCGCCCGCGAGGGTCGGTGGTGGCGGCGGGCTGCTGCGCGCCGTCGAGGAAGAGGGCCGCGTCGGCCAGCGGCTTGCGGGTGCCTCTCGCGCGCACCTCGCCGGTGAGGCGCGTCGTGGCGGCGGGGGCCTGCACGGGGGGCGTGAAGCGGTAGACGAAGGGCAGGCGCACCGCCACGGGGACACCGCCCAGTGTGGCTGGGGTGAAGCGCAGGCCCGGGGCTGCGGCGAGTGCCGCTTCGGTGAGGCGCGGCTCGGCGGCGGCGCGCACCACCTTCGTCTCCGCGACGCGGCCGTCCACGTCCACCAGCAGCTCCAATTTCACCTCACCCGGAGTGCCTTCCAGCCCTTCCGGCCACGCGGCGGGTGCGTCGGCCGTGAGGGTTGGAGGGATCAGCGCGGTGTCACCCGCGTCGGGGGAGAGTCCCAGGCGAAGGGCGTCCTCGGCGGAGAGGGCTTGTCCTCCGTCGGTGGATTGGAGGTCCACCTCCACCGTGCGGGGCTCGCTGGTGGCGGACGGAACGCCCTGGCCGCGCGCCCCCGTGCCCAGGAGCAGCAGGAAGGCCGGCAACAGGAAGAGGGGACGGGGGAGGCGCATGGGCGGCGGCTTCAACACCGGTCCCCCTCGAAACTGTCACCGCGTGCATCCCTGGGGTTCCACCTGACGCGTTCGAAGGTCCCCCGGCCCTGTACGCTCCTCACATCCAGCGGATCTTGATGTGGCTGTTGACGACCTCCACGGACATCCAGGCATCCGCGAAGGCCGCCGAGCAATCGCACCGAACTTCCGGCAGGTGCTCCTTCACCAGGCGCAGCTTGAAGCCGGTACGCGTCTTGAGGACGGCCACGGTGGGCTCCTTGGACTCCCCCAGGCCCTGCCGGGCATCCAGGAGCTTCCCGGTCGCGACGTCCAGGAGCATCACCCCGACGCTGTCGTAGCCCGGGCGGCCGCTCGTCGTGAAGAACACCAGCGCCTGCTGGGGACCGACCGCGAAGGCCGAGACCGGGCCCGCTCTCGCAGGGGCCTCGCCTGGGAGGCTGCAAATCGATTCGCCGTTGGCGATGTTGGAGATGGAGCTGTACCAGGCCTTCTTCAGCGACAGCCCGCTCCGCCGGCCTGCCACGTCCACGGAGACCCGCATGTCGTCTTCGGTGCAGTCGTCCGACTCGGAATCGAAGCTCACGGAGAACGCGTGGGTGCCGAGCTGGCACTCCCATCGGAAGTCACAGCCAGGCGCCTCCCGCGGCGCTCCCGCCTGGGCAGGCAGCGCTCCCGTCATCACGCCCAACAGCAGCGCGGCCATCCTCCGCGTGTCCCTCACGGGCCCTCCCCGAGTCGTCGCATCACAGCCGAGCGTAGACCGGATGCGCCGGGAGGCGTGGGGAAGTCACCGCCCATGATTCCGGCGCATGGAAATGGGAAGGCTCCAGATCGAGATGGGCACTCACCCCGGCTGAGGACACGCCAATGCACCAGGACCTTCGTGGTGACTTCCGGCCAGGACACTCCCACCCCCTCCGGGTGCCTCTTGGAGGACAATGCCTTGCACCCCACCTTCCGGCCGCGTTGGGGCGGAAGGAGAAGACATGCATGTCAGGAATTGGGGTGCCCTGGTCATTCTGGGGCTGGCGGGGGTGGGAT